>CAZITF010000324.1:0-3423 GCA_964542095.1 uncultured Rhodobacterales bacterium
CGGCAAGCATGTGATGGCTTTCTTTGAACTGGTCAAATCCTTCATCAAGGAAAACGCAGGTCAGGACGAAGCGTACGACAAGGAGTTCCTCGAACCGCTCAAGGCGGCCTCGAAGGATTTGCAGGCGGCGGGGATGTATTTCATGCAGAACGGCATGACCAACCCCAACAACGCGCTGTCGGGATCCTACGACTTCATGCACATGTTCGGCCATGTCTGCATCGGCCTGATGTGGGCGCGGATGGGCAAGGCGGCGCGCGACGCGCTGGCGGCAGGCACGTCAGACCCCGACTTTTACCAGACCAAGCTGGCCACCGGGCGCTATTACATGGCGCGTCGATTGCCCGCCACGGCGCTGCACCTGACCCGTATCCAGTCGGGCGGTGACACAGTTATGGCGCTGGAGGCCGCAAACTTCTAAACTGGCAAGGCGGGGGGCACCCCCGCCTTACTTTTTCGGAGGCTCCGCTTGTCGTCTTTCCTTGGTTTCGTCAGTACAATCAGTGGCATCGCATTCATTCTGCTTTTGGTACGGGCCGGGTACGGAGTGATCGCAAGCGATGTCGAAGCGGGCGGAGGGCCGCCGGATTTCGAAGGGTTGGTGCGCCCGTACCTGATCTATGCCGGTATCGCCCTCGCCCTCAGCATCGTGACCCACCAGATCAAGAAGCGGATATGACATGCCCAAACGCTTTCGCCTGACCCGCCGCTTTCCGGTGGCCATGACCGAAGACGGCTATCGCCGACTCAAGCGGTTCGCCGCCGAGGCTGGACTGGACGAAGGCGAGGCGCTGTCTTTTCTGTTCGAAAATTTCGACAGTGTGATGAACGCGGAAAACCTCACGGCGCGCCTGCGGCTGTTCAATTCGGAACTCGAAGCCCGCAAACGCTGACCATCTTCTTTTTTGGGGAGGAGAGATATGAAAGACCTGGACCACGGTCCTGCGGGCTGGATGAGCGACGAACACCGAATGATCGCCGACATGACGGCGCAGTTCATCACCAATGAATGGGCGCCGCATTTCGAACGCTGGCGCAAACAGGGCGAAATGGATCGCTCGACCTGGGCGCAGGCGGGCGAGCTGGGCCTGCTCTGCCCCTCGATTCCCGAGGAATACGGCGGCGCGGGCGGTGATTTCGGCCACGAGGCGGCCATCCTGATTGAAGCGTCCCGCGCCAACCTGGCAGCATGGGGGCATGGGATCCACTCGGGCATCGTGGCCCACTATGTTCTTGCATATGGCACCGAAGACCAGAAGGCCCGTTGGCTGCCGAAGATGGTCACAGGCGAACTGGTCGGCGCGCTGGCGATGACCGAACCCTCTACCGGATCGGACGTGCAGGCGATCAAGACCCGCGCGACCCGCGAGGGCAATGCCTACAAGCTGACCGGGTCCAAAACCTTCATCACCAACGGCCAGCACGCCAACCTGATCATCGTTGCGGCCAAGACCGACCCTTCGCAGGGGTCCAGGGGCGTTTCCCTTGTTGTTGTCGAAACCGAGGGCGCCGCCGGGTTCGAGCGGGGCCGCAACATCGACAAGATCGGCATGCACGCCTCGGATACGTCCGAGTTGTTCTTCGATAATGTTGAAATCGCGCCCGAAAACATCCTTGGCGGGGCCGAGGGTCAGGGCTTTTACCAGCTCATGCAGCAGTTGCCGCAGGAACGGATGATCATCGCCTGCGGGGCGGTGGGCGCGATGGAGGGCGCCGTGGAGCGCACGATTGCCTATTGCAAGGAGCGGGAAGCCTTTGGCGGGCCGATCATGCAATTCCAGAACACCCGGTTCAAATTGGCCGAGGCCAAGACGAAGACAATGGTAAGCCGCGCCTTTTTCGATGAATGCATGGCTGAACACCTGCGCGGCGAACTGACCGTGGACAAGGCTGCCATGTGCAAATACTGGACGACAGATACGCAAGCCTGGGTGCTGGACGAGTGCCTGCAACTGCATGGCGGCTACGGGTTCACGAGGGACTACGACATCGGCGGGATGTGGACGGATGCACGGGTGCAGCGGATCTAGGGCGGCACCAACGAGATCATGAAAGAACTGATTGCGAGGGCGTTTTGATGCCGGCTGCGTTTGCGCAAGGGGCTGCCCGACCCTCCGGGGGCGGTTTAATTGGCGAAATGAAGTTCGGATCCACCCCGCTTTCGCCGGGCGGCGATGCACCGAGGCCGGGAAAGCGGGGCTTCACTTCGCACATGGCTCAGCTCCGCAGCCTGCCATGCACTCCTGTCATAGGGGCGTTAACCTTAATATGGCGTGAACAGGATCATCTTCATTTCGCCAGATAAACCGCACGGCGGTCCGGGGGTGTGAAACCCCCGGTCCAGCCATGGATCAACCAATACAAGGGCCAGACGACATGACACTCAGACTGCACTGCTTCGGCGAAAGTGGAAACTCGTACAAGGCCGCGCTGGCGCTGGAACTGTCCGGTCTGGATTGGGAGCCGGTCTTTGTCGATTTTTTCGGCGGAGAGGCGCGATCGGATGCGTACCGCACTCTCAATCCCATGGGTGAGGCACCCCTGCTGGTGGACGGGGACAGGCGGATCAGTCAATCCGGTGTGATCCAGCAATATGTGACCGACAAGACCGGCAAACATGGCGGCGTTGGCGATGACCGGTCCGGCGTGCTGCGCGGGGTGCTCTGGGACAATCACAAGCTGTCGTCGATGGCCGGCGTCACCCGGTTCCTGATGAATTTTCTGCCCGAGGAAAAGCGCCCGCAGGAGGTGATCGCCTTCAACCAGGGCCGCCTCAAAGGGGCTTATGCTGTGCTGGACGCGCATCTGGCGGGGCGCGACTGGATCGTCGGCGACGCGCCGACGAATGCGGATTTCAGCTGTTGCGGCTATCTCTACTATCCCGAACCCTTTGGCTTTAACCGTGCCGACTGGCCCAATATCGACCGCTGGCTGGCCAAGCTGCAGGACCTGCCGGGCTGGAAAGCCCCCTATGACCTCATGCCCGGCTCGCCCGCTGACAGGGCCTGATCGCAAGTTTACGTGAAACGCCGCAACGTCACCCTTGATTAGACCAACCGGTCCAGCCCACCTAGAACAAGAACACGATGCCTCTGGCAAAAGGACGAACACCATGCCCGAAGCCTATATCTACGACGCCATTCGCACCCCCCGCGGCAAGGGCCGCAAGGATGGCAGCCTGCACGAAGTGACGTCGCTGCGCCTGTCTGCGCAAACCCTGAACGCCCTCAAGGACCGCAACGGGTTTGATGGCCACGCGGTCGAGGACGTGATCTGGGGCAATGTCACGCAAGTCATGGAACAGGGCGGATGCCTGGCGCGCTCGGCCGTTCTGGCGTCGGACCTCGACCAGTCGATCCCCGGTCTCGCCATCAACCGCTTTTGCGCTTCCGGCATGGAGGCCGTGAACCTGGCCGCCAACCA
>CAZITF010000325.1:0-3412 GCA_964542095.1 uncultured Rhodobacterales bacterium
GTCAGTTCCTCCATCATGGTGCGGATCGCGCGCGAGGATGCGACATAGGCCTCCATCCGGGGTTTGATGATCACCGCCTCGGGGCAGAGTTTGAGGGCCTGGAACATCGGCATCGCCGAGCGCACGCCACGGATGCGCGCCACGTAGCAGGCGGTGGACACCACGCCGCGCCGCCCGCCGCCGATGATCACGGGCTTGCCTTCGAGGCTGGGGTCATCGCGCTTTTCCACCGACGCGTAAAAGGCGTCGCAATCCATGTGGGCGATGGTCAGGTCGAACAGTTCGGGATGGGACACGATGCGCGGACTGCCGCAGGCGGGACAGCGCGTGGCGGCGTCGAAATCAGTCAGACATTCGCGGCAGAGGCTGGGCATGATCGGGCTTTGTGGCTAGTGCTGCACAGCATAGCGGCTGGCGCGGGGTTTGAACATGGCAGGACGTGTGATCGGGGCGAAACTGGCGCTGTTTGTCGGCGAAGACCTCGCCACGTTGCAGCGCGACGACAGGCCCGGACTGCTGTGGCCGGGGTATTGGGACCTGCCCGGCGGCGGGATCGAGCCGGGCGAGACGCCGTTGTACTGCGCCGTGCGCGAAACCCGCGAGGAACTGGGCCTGATCGTGAACCCGGACCTGATCCGGTGGGGCCGCGCCTATGGCACATCCAGCGGTGACATTGCGTGGTTCTTTGCCGCCCACGTGCCCGCCGGAATCGCGGCACAGATCGTGCTGGGGGACGAGGGGCAGGGTTGGGCGTTGATGTCGGTTGACGCATTTCTGGCCCATGACAAGGTGGTGCCGCAGTTCAAGCCGCGCCTCGGCGACTATCTGGCGGGTGCCGCATCGGGGCGGATTGATCGGTGTGAAATGACGTACCCCCCCAAAAGAACCCCCCGCAACTGAGCGGGGGGAGGTGACGAACCTCAGGAAGAAACGGTTCGTCGGGGAGTATCACCTAACGTCAACTTACCACCGGGGCGGGAGTTGGCACAGTCATGAAATCCATACCCTGCAATATCGAGTATCCTGTTGCCCTCAAGGCACAATCTGTTGATTGGAAAAGGGGCGCCGGATTCGCTGTGGGTATGTCATGGGACATCGCGGAATCTTCTTGTCTTGTCAGCCATTTGGACTGTGGATTTATCCGCCTGCCATCTCGGTCAGGATGTTGTTTGCGGCCTGTTTCGGGTCGGATGCGCGCCAGATGGGACGCCCCACAACAATGTGGTCAACCCCGTTCGCGATGGCATTTGCCGGGGTTGCGGTGCGTTTCTGGTCGCCCTTGTCGGCACCTGCCGGGCGCACACCGGGGGTCACGATCACCCGCCCGGCCGACTCGGCCAGGGCGCGGATGGCCGCCGCTTCGTGGGCCGAGGCGATGACGCCGGCGGCCCCGGCCTCGAGCGCGCGGGCGGCGCGTTCTGGCACCAGATCGCCCAGGTCGCCTGCCTTGATCATCGCATCATCGAGGTCGTTTCGGTCCAGCGACGTCAGGATGGTCACCGCCAGGATCTTGAGGGACGAGCCTGCTGCCCCTTCCTTGGCGGCGCGCACCACATGCGGGTCGCCATGCACCGTCAGAAAGTCGATGTCGAACTGCGCCAGACCCCGCACCGCGGCCTCGACCGTGGCGCTGATGTCGAACAGTTTCATGTCCAGAAAGATGCGCTTGCCGTGTTCGTGCTTGAGCTCGTTGGCCAGCGCCAGCCCGCCGCTGGACAACATGCCCAGGCCGATCTTGTAAAAGCTGACGCTGTTGCCCAGTGCCTCGGCCAGTTCAAGGCCCGCGACGGCGTTGGGCACGTCCATCGCCACGATCAGTCGGTCATCTGCCATGTTTGGCCCCCTGCTCTGGTTTTCACGGGTCATACGGCAGGTGCGGTGCGAAATCCATCACCGAAAAACGCCCGGATGCTTTGGGGGGGTGCATCCGGGCGTCTGATCCCAGGTGGCCGCAGGTTTGGCCAGCGTCTGGAATGCGTTGGCGGGGGGGCGTTTGAGCGAAGCATGTCGCCGCCGACGCCCCGGCGCCATTGAGGGACGTGGCGGTCAGGCCGCGCGATCGTGGTGTCGGTGTACGGCCTGCCGGATCAGCCTGTGGACCGTGCCCGCCCGACCCGCGCCTGTCGGGTCCGGGGTGGTTTCGATCACCGAATCCGTTTGCCCGCGCTTGTGACGGCGCATGGCCTGGGTCGACAGGCCCCGCGCGGCGTCTTCGAATTCCATGTCGATGGGGGCATCGATGGCGCAGGCATAGCGCCGCGCGCCGGGCCGGTCATGGACAGTCACCAGTGCTTCGAATCTCTGGCTTGCAGCGTTGTAGATCACATCGCCGAGTTGCAAGGGAACGGTCTGCATTTTGACACCTGTTTTGGTTGTGCTGCTCTTGTGGATAACTATGTGGACGCTTCCGTCTGGTTTTAAAGAGACGCAGGCCGTGACGCTGAGTCACAAACCCGTGGGGGTGTGGCCGTCTCTGGGATTGTGCGTTTTTAAATTATTGAAAATATTACTTTTTCCGATGAAATGAGAGTTGTGTGCGTGACACAGGCGAGGGCCTGCAGGATCGGCGGAAATCCGCCACAACAAATTGATTCAATGGGGAAAAATCTGGCTGACCGCCCTGATCGGATCGCCATGCCACGCACCGGATGCCTTGAATGCCTGCCGATGCGGCCCCGTGCGAATTGCCGAGCGATGGGCCTTGCGCGTGTTCCGTCCTGCACCCATCTTGATCCGTGTAGGCCCATACCTTCTGCGTGCCTCCTTGAGGGCGCAGGATACAGGGGCGCTTTGTATAAGGAGAAATGCCATGGACTTGAGCAAGTTCACGGAGCGGTCGCGCGGTTTCGTGCAGGCTGCACAAACCATCGCAACACGCGACAGTCACCAACGTCTGACCCCCGAACATCTGCTGAAGGCCCTGATGGACGACGATCAGGGGCTTGCGTCGAACCTGATCACCCGCGCGGGCGGAGATCCGGGCCGCGTGCTGTCCCATGTGGATCAGCTGCTGGCCAAGATGCCGAAAGTGACGGGCGATGCGGCACAGGTCTATCTGGACCAGGCCACCGCCAAGGTGCTGGCCGAAGCCGAGGCGCTGGCCAAGAAGGCGGGCGACAGTTTTGTCCCGGTCGAGCGGGTGCTGATGGCGCTGGGTATGGTGAAATCCGGTGCCAAGGATGCGCTGGAAGCGGGCAAGGTGAACCCTCAGGCCCTGAACACGGCCATCAACGACATCCGCAAGGGCCGCACCGCCGATACGGCGAGCGCCGAGGAAGGCTATGACGCGCTGAAGAAATACGCCATGGACCTGACCGAACGTGCCGAGGAGGGCAAGATCGACCCGATCATCGGCCGCGACGAGGAAATCCGCCGCGCCATGCAGGTGCTGTCCCGCCGCACCAAGAACAAC
>CAZITF010000326.1:0-3388 GCA_964542095.1 uncultured Rhodobacterales bacterium
AGGGTATAGGCGACCCGCTGGCCGGGTCCGTGATAGGTGTATTGCCCGCCCCGCCGCGTCTCGTAGACGTCAAAGCGGTCCGGGTCGGTCAGGTCGGCGGGCCTGGCCGAGGTGCCGGCGGTATACAGCGGGGGGTGTTCGAGCAGCCAGATGCATTCGTCGGCCTCGCCTGCGGCAATGGCCGTCGCGCGCGCCTCCATCCAGGCCTCGGCGGAGCGGTAATCGGTCAGGCCCTCAGAGGTGATCCACTCGACCATCGCGTTCAGGCGACCTTTTCCTCTTGGGCAACCTTTTGGAGAAGTTCCGCATAGGTCTCAGCGCCCTGCGCGCCGGTCACCAGGTACGTTTCGGCAAAGATCATCGACGGCACGCCGGAAATTCCGCGCGACGTCCAGAATGCCTGCTTTTGCCGCACCGGGTCCGCCAGCACGCCGCTATCGAGCACCTGCGCCGCATCCGCGCGCACGATCCCCACGGCCTCGGCCACGTCCAGAAGCACGTCGGGGTCCGACACATCCCGCTGGTCGGTGAAATGGGCCCGGAACAGCGCCAGTTTCAGCGGATGCTGCAAGCCGACACCCAGCGCGAATTCCAGCAGCTGATGCGCGGCAAAGCTGTTGACGATGCGGCTGTCGGGGGTAAAGGCAAAGTCGATACCAAGGGATTGGCCGATCTGTTGCAATCGCGCGCGGTTCTGCGCGGACTGTTCGGGGCTGGCGCCGTATTTCTGCGCAATATGTTCGGCCAGGTTCTGCCCCTCGGGGCCCATGTCCGGGTTCAGCTCGAACGGTTGCCAGCGCACGCGCGCGCCCATGCCTGTCGCTGCAAGGGCTTGTTCCAACTGGCGAAATCCGACTATGCACCACGGGCACATGACGTCCGAAACGATGTCGACCTGAATGACAGGGGCTGTGTCCGGGGGGCTCATGGCGGGATCCTGATATGGGGCGAGGCAGCTTTCTACATCATGCACTATGGCGCGGAATTCAAGCGGATGGCCGGTTTGCAGGCAGGGTAGGGAATTAATGACTTTGCAAATCCGTCTGTAGTGGTACCCTGACATCATATTATCCGGAGGGGTTTCATGTTTATCAAGACCATTACAGCCACGATCCTGGCACTGTCCGTCGCGATTGTGCCGGCCGGGCGCGCCGCCGCAGATGCAGGCGATTTCGTCGCCGGCGCCATCATCGGCGGGATTGTCGGGAGCGCCGCGACCAAGAACAACCAACGCAAAAGGGCGACGACGCGCTCCCATGCACCGCGTGCGTCCCGCATTCCGTCCACGCAGGAAGGGCGCGAGATCCAGGCCTCGCTCAACTATTTCGGGTTCAACGCGGGCACCGTCGATGGCCAGCTGGGTCGGCGGTCGCGCAATGCGATTTCGTCCTATCAGGCCTATCTGGGATATCCCGTCACTGGCCAATTGTCGCCGTTCGAACAGAACCTGCTGATCAGTTCCTATAACCGTGCGCAGGCCGGTGGTTATGCGGTGACCCAACAGGTGGCCTCGAACCCCGATGGCACACGCGGTCTGCTCAAGACCTACCGCGCGGAACTGGCGGGGCAGACCGTGGCCCCGATTCAGGGAACAACAGTCGTGGTGGCACCGCAGCCGGTGGCGCCCTCTGCGACGACGACCACGACAACAACCGTTGTCGCGGCCAGCCCGGCCCCTGCCGCCCCGGCACCGGCGGCCCCGCTTGCGGCGGCCCTGCCCAGCTTTCTCGGGGATGGGGCCAAGCCGTCGCTGGCCTCGCATTGCAACACCGTGTCGCTGTTGACCAACACCAATGGCGGGTTCACCACGGCGGCGGCGATGACCGACCCTAACGTGGCGCTGAACGAACAGTTTTGCCTGGCGCGCACCTATGCCATCGCCACCAGCGAAGACATGATTTCCAAGGTGCAAGGGTTTACCCCCGACCAGATCGCCGCGCAGTGCCAGCAGTTCGGCCCGGCGATGCAGCCGCATGTGTCGGCGCTGGCCCTGAAGACGCAACAAGAGGTCGTGCGTGACGTGGCAGGGTTCATCCTGACCACCGGCATGTCGCCTGCGCAACTGAAAGGAACGGCACAGATCTGCATGGGTGTGGGCTATCGCACCGATGACATGGATGTGGCACTTGGGTCTGCGCTGATGCTGTTTGCTATGGGCGATTACGTCTATGGCGAGTTGATGGGCCACCACCTGGCGCAAGGGTTCGGCACCTCCAAGCGGGTCGATGCAGCGCGCGTGTGGTATGCCGAGGGCCTCAAGGCCGTCGACAACGGCGCTCCCGCGGTCTTTGCCCCCGGCCAGCCCGAGCGGACCGAGTTGTTGCGCAAGGCCTCGCTGAGCCTTGGCACATCGAATTCCAGCGCGACCCCGGTGCAGCCACTGGTGCAGCCCGCCTCGCTGCCTTCGTTCGGTATCTCCAGCGACTAGGCGCGCGCCTTTGAAAACGCATGAGGAACCGGGACCTTTCGGGGTTCCGGTTTTTCTTTGCAATGTCCTCTTGGCAAGGGATGCGTTGGCGGCTAAAGACCCTTCACCAAGTCAAGGCATGCGGCCGTGGCGGAATTGGTAGACGCGCAGCGTTGAGGTCGCTGTGAGGTAACACTCGTGCGAGTTCGAGTCTCGCCGGCCGCACCACAGGCTCTTCTAGGGGAAGATGCCGAAATCTTCGACACGACAACGGCGCGACCGGGTGAGCTACTCCCCAATGTTTGGACAGTTTCCGGCGTAATTTAAGCTACTCTATGCTCCTGCTGATCGGGGTTGGTTGTTTCATTTCGCAGCCAATAGACCACAGCGGGTGGTTTGCCGCCAAGGGCAGAATGTGGGCGCTTTTGGTTGTAGAACTCCATCCACTTCCTGACGCCAGCCTTCGCTTCTGATCCGGTTTCCCAGGCATGCAGATAGACGCATTCGTATTTCATGGACCGCCACAGCCGCTCGACGAAGATGTTGTCGAGGAACCGTCCCTTGCCATCCATTGAGATGCGGATGCCTGCTCGGCGCAGCTGGTCCGTCCAGGCAAAGGACGTGAACTGGGAGCCCTGATCGGTGTTCATGATCTCGGGTGGACCGAACTTGTGGATCGCCTCGTTCAATGCATCGACGCAAAACTCAGCTTCCAGCGTGTTCGATATCCGCCACGCCAGAACCTTGCGTGTGTGCCAGTCCATAATTGCCACGAGATACAGGAAACCGCGCCGCATCCATTGCCCGGCAGGCGATTTGCAAAGCAAATCTGCCGAGAGGGGGCAGATAGGTGATATCGGCACACCAGACCTGATTGGGACGCTCGACCCGTAACCCGCGCAGCAGATACGGGTAAATCCTGTGGCCCTTCGCCGCCTTGCCCCCTCTCACACATGCAAGCATGTGTTGCCGGGCAACGGG
>CAZITF010000327.1:0-3371 GCA_964542095.1 uncultured Rhodobacterales bacterium
CCAACGTCAACCTCGACGCCTGGAACGACCTGACGCCGCAGCATCAGGCGATCCTGCAAGGTGCTAGCCGTGCAACCACCTATTACCAGTTGGCCGAAACGCTGGCCAACAACGGTGCGGCACTGGCCCGTCTGCAACAACAAGGCGTCAAGACCCTGCAGTTCAGCGACGATGTGTGGGACGCGTTCGGCGCGGCCTCCAAGCAGGTCATGGACGAAAACATGGGTGACGAACTGTTCGCGCGCACCCGCGCCTCGTTCGAGGAAAGCCTTGCGACCTCCGCAAGCTGGATCAACAAGTCGGACGGCTACTATGTTGAACAGCGCGTCCGCGTTCTGGGCGGCTGAGGCCACAACGACTGATACCGCCGGGAGCCCCTTTGCCGGGCTACCGGCACTTGAGTGATGACGGGGATCGTTTTGCGCGCCATAGTCGCAGAAACGGTGGAGGGGCAATCCAATGGAAAACGAGACTGGCGCCGAAGCGGGCGGCTTCCTTGCGGCATTATTTGATGGCCTGATCTGGTTCCTTCAAAGCCTCGCCCTTGGCTTTTACGACCTGGCCTATGCGATCACACATCCCGCCTCGTGGCTGGACTGGCTGACCTGGGCCAACACCACCGAAGACAAGGAATCGCTTATGCGGTTCGTCTATTACGGTGGATCGACGGAGTTCTTCTTTGCGGTGCTTGCGATCATCGTGACAGTGATCGGCATCGGCATGTGGCGTCGAACGTTCATGTGGGGCTGCGTGCGTGTGCTCGAAGGGTTCGCGAACGGCGTTGGCCGCCTGTTCGCGTGGGCAGGCCTGTTGATGGTGCTGCAACAGATCATCATCGTGTTCATGCAACGTATCTTTACCAGGCCGGACATCTCGTTCGGCTTCGGCATTCCGCTGCAATTCGACATCTCGTGGTTCGCCGAGGAACTGAAGCTCTATAACGCGATGGTCGTGACCCTGTGCGTTACCTACACCTTTGTTCAGGGCGGCCATGTGCGGGTCGATCTGATCTATGCCGCCGTCAGCCACCGCGCCAAGCGGGTGATCGACATGGTGGGGTCCATCATCTTCATGGTGCCCACGGCAGTGCTGATCTGGCTTTACGGCTGGTATTTCCTGTGGCGCCACCTGATCACGCCGAACCCGGCGGCCAGCTATGACCTCGAGCGCCTGTTGCGCACCTCGCGCGCCGTGCGCTGGAGCGTCGAGACCATCGGGTTCAGCCCGAACGGGTTCAACGGCTACTTCCTGTTCAAGATCCTGCTGGTGGCCTTTGCGGGCATGGTGTTCATCCATGGCGTCGCCTTTTTCATGCGCTCCTATCTCGAATGGAAAGAGGGCGAAGAAAGCGACGGCAAGTATCTGGATCGCGACACGCTGGGCGAGGGCGAAGAAGCCTATGAGGGGGTCCACTGATGGATTGCCCGCAGCCCCTGTATTGCATCCGCGCCTTTCCCGGCAACACGACTACACAAGGACATTAAGCAATGTTGTTTGGACTTGATGGCGTAGAGATCGGCCTGATCATCGTCTTTGTCTGCCTCTTCGGCGGCATCCTTTCCGGCTTTCCGGTGGCCTTTGCCATCGGCGGGGCGGGGGTGATTTCCTTTGGCATCATCGCCGCCCTCGACAGCGCGGGCCTGCTGATCCACCAGGCGATCGACCAGGGCAGCCAGGCCTACCGCGACCTCGTGAACAGCGGCATCAAGCCGGACGCCATATCGGTGTTCAGCTTTCCGGACCTGCCGCGCGTCGGCGAACCCGTGTTTCCCTCGGGCTGGGAAGTGGCGCTGGATCGCAACGTGTCCTTTGTGGTGAACCGCATGAACGAACGGGTTCTCGCGGGCCAGTCCATCGAGACGCTTCTGGCCGTACTGATGTTCGTTCTGATGGGGATCACGCTGGAACGCTCCAAGATCGCCAACGACCTGCTCACCACCATGGCGCGGGTCTTTGGTCCGCTGCCCGGGGGTCTGGCCGTTTCCATCGTCGTCGTGGGTGCGTTCCTGGCTGCGTCGACCGGTATCGTGGGCGCCACGGTTGTCACCATGGGCCTGCTGGCCCTGCCGACCATGCTGCGCAACAACTATTCGCCGGAACTGTCCACCGGGGTCATCGCGGCGAGCGGCACATTGGGGCAGATCATCCCGCCCTCCATCGTGATCGTTCTGCTGGGCACGCTGGCGGGTGACCTCTATTCCGCCGCGCAGGAAGAACGCGCGCAGGCTGCGGGCTGTACCGACGCGCTGACCTATCTGGGCGAACCCGCGGTCCTGTCGGTGGGAACGCTGTTCCAGGCCGCCCTGCTGCCCGGTATCCTGCTGGCGCTGCTCTATGCGCTCTATGCCTTCGGCTACGCACTGCTGAACCCCGAAAAGGCCCCTGCGGTCGAAATGGGGGCTACGAACGCCGAACCGATCACCCGCTCCGAAGCTTTCACCTGGTTCCTCGGCGCACCTGTGCTGATCATCGTGGGCACGATCCTGCTGGGCAGTCTCAACGTGGTCGGCAGCCAGTCCACCACGATCTCGTCCTTTTCGGACATCGGCGCGGCCGCATCGCTGCGCACCAGTGTGGGGCCGGACTGCCAGGCGGCAATGATCGAATTGCACGGCCAGGACGCATGGGACGCCGCGGTGGCAGAACAGGACGCCATTGCAGCCGCAGGCGGCGTGCAGCAATCCGAACGGCTGAGCGAAGAGCAACTGGCCACCGCGCTCGAAGATCTGGTCGACCGCGCCGCGCCCATCGGGACCGGCACCGCGATCCTGCTGATCATCCTCGGGCTGTTCCTGACCACCGCGCGCGGCATTTCGCCCAGTTCGGATCCGAAACCGCTGATTATCGGGGGGATTGGCGTGGTGCTGGCCTTGCTGGTGGACATCGCCCTTGTGGGGCCGCTGAACAGCGCGGGCTATTACGTGTTCGTCATGGCGATCCCCTTTGCCCTGATCATGTATGGCGTCATCGAGGCAACCAAACGCTGCGCGCAAAACGAACTGATCCGCGTGGTGTTCCCGCCGCTGATCCTGATCGTGGCCGTGCTTGGCTCGATCCTCGGGGGCATCACCAACCCGACACCGGCGGCGGCCCTCGGTGCAGGCGGCGCGATCATGCTTGCGGCCTATCGCAAGCTCAAGGATCTGGACCGCAGCCCAAAGATCATCATCTGGTCCACGCTGGCCATCGTGATCTGTATCCTCGTGGGCGTGAACTTTGATTTGCGCATCAACCAGGACACGGTGACGGCGCAGAACTGGATCGCGTTCTTCGTGGCATATGCGGCCTACCTCTACGCGCTGTTCGGGCTGCTGTTCAGCTGCTACATCCTCTATGCCAACGGCATCCTGTCGCCGGTGGTGCGGGAAACG
>CAZITF010000328.1:0-3369 GCA_964542095.1 uncultured Rhodobacterales bacterium
TGACGCCGCGCTTGGCGTTGACGATGCCGGGGCAGGTCTACCGCAAGCTCGGCACATCTGTCGAAACCCAGCTCATGGTGTTCGACAAGGTGCAGGAGGATGGCGAGATGATCCGCGCCATTGTGTGCGATCTGGATGGGGCCCTTCCTTTTGTCGACGCCGTGGCCGCAACCCGGCCCGAGATGCGCCCGGCCCAACGGGTTGAAGCGATCCCTCATCCTCGGCCGACCGTTCGATCATCTGTCCCGCGCAAGACCGCTGCCGGCGTTGTCACCGCCTCCAAAGCCCGGGCCAATGCCGTCCGTCCGCTCAGCTTCACGAGCCTTCAGACCCCGCGCAACAACACGCCCATCTCGGACATCTATGCGCGCTACCGTCCGCAACGGATCGAGATTGCGGGTGCGCAGGAACATCCCACCCCGCTCGTCGAAAGCATCGCCATGGCCTCGGTTGCCCCGCCCATGCCCTCAAACACGGGCAGTCATGACTTGCGCCTGCCCACCCGGTTGATCGAGGAGGGACATCTCTCCGAGGCGCAGCTCGAGACCATCATCATGGCGCATGATGCCCATGGGCGTGACCTGCCCGGTCGGTTTACCATCGATGACGACCAGACCAAGCTGACGCGCGCCGATGATGACCCGGATGCACGAGCCTATCGCCTTGGCTATTTCCTCGGCGACGGCACCGGTTGCGGCAAGGGCCGCGAATGCGCGGGGCTCATTCTCGTGAACTGGCTGGCCGGGCGCAGGAAGGCGATCTGGGTCTCCAAATCCGCCACGCTTATCGAGGACGCGATCCGCGACTGGACCGATCTCGGCGGCTCGCCCGCCGACATCCAGCCGCTCTCCAAATGGAAACCGGACCAGCCCGTCCCGATGGGCGACGGGATCCTCTACGTGACCTACGCCACTCTGCGGTCCGCGGGCAAATGCGGCACCACACGGCTGAGCCAGATCCTCGACTGGATGGGCGAAGACTTTGAAGGCGTACTGGCCTTTGATGAGGCCCATGCCATGCAGAACGCTGCCGGGTCTGTTGAGGGCAGGGGGGTCAAACCCTCCCAACAGGGCCTTGCTGGCCTCCGGCTGCAACTGGCAGCACCACGCGCCCGCGTCTTCTACATTTCGGCCACGGGTGCCACGAGCGTGCACAACCTGGCCTATGCCGCGCGGCTGGGGCTCTGGGGGCAGGGCCCCGACTATCCCTTCCCGAGCCGCGAGAGCTTTGTGTCGGCGATGGAAGCCGGCGGCGTTGCCGCCATGGAGGTGGTCGCGCGCGATCTCAAGACGCTCGGGCTCTACACGGCCCGCGCCCTCAGCTTTGATGGGGTGGAATATGACGTGCTCGAACACGCGCTGACCCCGGCCCAGATCGAGGTCTATGACGCCTACGCTGGAGCGTTTCGCACCTTATGCGCAGCTGCGCATAACGTCCGTAATCGCAAGGACGCGATAATGCGAAGTTGTCCGGGGTTCATCATTGTTTTCTTTGGCTTCTGGATGTCCGCGCGGCCTTTGCTGCGCATTATTTTGATTGCAAATCTCAGCGGCTTTCCAACCGTCTGAGGAGACAATCATGTTGAAGTCGCACGACGAGCTGATCGCCGAGCTCTCGAAATCGCTCACGGAGCAGAACTACAATCCGGTGGTCGTGGCCAACCATCGGCTCTATGCTTGCCGGTTCCTGGATTATCTGGCCGAGCGCGACATTCCGGTGGCGACGGTAACGCCACCGCAGGTCGAGCAGTATTTTTGCCATGCGGTTCAGCGCTTTAATTTGCGCTATGGCCGGGAGCCCAGTTCGCGCTGGCACAGGCTGCCGCACACGGCGATCTGCAAGTTGCTCCGGCTTGCCCAGGGCACATGGCCGCCTGCCGCCGAAATCGAGCCGGATGCGGCACACCGGATTGCGATCTGCCATGAGTACGAGAGCTGGATGCGCGACGAGCGCGGTTTGGCGGCTGAAACAATCGACGCGCGGCTGCGGGAGGCGCGGCGCTTTCTGGACTGGTACTTCGGCCGCAGCGGGGCCGACGAACTCTCAGCAATGGCCGTGCGTGACATCGATCGCTACATGGACATGCGCGCCATTGGGCTGCGACGGATATCGCTCGCGGGTTCTGCCGCATGGCTCCGTTCGCTGTTGCGCTATCTCCATCAGTCGGGGCGGGTTCCGACCAATCTGAGCCCGCAGGTCATCGGCCCCATGCTCTATGCCTATGAGGATGTTCCCTCGATCCTGGACCGTAGCCAGATCGACATGGTTCTGAAGGCCACCGGCAGGGACAGATCGCCGAGGGGGCTGCGCGACCATGCGATTTTGCTGATGCTCGCCATCTACGGGCTGCGAGAAGGCGAAATCTGCAAGCTCCGGCTCGACGACATCGACTGGCGCGCGGATTCGCTGCGCATCCGTCACACCAAGACCAACACCTGTTCCCACATGCCGCTGCTGATACCGGTCGGGGACGCGCTGCTCGATTATCTCCGCCTCGGGCGCCCGCAGGTTGATACCCGGGAAGTCTTCATCCGGTCCTGCGCACCCTACACCCGGATGAAGAACCTCTATGGCATGGTCGAAGGACGCCTGGCGGCAGCGGGCGTCACCCCGGTGGGAAAGCGTGGACCACATGTCTTCCGCCACGCGCGCGCGGTTGAACTGCTGCGTGCGTCGGTTCCGCAAAAGATTATCGGCGACGTGCTCGGGCACCGATCGACGGAGTCAACAAACGCCTACCTCAAGCTTGCCACCGACGATCTGCGGGCCGTGGCGCTGGACGTGCCCGGATCGGCGGTGCTGTCATGAGCGCCTGGCACGATCCCGATCACAGCGTTGTCGAGGACTTTCTGGAAGCGTCCCGGTTCGGGCAGAGAAGCTGCCTCACCTATCGCTCTTTCCTTCGCAGCTTCGAGGATGAGGCACGTCGACACTCTGCAGTCGACCGCAAGATGCTCGAGGCCTGGTTGGGTGAAATGGCAACGCGATGGAAATTGCCGACGCTGTTGAACCAGGTCTGCATCGTTGACCGCTTCCTCGACTATCTGGTCCTGAATGAGCTGATCGCCAGCAATCCTGTCGCCGAGCTTCGCAGGCAGCACAACATCAAGCAGAACAAGCCGATCTGGCGGGCTCTTGCCTCCCCCAATCCCGGTGAGGCCCTCGCTGCGCTGCACCGGCCTGCACCCTTCGGCAGCGTTCTGGGCGGCTTCATGCGTGACCATGTCACGCTGATGCGGAACCGGGGAGACCAGTATGAGACGCAAGCTCATTGGTTGCTGCGGTTCGACCGCTTCCTGCAGGCGCATCCGGAACTGGCCGGTGAGCCGCTCGAGACGATGTTGACGCATTGGGCTGCAGCCAAGCCGA
>CAZITF010000329.1:0-3359 GCA_964542095.1 uncultured Rhodobacterales bacterium
CATGTGGGCCACGGAATGGCCGTCGCGCGCGCCTTCGACCACGGCGTCGGTGATCAGCGCAATCGCCTCGGGGTGGTTCAGCCTGACCCCGCGCGCAAGGCGCCTGCGCGCGACTTCGGCGGCCATGGAGATCAGCCGTTTGTCTTTTTCGCGGGGGGTGAGTTGCCTGTCTCAGAGTCTCCAGCAGAGCGGCATGTCGCTGTGCGTCAGGTGGTCGAGGATGGGCAGAAGGTGGCGGCGCAGGTGGTATCCGGACGCCGCCAGCAGGCGCAACACCAGCACGTCGCCCGCCAGCAGGCTGGCCCCGCCCGTGTCCGGCAGCAGCGCGCGGATGGGGCCAAGGCGCGCCTCGGCATCGGGGGCCACGCAGGTGAGGCTGACCATGGCCGCATTGCCGCCCCCCGAGGCGGGGTGCGCCATCTGCGCGGTGATGTCGCCGCTGAGCGTCCAGCCGTCCCGCACCAGCGGCGCGCCGTTGCGGGTGATGCCGATGCGGTCGCTGAGGTGGCCCTGCACCTGCGCCTCGCCCATGGCCAGACGGCCAAGGCAGACAGGTTCCACGATCAGCGCGCGCCCGGTGCCGGTGATGTCGCAAGCCAGCCGCCGTTCCAGTGCGCAGCCATCAAAGACCAGAGTTTCCTGCGGCAACCACCACAGGCTGCCCCCGTCCGCGACACGCAAGGTTGTGCTGACCCGGCCCGTTTCGCCCGGCTGGGCGCGGTAGGCCCGTTCGCAGGCTTGCGTCGTCAGGGTGAGGTGGGTGCCGGTTTCGGCCTCGGCCTCGTAAGCAAACCGGTCGCCGCCCGTGACACCGCCGGAGGTGTTCAGCAACACCGCCGTCATCCCCCTGTTCGCGCGGGGAAAGACGGCCTTGGCCGCGCCTTGCTGATAGAGGTCGCCCAGCACCGATGCGGCCCCCAGCGCCTTGGTCGACAGCCGCACCGCCCCGATGGCCCGGGGCTGAGCGGGCAATGCGGTGGTCATGGGCATATGTGCGGTCATCTGTGGTCTCACCGGCGGCGGGTCGCCTGATAAGACCACCGTGGACGAGCCAGGGCCAGCATTGCGCACCATGCGCGATGCGTGGTGTGGCAAGTTGCCTAATTTTTAGGCGCGACGGCGCAGCAGGTAGGTGTCCATGATCCAGCCATGGGCGGCGCGCGCCTCTGCCCGGCGGGCGACGATACGGGCGCTGACGTCGCTCAGGCCGCCTGCTTCGAGGATCTGTTCGGGCATGCCCAGATAGGCCCCCCACCAGATGTCGTACATCTCCTGATCAAGGTGTTGAAAGGTGCAATCTCCGTCCAGCATCACCACCAGCGTCTCGCAGCCCTCGGGCCAGCCGTGATCGCGCAACCGCCGCCCGGTCGAGATGGTGACCGGAGCGTTGAGCGTGTTGAGCGGGATGGCATGGGCCGCTGTCAGCGCCTGAACGGAGGTGATGCCCGCCACCACGTGCAGCCGCGGAGCCGGGTCCAGACGGGCCGCGATGCGCAGGGTGCTGTCGTAAAGGGATGGATCGCCCCAGACCAGAAGGGCGATGTTTCGGGCCTCGGGACGGGCGGCGATGGTTTCGGCCCAGATGCGCGCGATGTCGTCATGCCAGGCGTCCACACGGGCAAGATAGGGCAGTGTGTCGTCGCGCACCGGCATGTCGAACATGGCAATCGGTGCCTCGGTGCGGATCGATGCGATGATCCGGGTACGCAGATCGGCAAGGTCGGATTTACCCGGTTTGTGGGGCACCAGGAACAGATCCGCCTCGGCGATGGCGCGGCGCGCCTCGCCGGTGAGGTGGTCGGGATTGCCGGTTCCGATACCGATCAGGTGCAGTGCGATCATGGGGCGTCTTTCACGAAAAAGGGCCGCGCATGTGGCGCAGCCCTCTGGTTTGAAGCCGGTCGGCTCAGGCCGCGTTGAACAGACGCTGCGTGAACAGTCCGTCGGTTTTCCAGCCGCGCATGCCTTTGGCGGCGGCAAGCACGGCCAGGTCGGCCAGCGGCTCGATCAGGATCACCATCAGGTAAACGCCACCGAAGGCCAGCACGGCCTCGATGTTTTCCGCACCAAAGCCCTGACCGTAGATCGCCCAGAAGGCGACCCAGGCCACGACACCGCCCTGATAGACGGCGGACATCCTGAGCACCTGGCCATAGTTCAGGTCGACAAATGCGGTCGCTTGCGGGACGATCCGCCCGGCCAGCGCATGTACCGCCAGCAGCGGAACGAGCAGCGTGGTCATGTTGACGAAAAACATGGGCAGGTCCGTCGGAGCAAAGAACGTGCCCTGTATCAGCAGGCCAAAGACAAGCCCGAAGGCGGCAGCCGCAGGCCCAAGCAACAGGAACAGGGTGGTGCCGAGGATGAAGTGGACTTCGGACACGCCGACCGCGAAATGCGGCATCACTTCGAAGAAGATGAAGGTGCCGACGGTTGCCAGCACCGTGCGCACGGCCAGCGACGGAGCGCTATGCGTCTTCAGGTCATCGGCGGCAAGTTTGAAGGAATAGCCCGCAGCCGCAGCCGCAGTTCCGTAGGCCAATGCCAGTTTCGCGCCATCCACGACGCCAGGTTCGATATGCATTTCGTCTCACTCCTTGCCGCCCACCCGGCGGCGTTTTTGGCCGGTGTCCCGGCAGTTTCATTCACGATGGCAGGTCTCCTGACTTGCGGGTCGCTGCGGGGCCGAACCTTCCCAGCCCTTTCAGGCCAGTGGTAATTGCCGGGCCGCTCGCCGGTCACAGTTGCGGGGGCAGTCCGGGATTTGTCACCCGGTTCCCTTTTCAGACCCCGGTAGGGGTCGCCATCGTATCGAAACGTTTACATTGATTCCGGGGTCGAACAAGTCCGGATGCGGCGTTTGGGGCTGTGGATTGGCCACGGTTTTGTCGCTGTCGGCTCCCAAGCTGTGCCTGCGGCGGTCCGGGGGGCGGGCCGCCGCTGGCACGGCGCCTTCGGCTTGATTCCGCGCCCCGCTAACCGTCCGCCAACGCTCCATAAAGGATCAGCGCAGGCGCGTCGCTGACGCCCGCGCGCAATTTCTCGGCCAGTTCCGCCACGCTCATCCGGTGCAGCGCCTGCGCCGGGGTGCTGACCCCTTCGGCCAGCAGTGCGGGCGTGTCGCCGGGCAGGCCCGCCGCAATCAGCATCGCCGCGAAACCCGGAAAAGTGCGCTGGCCCATGAACACCACCGTGGTCGCCTGCGCATCCGCAAGGGCGGCGAGGTTCAGATCGTCGGGCAGGGTGCCGCGCACGTCATGGCCGGTCACGAACTGCACCCGCCGCGCTGTCAGCCGCCGGGTCAGCGGGATGCCCGCCGCCGCCGCCGCCGCACAGGCCGACGGCACGCCGGGGATGAT
>CAZITF010000330.1:0-3350 GCA_964542095.1 uncultured Rhodobacterales bacterium
CGGCTTGCCGTACACGGACGGGCGCGAACTGTGCCTTGTGATGCGCAAACAGGGCGTTAAATGCCCGAGTCTGATTCGGACCGTGCACGACACCGACGCCGACACCATCCTCGGCCTCGATGCGGGCGCCAACGATTATGTTAGCAAGCCCTTCAAATTCCCCGTCCTTTTGGCCCGTATCCGCGCCCAGCTGCGCCAGCACGAACAGTCCGAAGACGCGGTGTTCACCCTTGGGCCATACACGTTCAAACCCTCGCTCAAGATGCTGATCACCGAGGATGACAAGAAAATCCGCCTGACCGAGAAAGAGACGAACATCCTCAAGTTTCTCTATCGCGCGACCGATGGCGTGGTGGCGCGCGACGTACTGCTGCACGAGGTCTGGGGTTACAATGCGGGTGTGACCACCCACACGCTCGAAACCCACATATACCGGCTGCGCCAGAAAATCGAACCCGACCCGTCCAACGCGCGCCTGCTGGTGACGGAATCCGGCGGCTACCGACTGGTCGCCTGAACTTGACGTGCATCAAGGCGGAACCGCACCGCCGCGATGTACGTTTACCTGAAACCTGCGCATGTCAGGGCCACCCGTGGCACAACATGCACCTCCCTGTTGGACTTGCCCGGGCCCGCGTGCCCGGGTTTTTTGGGGGGGGCCACACCCAAACCGGTCGCGCGGGTCACCCTCGAAGCCCAGGCGGTTGCGCGTCATGCAGGTTGGTCAAAGGGAACGAGGCACAGCGCGGTTTTCGGCCGACACCGTCGCATGCTGCGCTACGCTGACGATGGAATTGCAGCGTTCGTTCAGGCGTTGCATCGCCTTGCCTGGGCTTTGGCTTGCGCAAAAGAGACGAGTTTCTTGCTTTGCTCGTCCCACAGATGCAGCCGCACCGTTTGAAGGCTTTGCTTGACCGTCATACGATTGCGCGACGCAAGATCACTGTGATCTCGCAGCACCTCGGGCAGCCGATAGAACGGAATGCGGCTATACAAATGATGCACGTGATGGATGCCGATGTTGGCGCTCAACCATTGCAGGACGGACGGCAAGACATAATATGAACTGCCGTGCAGGGCTGCGTCATGCAAATCCCAGTCCTTTTCCTGGTTCCAATGTGTCTCTTCAAACTGATGCTGCACGTAAAACAACCACACGCCCGCGGTCGCGGCCAGCAATGTAGAGGGCAGGAATATCAACAGGATCGGCATGGCCCCGCCGAAATAAAAGATCACCGACAGGACAAAGAAGATTACCGCGTTGGTCCCCATGGAACTGACCCAGTATTTCGCTTGCCCCGTCAGACCCAACGGCAGCCTGTTTTGCAAAAAGAAAAGGTAGCCCGGCCCAAGACCGAACAGAACCAGAGGATGGCGATAAAGCCGGTACAGCAAACGCCCCAACGGTGACTTTCCTTGATATTCCGCAACCGTCAGCGTGTGTACGTCGCCCATGCCCCGGCGTCCAAGATTGCCGGACGAACTGTGGTGCATGGCGTGCGAGCGCCGCCAGACGTCATAAGGCGTCAGCGTGACAACGCCGATCACGCGGCCAAGCCAGTCACTCATGACCCGGTTCTTGAGGAACGCGTTGTGGCCGCAATCGTGCTGGATGGCGAACAACCGCAACAGAAAGGCCGCGTTGCACAACGAAATGGCCAGCGTCAGCCAGGCGCTGATTTCCATGACGCGCCAGGCCACAGCCCAAAGCAGAACGAAAACACCGACCGTGACGGCCAGCTCAAAGCTGCTGCGAAAGGTGTTCGGATCGCGATAGGCGGACAGGATTTTGACCCAGTCACGCGAGGCTTTCGCTTGGGTGGAAGGTGTATCGCTGTTTTGGGACATGTCTGCTCGTTGGTTTTCCGGTTTTCACATTGCTAGACGAAGTGTGCAAACATACAATCAACAAAACCGGTTAATGCAGTCCCGGCCATCCAATATATAGGTACTGCTCTGGTGCAGAACCACTGCCAACAGGAAACGGCCTGTGAAAAACCGTTCTTTGATGCAGGTGCATCCCCCGGCAACACTGTGCCGCACAACACACGGAATTCACCTGCGCACGGCCAGGGTCTCATGTGTCAAACAACGGAACCGAACAGCAAAAAGGCCCACCGTCACCGATGGGCCTTTCCGTATCCTGATCAACTCGATACCCCGAAGGGGACCGGCTTATGCCAGTGCAATGTTGGCGGCGCTTTCGCGGCCGTCGCGACCTGCTTCGATGTCGAAGGTCACTTTCTGGTTGTCGGCCAGACCGGTCAGGCCTGCGCGCTCAACGGCAGAGATGTGCACGAACACGTCCTTGCTGCCACCGTCGGGTGCGATAAAGCCGAAGCCTTTAGTAGTGTTGAACCATTTGACTGTACCTGTGGCCATGTCAATTTCTCCTATTGTGCTGCCCGCGGGATGCGGCAGGTCGGCTAAGTCAGTGCAAGATCGAGTGACTGTGCCGTAAGGAGCAGTGGGCCGATAGTGGTAACGTCGCCCGCTCCATCTACGCGCGAGTCGCTGTAATAGCAAGCACTTCGCCGCAGGCCAGCGAAACATCGCCTATTTGGGCTGGTCGCCGCGCAGGCCCGCCGCTAGGGTCTGCGCGCTCATCAAAGGATCTGCGCCCATGCCCTTCACGCTCGCCACCTGGAACATCAACTCGGTCCGACTGCGCGAACCCATCGTGTGCAAACTGCTGGCCGAACAGGGGCCCGACGTGCTGTGTCTGCAAGAATGCAAAAGCCCGGTCGACAAGATCCCGCGCGAACAGTTCACCGCCCTTGGCTATCCCCACATGGTCGCACGCGGCGACAAGGGCTATAACGGCGTCGCAATCCTGTCGAAATTGCCCATCCACGAGGCGGGGGCCGAAGACTTCGCCGCCCTCGGACACGCCCGCCACATCGCCGGACGGCTCGAAAACGGTGTGACCATCCACAACTTCTACGTGCCAGCGGGCGGCGACATCCCCGACCGGGACAAGAACGACAAGTTCGGCCAGAAACTCGACTACCTGACGGACATGCGCGACCATTTTCACGCGCAGACCCCGGAAAAATCCATCCTGGTCGGCGATCTCAACAGCGCCCCGCGCGAGGACGACGTCTGGAACCACAAGCAACTGCTGAAAATCGTCAGCCATACACCGGTCGAGGTCGAACACCTCGCGCAAGTGCAGGACGCGGGCGCTTGGGTCGACATCACACGCCAGGACATTCCCGAGGGGTTGCTTTATTCCTGGTGGTCCTACCGGGCCAGGGATTGGGACGCCGCCGACAAGGGCCGCCGCCTCGACCACATCTGGGCCACCCCCGACATCGCCAGCGCCGCCCACAACAGCCGCATCCTGCGCG
>CAZITF010000331.1:0-3335 GCA_964542095.1 uncultured Rhodobacterales bacterium
CGCAGGGCGGTGGCCATCGCATACCCCCCCGAGGCCACGGCCAGGCAATAGGGCGCGTCGACGAATTCCGCGAATTCCTGTTCCAGCAGCCCGGTTTCGGACACCTCGTTCGGCACCGTGTTGTAACGGTGCAGCCGCCCGTGCCGCATGACGGCAAGGGCGGCCTCGATTCCTGCTTCGGGTATCGGTTCTTGCTGGGTGAAACTGCCGGTGAAACGTTCTGTCATGGACCCGTTTTGCGACCCGAACGTGCCCACGTCAATGCGGTGGTTCGCAAATTCACATTATCGAAAGCGCGGTTGCGGTGTGATCAGAGGCGCAAAAGCGTGGCCACGACCGCAGGCAGGGCGGCGTAGTCATCCAGCAGCGCCTCGGGATCCAGTGCGGCCATATCCTCGCCCGAGGGGCCGAAAGTGACCAGCACGGACGGCACTCCCGCCGCGCGTGCGGTGTTGCGGTCGGTGTCGCTGTCACCCACCAAAAGGCAGGCGTGCGGATCGACGCCCAGACGGCGCGTCGCCTCGAACAGCGGTTCGGGATCGGGTTTGCGCACCTTGAGCGTGTCGGCCCCGACCAGACTGCCGAACTGATCGCGCACGCCCAGATCGGCCATCAGCTGTTCGGCCAGCCCTTCGGGTTTGTTGGTGCAGATGCCCACCGCATGGCCGTGGGATTTGAGGACCGCGATGGCCTCCATCGCGCCGGGATAAAGCCGCGTGTGAACGCTGATGGCCGCGCTGTACGCCTCGAGCAGCACCGGGTAGTAGCGATCGACGGTGGCCTCGTTCGACTGCCCGGCACGAGCCAGACCCGCGCGCAGCATCGCGCGCCCCCCGCGCAGCGCCACACCCGCATCCCCCGCCCCCAGCACATCGCCAAGTCCCAGGTCGCGAAAGCAAAAGTTCGCCGCCGCCAGCAGATCGCCGCTGGTGTCCGCCAGCGTTCCGTCCAGATCGAAAATCACCGCTGTCATCACAACCCCTTTGGACCCACATGCGTTGCGACATGTTGCAAGCCGCAATCTTGTTTGATGGCGCGCCCGCTTGCACGTGCGCCGTTAGCGGATAAACAGGGCGCAACAAGAATACAAAGAGATTTGGCCAAGAGGCAGCACATGAGCGTAGCATTGATCATCCTGGCCGCAGGCAAGGGCACACGGATGAATTCGGACCTGCCCAAGGTGCTGCACCCCATTGGTGGCGCGCCGATGCTGCACCATGCGATGCGTGCCGGCAGCGCCCTTGCGCCCGCCCATACGGTTGTGGTGGCGGGCTATGGCGCGGATGCGGTACGCCGCGCGGCACTTGCCTTTGATGATGAAGCCGCTGTGGTCGTGCAGGAAGAACAGCTGGGCACCGCCCACGCCGCAGCACAGGCGCGCCAGGCACTGGCCGGGTTCGAAGGCCGCGCAATCGTTTTGTTTGGCGATACGCCCTTCGTGCGCCCCGAAACGCTCGAGGCACTGCGCGATGCAAGCGCCGACATCACCGTGCTGGGGTTCGAGGCCGCCGATCCGGCCCGCTATGGTCGCCTCGTGATGGAGGGCGATCAGTTGCAGCGCATCGTCGAATTCAAGGACGCCAGCGAGGCCGAGCGCGCCATCACCCTGTGCAATTCCGGCGTGCTCGCCGCGCCCGCCCCCCTGCTGTTCGATCTGATCGGCGAAGTGAACAACGACAATGCGCAGGGCGAATACTATCTTACCGACCTGCCCCGGCTTGCCCGTGCGCGCGGGCTGGATGTGGCCGTGGTGCGCTGCGCCGAGGCCGAGACCCTTGGCATCAACAGCCGCGCGGAACTGGCCGGGGCCGAGGCGCAGTTTCAGGCGGCCGCACGGGCCGCCCTGCTTGAGGATGGCGTGACGCTGGCGGCCCCCGACACCGTGGTCCTGTCGCTCGATACCAATATCGGGCGCGATACGCTGATCGAACCCAACGTGGTCTTTGGCCCCGGTGTCAGCGTCGAATCCGGCGCCACCATCCGCGCCTTTTCGCATCTGGAAGGGTGCCACGTGTCGCGTGGCGCGATCGTGGGCCCCTATGCCCGGCTGCGCCCCGGCGCGGAACTGGCCGAAGACGTGCGCGTGGGCAATTTCGTCGAGATCAAGAACGCAACCCTCGCGCCCGGCGCGAATGTCAATCACCTCAGCTACATCGGGGATGCGTCCATCGGCGCGGGCAGCAACATCGGGGCGGGTACGATCACCTGCAACTATGACGGCGTGATGAAGCATTTCACCCACGTGGGCGAACGGGTCTTTATCGGCTCGAACACGATGCTGGTGGCACCGGTGAGCATCGGGGACGAGGCGATGACCGGCTCGGGGTCGGTCATCACATCGGATGTCGAGGCGGGCGCTCTGGCGCTGGCGCGCGCGCCACAGGTCGAAAAACCGGGCATGGCGCGCAAACTGATGGACATGCTCAGGGCCAGGAAGGCCAGACAAGGCAGGGGGAACTGAGATGTGCGGAATTGTAGGGGTTCTTGGCAATCACGAAGTCGCGCCAATTCTGGTCGAGGCGCTCAAACGACTCGAATATCGCGGTTATGACAGTGCAGGCATCGCGACCGTGAACAACGGTGTACTGGACCGGCGACGCGCCGTCGGCAAGCTGGTGAACCTGAGCGACCGGCTGGTGCATGAACCGCTCGCCGGCAAGTCCGGGATCGGGCACACCCGCTGGGCCACCCATGGCGCGCCCACGGTGGACAACGCCCACCCCCACCAGTCCGGCCCCGTCGCGGTCGTCCATAACGGCATCATCGAGAGTTTCCGCGAACTGACGGATGCGGGTCTGCATTTCAAGACCGAGACCGACACCGAAACCGTGTCGCTTCTGACCCAGCACCACATGAACCAGGGCATGGCGCCTGTGGCTGCGGCCTTTGCCGCGCTCGACCGCCTTCAGGGCGCGTTCGCGCTGGCCTTTCTGTTCAGCGGGCAGGACGACCTGATCGTGGCGGCGCGCAAGGGCTCTCCGCTGGCCATCGGACATGGCGAGGGCGAGATGTTCGTCGGCTCGGACGCCATTGCGCTGGCACCCATGACCGACCGGATCACCTATCTTGAAGAAGGCGACCGCGCCGTCGTCACCCGCGCAGGCGTCGAAATCCGTGACGTGCATGGCGCGCTGGTCAACCGCGAGATGCGCCAGGTCCAGATGGATGCGACCCGGATCGACAAGGCCGGGCACAAGCATTTCATGGCCAAGGAAATCGCCGAACAGCCGGTGGTGCTGGCCAACACGCTGGCCAACTACCTGAGCGCGGATGGCGCGATCACCCTGCCCGATCCGGGAATCGACTTTGCCGCGGTTGACCGGCTGACCATGGTG
>CAZITF010000332.1:0-3333 GCA_964542095.1 uncultured Rhodobacterales bacterium
AGGCGCATGTTGCTGTCGCCGAAATCGCGCGACGACAGGATTTCGCGCAGGACCACCTTTTCGCGGTTTTCGTTGGGCAGTTCGATGCCGATCACAGAGCGCCCCGGCACGGTGCTGACACGTGCGGAGAGGGCGGCCATGGAGCGTGCGATGTCGTCCGCCAGCCCGATCACGCGCGAGGCCTTGAGGCCCGGTGCGGGTTCGAGTTCGTACATGGTGACAACAGGGCCGGGGCGGACGGACACGATCTCGCCCTTGACGCCATAGTCGTCCAGCACCGATTCCAGCATCCGCGCGTTTTCTTCCAGTGCCTCGTCGCTGAGGTGCAGGCGCGGCACCTCGACCGGGTTTTCCAGCAGATTGAGCGGCGGCAGTTCAAAGCCGGGATGGGTGTCTTCGAACGCCAGTTTGGGCTGCGCTTCATCGCGTGCGCGGGTGCTGGGCTGCACCGGCTTGCGGGCGGGTTGCTGTACGACCTTGCGTGCCTCGCCCACGGGGCTGGCGAGGATCGGGTCGGGCATGGGCGTGTCGGGCAGGACCGGTTCGATCACGTCATCGGCGTAAGGTTCGGGTGCGGGGGCGGTCAGCGGCGGTTCGGCCCGGCGCGCCACCAGACCGGCGGTCAGGGGCGGTTCGGGCGGCAGAGAGCGATGCGGTGCGCCATGCACCAGGAGCGGGTCGGGCCCACGCCCGCGCCCCTTGGTCAGCGGCGCATGTGGGTGCGGTTGCCCGGCGGGGGCGGCGCGCACACGCGACTTGATCACATCTGCGATCTTGTTGCGGATCCGCGCATCGCCCTGCCCGTCGTCATATGCGATGTCCGCACTGGGGTAGGTTTCGACCAGTTCCATGTCCGGCATCGCCTGCGGGGCTGGTTCGGCCCGCTTGATCAGCGCGGGCATGCGCGCCAGCAGGCCGGCGCGGGCGGGTTCCTGGTCCGGTGCGTAGTCCGGCGCGGGATCGTCCGTCAGCGGGATCGAGATGGCATAGGCGTCCGCCTCGGCCTCGGCCGCCCGTTCACGCTGCGCGCGTCGTTCGGCCTGACGATCCTGGAGGGCGCGGGCCGCCTGAACGGCTCCGCTGGCGCCACGGCCCAGCACCGTCATCAACCCCGCATAGGCGACCACCAGCCCGACCAGCAGGAAGCGCGCCACACGCGCCACTTCGACCCTGGTAAAGCCGAGCACAAAGGCCCCGAACACCACGATCCCGAGACCCATCACCAGCGACATCAGCTTGACCGTAAAGGTCGACCCGATGGGCAGGGCCGTGAGCAGAAACGCCATGACCGTATCGCCGAACAGACCGCCAAGGCCGAATCCGTGCGTCGCGCTCCAGTCCGGGCCCGGTTGCAGGGTGGCCGCGTAGATCGAGCCGAAGGCGATGGCGATGGGCGCAAAGATCAGCCGCCCGAGTGCGCGTTCGCGCCCCAGATGCAGCGCAAAGCGCACGCCCCAGACAATCAGAACCACTGCGATGCCAAAGATGCCCCAGCCCGCGATCATCACCATGGGCGCGGCCAGCGCCGCGCCGGTCCGCCCCATCCAGTTCTGCACGGGTGCATCGGTCGAGGCCATCCAGCTGGGATCGTGCGGCGTATAGCTGAGCATCAATGCCGCCACCATCAGCCCCACGATCAGCAGCGCGATGCCGATCAGTTCGCGGCTGCGTTTTTCGATCGCTGCCTGCACATCTCTGTCAAAAAGTGGATCGCGCCGTGTCTGATATGCCATGCCTTGCCTCTCGTTATTCATGCGGCATAGAGCGTGTCACGGATGGCTGTCAGCCCCCGCTCGGTCTCTGCCCTTGGGGCGACCAGGGCCACCCGGATATATGCGTCACCGGGGTTCAACCCGTCGATCTCGCGTGCGAGGTAAGCGCCGGGCAGCACCCGCACGCCCGTCGCCTGCCACAGTTTCAGCGCCGCCGCCTCGCCATTCTTGACCGGCAGCCACAGAAAGAACCCGGCCCCGGGCGGCGCGTATCCCGGCACATTGCCAAGGATGCGGTCGGCCATCTCGTATTTCTCGCGATATTGCGCGCGGTTGTCGATCACATGCGCCTCGTCCGCCCAGACGGCGGCGGCGGCGTGCTGCAAGGGTGTGGGCAGCGGCGTGCCTGCGTAGGTGCGCAACTGGCGCACCTCGCGCATCGTCCCTGGCCCGCCCACAATGAACCCCGATCGCAGCCCCGGCAGGTTCGAGCGTTTGGACAGCGAATGGAACGCCACGACCCGTTCGGGATCGGCATCGCCCGCGCAGTCCAGCACGCCGGTGGGCGGTACGTCGCGGTAGATCTCGGAATAACACTCGTCGGCGAAGATCTGGAAATCGTATTGCTCGGCCAGCGCGATCAGGTCGCGCCAGTACTCGGCACTTGCCACGGCCCCCTGCGGGTTGGCAGGCGAGCACATGTAGCAGGCCACCGTCCGGTTCAGGATCGCCCGGTCCACAGCGGCAAAATCCGGCAGGTGCCCGGTCTCGGCCGTGGCGGGCACCAGAACAGGCTCGGCCCCTGCCGAGATCGCGGCCAGCATGTAGACCTGGTAAAACGGGTTGGGCATCAGCACCACCGGGCGGGCGCCGTTCTTGTCTTCGGGGCACAGGGCCATGCCCGCATTATAGAGCCCCTCGCGCGTGCCATTGAGCGGCATCACATGCACGTCCGGGTCCTTTTCAACCCCGTATCGACGGGCCAGCCAATCACAAATGGCGCGGCGCAATTCCGGGATGCCCTCGTTCGCAGGATAGCTGTTGAAACCGGCGGCATGTTCGGCAATGACATCCGTGACCCAGGCCGGAAACGCATGTTTCGGCTCTCCGATGGTCATATGCACGACGTCACCGCCGGCCGGATGATGATCGAGCAGGGCGCGCAGACGCGGAAATGCATAGGCCGGAAGGTTCGAAAACCGCTCGGGAAACTTCATCAAACTGCCTCAGGTTCGGGATCATTCATGCCCCGTTTCCATCAGGTTACCCCAAGCGGAACTCCCGCGTCCAGAAAAACCACGCCAAAGGCGTTCAGTCGTGGCAAATCGGCCAGCCCAACGGCTTCTTCTGGCCGGAAATACTGTGGGGGAGTCCGAAGGACGGGGGCAAAGCCCCCTGAAACATCGTGTCGCCGCAAGGCGGCCTTTGGATCACGCCAGTGCCGCCTCCGCCGCCGCTCCCACCCGCAGCAGCGCCGCGTCGCAATCCCGCGCGCCCATCAACATGATGCCGCAACTGGCCACGCCCGTGGGCAGGGTCAGCGCACAGATGCCCAACAGGTTGCCGATCCGGGTGTTGCGCAGGGCCAGCAGATTTTCCGTCTTGTAATAATCGCCATCCG
>CAZITF010000333.1:0-2037 GCA_964542095.1 uncultured Rhodobacterales bacterium
CTGGTCATCCCGAGGGGTACCTGGAGGGATTTGCCAACATCTATTCCGAGGCAGCCGCCGCGATCGAGGCGCACCGCGCCGGGACGGCAGTGGCGGGCGAGGTGACCTATCCGACCATTCAGGACGGGTTGAAGGGGGTGCAGTTCATTGACGCCTGTGTGCGTTCGTCCAAGCGCAATGCGGCGTGGGTGACGCTTTGAGGTGACGTTTTGCGATCGGCCATCGTCGGCCGGTCCCCGGTGGCGTTGGCGAAGACATCTGGGCCGTCTAGTGGCGTACAGCCATGACGATCACGGATGGCGCAGGAACAAGATAGCCATGCTGTGTCTTTTGCCCTTCTGTTCGCGTGCGCCGGGCCAGATCGTCGCGAATGGCCGTTCGCCGTGCGTCGGGTTGCCGACTGAGCAGTGACGCGGTGCGCACGGCACCCCCGTCGAAAAGGTCAAACAGCGCATCAGGGTTGGGAACACTCAATCGCGACGCCACCTCGGACAGCCTGACCTGTTCAAAGCCTGCGTTTTCGACCATCGGCTGTGCGGCGGCGGCATTCGCCAGTACATGCGCATCCGGGCCGGCGGGCAGCGTAATCGACGGATCCGCCAGACGCCCGACCGCATCAAAGAGCCAGCCGAACGACCCGTTCGACCCTTTTCCGTGCCAGATCGAAAAGGCAAGCCTGCCCTGTGGTTTCAAGACCCGCGCCGCCTCTTTCAATCCACGGAGGGGATCGGGAAAATGCGGAACGCCGAACCCGATGGTGACGGCATCAAAGCTCTGGTCCGGGAAATCCATTGCCATGGCATCGCCCTGGACAAACCGGGCCTGCGGAACCTGCGCGCGGGCCAGCGCGATCATCGGTTCCGAAAAGTCCAAGCCGGTGACCGTTGCGTTCGCTGCAACAAGCGCCTTTGCCACAACGCCGTGTCCGGTACAGAGGTCAAGGGCGCAGGTGCCAGGCCCTGCACCAACCGCCTCCGTTAGCCTTTGCGCGACGAGCCGTGTGGCCATCTCGAACCCGTCTGCATAGCCCTTGGCGATGGACGGTCGGCTCCAGCCATCGCGTTCCATTTTTTCAAAGTCCGTTGTGTCCGTCATGTTCGTCCCCCGGTCACGATGATCGTACACACTCGACGGGCAGGCGCAAAATCGCGTCCGACGCGCGGCAGTGCAATCGATTGTCACCCGTCACGTTCCGGACCCGTGCGAGGGACCGTGCAAATAAAAAAGGCCCCGCGCGCGGCGGGGCCTTTTTCTGTTTCAGGTGGCGCCACTTATTGCGGGATGTCGCCCTGGATGCCTTCGACATAGAAATTCATGCCCGCCAGTGTGCCGTCATCCGCTGTCTCGCCCTCGGCAAGCCATGGAGTGCCGTCCTGCTTGTTCAGCGGGCCGGTAAAGGCGTGGTAGGATCCGTCCGCAAGAGCATCCTTCAGCGCCAGCGCCTCGGCCTTGACCTCGGCTGGGACCGCGTCGGAGATTTCGCCGATGCCGACCATACCGGCGCCGATGCCGTCCCAGGTGTCCGTGCTTTCCCATGTGCCTTCCATCACGGCGCGGGTCCGCGCGATGTAGTAGGGTGCCCAGTCATCGATGATCGAGGACACCCGCGGGAGGGGGGCGTATTGGCTCATGTCCGAGGCTTGGCCGAACGTGATCACGTTGCCTGCCTCTTGCGCCGCCGCTTGTGGCGCGGTCGAGTCGGTGTGTTGCAGCACCACATCCGCGCCCTGTTCGATCAGCACCTTGGCGGCGTCGGCCTCTTTGGCGGGGTCGAACCAGGTGTAGACCCAGATCACCTTGAATTCGACGTCAGGATTTACCTTGGCCGCGTGGATATAGGCCGAGTTGATGCCCCGGATGACTTCGGGGATCGGGAAAGAGCCGATATAGCCGATGATGTTGGATTTCGTCATGCTGCCCGCGATAAGGCCCTGAATGGCGCGCCCCTCGTAGAAGCGGGCCGAATAGGTCGACACGTTGTCGGCGCGCTTGTAGCCGGTGGCATGTTCGAATTTCACATTCGGGAACTTGGCCGCG
>CAZITF010000333.1:2058-3333 GCA_964542095.1 uncultured Rhodobacterales bacterium
CGTTGATCGTCGGGTCCATGTACCCAAAGGAAGTGGTAAAGATCAGGTCGGCCCCGTCCAGCGCCATCTGTGTCATCACACGTTCGGAATCGGGGCCCTCGGCCACGTTTTCCACATAGACGGTTTCGACCTTGTCGCCGAATTCCGCCTCGACCGCGAGGCGGCCCTTGTCATGCTCATAGGTCCAGCCGCCGTCGCCGATCGGGCCGACATAGACAAAGCCGACCTTGGTTTTTTCGTGGTCATCCGCAATCGCGGCGCCCGCAAACCCAAGAGCCAGCGCAGCACTGGCCATCAGTGTGGTGAGTTTCATATGTAGGTTTCCCCCTGTTGTCGCCCCGGAGGGGCGCGGTGTTGTCGCCCCGGAGGGGCGCGGTGTTGTCGCCCCGGAGGGGCGCGGTTTGCTTTCGCCCCTTATCCCGAGGCGTGGAATGTGCTCCCCAGTGAGCCGGGGGCGCGTGATTTGTCACTCGACAGAATCACCAGAACGATGATTGTCACGATGTAGGGGGACATTGCCAAATACTCGACCGGAATGGCAACGCCCGCGCCTTGCAGGTTCAGCTGTAACTGTGTGATTCCGCCAAAAAGATAGGCACCGAGCAGGACGCGCCACGGCTTCCACGAGGCGAAGACAACCAGCGCGAGTGCGATCCAGCCCACGCCTGCCGTCATCCCTTCGGTCCATTGGGGCACGCGGACCAGGCTGATATAGGCCCCCCCCAGCCCCGCGCAGGCCCCGCCGAACATGATGGCCGCCGTGCGGATGCGTTTGACCTTGTAGCCAAGGGCGTGCGCGGCGTCGTGGTTTTCCCCCACCGCGCGCAGGATCAGGCCAGCGCGGGAGAATTTCAGCGTGGCCCAGGTGGCAGCAACGATGGCGAGGCCCAGATAGACCATCAGGTCGTGGCCAAAGACAATCGGCCCGATCACGGGGATGTCGGCCAGTGGCCCCAGCGGGGTTGCTTCGGTCCGTGGCGGTTTGATGCCGACATAGCTTTGCCCCATGAGCGCCGACAGCCCGAGCCCAAAGAGCGTGAGAGCAAGGCCCGAGGCGACCTGATTGGCCAGCGCGATCTGCGTCAGGAAGGCAAAAAGCAGCGACAGCACCGCCCCGCCGATGGCCGCCGACAGGAACCCCAGTGCAGGCGAGCCGGTGTTCACCGCAATGATGAAGCCGCAGACCGCGCCGGTGATCATCATCCCCTCTACCCCAAGGTTCAGCACGCCTGCGCGTTCGGCCACCAGTTCGCCGATGGCAGCCAGCAGGATGGG
>CAZITF010000334.1:0-3327 GCA_964542095.1 uncultured Rhodobacterales bacterium
CGCCTTGGCCAGTTCCGAGATCGGCAGGGTCGAGGTGTTGGAGGCAAAGATGCAATCGGCGGGAATGATTGCCTCGACCTTCCCAGTGATCTCGGCCTTGACCTTGGGGTCCTCGAATACGGCCTCGATGATCAGATCGCAGCCCTTGAGCGCGTCCAGATCAGGTGTTGCCGTGATGCGCGCGAGCAGGGCGTCGCCCTTTTCCTGCGTGGTCTTGCCGCGCTTGATGCCGCCGTCGATGTATTTCTGGGTATAGGCTTTGCCCTTGTCAGCCGATGCCTGATCGCGGTCGATCAGCACGACCTCGATGCCTGCTTGTGCTGACACCAGCGCGATCCCAGCGCCCATCAGGCCCGCGCCCAATACGCCGAGTTTCCGCACCTGTTGGTCCGGCACGCCTGCGGGGCGCACGGCCCCTTTTTCCAGCGCTTCCTTGTTGAGGAACAGCGAGCGGATCATGGCACCCGAAGATGGGTTGAGTAGGATGTTGGTGAACCAGCGCGCCTCGATCTTCAACGCGGTATCGAAGGGCACCAGCGCGCCTTCATAGACGGCGCTCAGCAGCGCCTTGGCGGCCGGATAGACCCCTTGGGTCTTGCCGTTGACCATCGCGGCCGCACCCACGAATGTCATGAAACCCGCGGGGTGATAGGGCGCGCCACCTGGCATCTTGTATCCCTTGGCATCCCACGGTTTCAGGATGTCGGCATCGGTGGCTTTCAACACCCAGTCGCGGGCCGCCGCGACCGGATCGTCCACGACTTCGTCCACCAAAGTGCCCTTGGCTTGCGCGGGGCCAACCATCTTGCCTTCCAGCAGGAAGGGCGAGGCACCCATCGCACCCAGCTTGCGCACAAGGCGGGTGGTTCCGCCCGCGCCCGGGAAGATACCGACCATGATCTCGGGCAGGCCGACCTTGGCCTTGGGATTGTTGGCCAGGAAAATGCGGTGCGTCGCCAGCGGCAGCTCCAGACCGATGCCAGCGGCGGTGCCGGGCAGTGCGGCGGCGATGGGCTTGCCACCCTTGTTGGTCTTGGGGTCCATGCCCGCACGCTCGATCTTGCGCAGCAGGCCGTGCATCTTCATCGTACCCTCGAACAGGCCCTTGGCCGGGTCATCGCCTGCGTCCTCTTTCATCCTGGCCAGCAGGTTCAAATCCATGCCGCCCGCGAACGTGTCCTTGCCCGATGTGATCACAACGCCCTTGACGGCATCGTCAGCCAGCACGTCGTCGATCAGTTCGTCGAGGGTCTCAAGCCCCTCGAACGACATCACGTTCATCGATTTGTCGGCCACGTCCCATGTGATGGTGGCAACACCTTCGGCGTCTTTTGTCAGTTTGAAGTCGGCCATGATTTGGTCCTTTCCTGTATTTCGCGGTGCGTCGGCAGGGCATCTGTCGGCTCTGGCGCACCATAGGGGTATGTCGGGTTGGATATGGCGTTGGTGACGTGTTTCAGCTTCCAGCCCATGCCGGTGTGCCTGAGGATCATGCGGGACTTGATCGGCGGGATTGCCCTTTGACCATCTTTTAGAAAAACGCTCTGATGATATCCGCAGATCATGTTGGCACCGAGGAACTGGGCATTTTCGGCGCTGCGCACAAAGGCGTCGGCTGTGTCGCCGCTGATCAGATCAACGGTCAGGTCAAAAAAAGGCCGCACGTCCTCGGGTGAGGACATCAGCGTGTCCACATGATTGCCATGCGACGTGTAGGGCAGGTCGCACAGCGCGATGTAGGCGTCAAAGTTGCGATCAACGGTGGCGCTGGTCAACCGGTCGAGAAAACGCTGATAGAGGGACAGAGGCTTGTCCGGGGACCGCCGCGCGTCGTGCTCGGACTTTTGCTTGCGCAAGGTTCCGGTGTCGGCGACCCTCAGCAGACTGATCGGCCACTTCCTGGCTTCCAGCTTGCTTTCGAGCTCGATGGTGCGCCAGACGCCATCAAAATTCTGCAATACGATCCGGTTGTGATAGCTGGGCACCATCTGCATGGCATTGCGCAGGGCGTGGGTGACGTAGTGCCCTTCTATGATGTCGTCGTTCAGGAATTCGGCGTCCGTTGCCAGACGGATGAAATGGTTGACACCAAGACTGACAAGCGAACCGGCAAACGCGTCCATTCCGATCCTCAGATCGGCCTCGGTTTCCACGATCACGTCCATATCCATCGTCATGCGCCGATACGGCAGGTTTATTGTGTTGCGGATCGCGGCGACGTCGCCGTTCAGAAAGGCGTGAGACTGGACATCGAGCACGTCCTGCATCACCAGCATCGCTTCGGCGTGCTGAACCTGATATCTCGTGTCCCCGTTCATCAGACCCGCTCGATGATCGTGGCGGCCCCCATGCCCGAGGCGATGCACAAGGTGGCCAGGCCCACTTCCTTGTCCGCGCGTTCAAGTTCATCCAGCAGCGTGCCGATGATCATGGCACCTGTCGCCCCCAGCGGGTGACCCATCGCGATAGAGCCGCCATTGACGTTGACCCTGTCGTGATCGACGTCAAAGGCCTGCATGAACCGCAATACGACGCTGGCAAAGGCTTCGTTGACTTCGAACAGGTCGATGTCCTTGATGTCCATGCCTTGATCCTTGAGGATCTTTTCGGTGACCGGCACGGGGCCTGTCAGCATGATGGTCGGATCGGTCCCGATCTTGGCCGTGGCGCGGATGCGGGCGCGGGGTTTGAGACCCCATTTCTCGCCGAACTCCTTGTTGCCGATCAGCACGGCAGCGGCACCATCCACGATGCCGGACGAGTTGCCGGCATGGTGGATATGGTTGATCCGCTCGAGATGGGGGTATTTCATCAGGGCGACCTTGTCGAAACCGGGCATCACCTCACCCATCGCCTGAAAGGCAGGGTTGAGGCTGCCCAGCGACTGCATGTCGGTCTGGGGGCGCATATATTCGTCATGGTCCAGAATGGTCAGGCCATTGATATCCTTGATCTCGATCACCGACTTTGCAAAGCGGCCATCGTCCCAGGCGGTCTTGGCCCGTTGCTGGCTCGCGACCGCCAACTGGTCGGCGTCGTCGCGGCTGAACCCGTATTCGGTCGCAATGATATCGGCGCTGATGCCTTGGGGGACAAAATAGGTCTCCATCGCGACGCTCGGGTCGACCGCAATCGCCGCTCCGTCCGACCCCATGGCGACGCGGCCCATCATCTCGACGCCACCTGCGATGTAGGCGTCTCCCGCTCCGCCGCGCACCTGGTTGGCGGCCAGGTTCACGGCTTCCATACCCGAAGCGCCAGAGCGGTTGATGGAGCGACCGGGGATAGACTGGTCGAGGTCGGAGGCGAGAACGGGGGAGCGGGCAA
>CAZITF010000335.1:0-3323 GCA_964542095.1 uncultured Rhodobacterales bacterium
ACCGCCTTTCGGCCTGAGGCTGGACCTGTGGCTTTTCTTCCTCGGCAGCGCGGCGATCATCTGGCCAAGCTGGCCGTTTTTCGTGGCCGCATGGCGGGCGCTTCGCAACGGCATTCTCAACATGGCCGTGCTGGTCGTGCTGTCGGTTGGCACCGGCTATGTGTTCAGCGTCGGCTCGACCTTCTTCTTTCCCGGCGTGCAGTTCTACGAGGCGGTCGCGGTGCTGCTGGTCTTCATCCTGCTGGGTCACTGGCTGGAAATGCGGGCGCGGGCCGGTGCCTCTGCGGCGATCCGGGCGCTGCTCGATCTCGCGCCGCCGATGGCCACGGTGATCCGCGACGGTCAGGAGGCCGAGGTGCCGACATCCGAGGTGCTGGAAGGCGAGACCGTGGTGATCCGCCCCGGCAACAAGATCCCGGTGGATGGCGAGGTTATCGAAGGCACGTCCCTGGTGGACGAGTCGATGTTGACGGGCGAGTCGATGCCGGTGAACAAGGCCGTGGGCGATACCGTGATCGGCGCCACGATCAACAAGAGCGGCACGTTCCGCTACCGTGCCACCAAGGTCGGTGCCGACACCGCACTGGCGCAGATCGTCAAGCTGGTGCAGGAGGCGCAGAACTCGAAGGCACCTGCGCAGCTTCTCGCCGACAAGGCGTCGCAATGGCTGGTTCTGATCGCCGTCGTGATCGGTCTGGCCACCTTTGCGGTCTGGTTCTGGTGGATCGGCTCGCCGCTGCTGTTCGCGCTGACGCTGACGATCACCGTTTTCGTCATTGCCTGTCCGGATGCACTGGGGCTCGCCACGCCCATGGCCGTGATGGTCGGCACGGGGCTGGGGGCGCAAAACGGCATCCTGTTCAAGAATGCCGGGTCGCTTGAGGATGCGACCAAGCTTGACGTGATCGTCTTTGACAAGACCGGCACGCTGACGATGGGCGAGCCGCGCGTGGTCGAAATCGTCGCGGCCGAAGGGAGCACCGAGGACGATGCGTTGCGCGCGGCGGCCGCCGTCGATCGCGGATCGGATCACCCGCTGGCTTTGGCCATCGTCAAACGGGCGGAGGCTCTTGACGTGCCGCAGATGGCTGAATTCCTCAACCTCGAAGGTCGCGGGGCGCGGGCCGAAATCGCGGGTGAATCCGTTCTGGTCGGCAACCGGCGGCTGATGGACGAGGAAAGCATCGACCTTGGTGCGTTGAGTGCGCAGGCGGAACGCCTCAAGGGTGAAGGCCGCACCGTCGTGCATGTCGCGCAAGCCGGGCGCATGCTTGGTTTGATCGCCATCGCCGATGCACCGCGCCCGAGCGCCATGGCCGCCGTGGCAAAGCTGCGCGAGCGCGGCGTCGAGGTGGCGATGCTGACCGGCGACAACGAAGGCACCGCGCGGCGGATCGCGGGCGAGCTTGGTATCGACATGGTGCTGGCCGACGTGCTTCCGGGGCAGAAGGCCGACAAGGTCAAGGAGCTTCAGGCCCAGGGCAAGAAGGTCGGCATGGTCGGCGACGGCGTCAACGACGCGCCCGCGCTGACCCAGGCGGATGTCGGCTTTGCCATCGGCGCGGGCACGGATGTGGCGATGGAAAGCGCCGATGTCGTGCTGATGAAAAGCGATCCCTACGATGTCGTGGGCGCGATCGAGCTGTCGCGCGCCACCCTGCGCAAGATGCACCAGAACCTGTTCTGGGCGGTGGCCTACAACGTGATCGCCTTCCCGATGGCCGCAGGTGTGTTTTACCCGCTGATCATCAGCCCTGCGGTTGCGGCATTGGCGATGTCGGGCAGTTCGGCGCTGGTTGCCGTCAATGCGCTGCTGCTCAAGCGGACGCGGCTGGAGGGGCTTGGCGGGGTCCAAGGCAGCGCAGGTGACCGGCGGGGCACGGCGAATTCCGAGACACTCCAGGTGTCGGGGTCCGCACCTCAAGCACACCAAACACATTGAAAGAAGGGAAGGCCGCGATGACCGATACATCCATGGACAAAAAGCCCGAGGGGGGCGGACTGGCAGCACGATTTCCCACCGCCTATTCCATCCTTTTTCTGCTGATCATCGCCGTTGCGGCCCTGACCTGGATCATCCCGGCAGGGCAGTACGACCGCGCAATGAATGAAGAGGTCGGCCGCGAGATCGCGGTGCCGGGTACTTATCAGACGGTCGAAGCCAATCCGCAGGGCTTCGTGGATGTCATGCTGGCACCTGTCGCGGGGTTCTATGATCCCGACAGCTATGCCGCCAATGCCATCGACGTGGCGCTGTTCGTGCTGCTTCTGGGTGGTTTTCTGGGAGTGGTGAACGCCACAAAATCCATCGACACCGGAATTCAGACGGCGATGGTCCGCCTGAAGGGCCGCGAGATCTGGATGATCCCGATCCTGATGTCGCTTTTCGCCCTGGGCGGAACGACCTACGGCATGGCCGAAGAGACGCTCGCCTTCTACGCGCTGCTGATCCCTGTGGTCATCGCCGCCGGATACGATTCCATAACCGGCGTGGCGATCATCCTGATCGGCGCGGGCATCGGCACGCTGGGATCGACGATCAACCCATTCGCCACCGTCATCGCCTCGAACGCGGCGGGCATTCCGTTTACCGAAGGTATGGCGCTGCGGCTGATCATCCTGATCGGCGGTCTGGCGATTTGCATCGCCTACGTGATGCGCTACGCCTCAAGGATCAAGGCGGACCCGGCGCGATCCGTCGTCGCGGCGCAACGCGAAAGCGACCAGCGGTTTTTCCTGAAGGAGACGGACGCGGAATTCAGCGAACCGAAACTGACCGGCACCCAGAAACTGGTTCTTGTCCTGTTCTTCGCCACCTTCGCCGTGATGATCTGGGGCGTGTCCAGCCAGGGCTGGTGGATGGCCCGGATGGGCGCGCTGTTCTTCGGCATGGCCATCGTTGTGGGACTTGTCGCGCGGATGGGCGAGAAAAAGCTCACCTCGGCCTTTGTTGATGGCGCCAAGGATCTGCTGGGCGTGGCGCTCGTGATCGGGCTGGCGCGCGGCATCGTGGTGATCATGGAACAAGGTCTGATCGCCGATACCATCCTGAACAGTGCCGCCGACACCCTCGGCGGCCTGCCGGAAATCGCGTTCATCAACCTGATGCTCTGGATCGAGATCGGGATGAGCTTTCTTGTGCCGTCCTCGTCCGGCCTTGCCGTGCTGTCCATGCCGATCCTCGCGCCATTGGCGGATTTTGCGGGCGTCGGTCGCGACCTTGTGGTGACGGCCTATCAGTCCGCAAGCGGGCTGGTGAACCTGATCACGCCGACATCCGCAGTGGTGATCGGCGGTCTGGCGATCGGACGCGTGTCGTTCGA
>CAZITF010000336.1:0-3307 GCA_964542095.1 uncultured Rhodobacterales bacterium
GCCGCGCGGGGTTGGCGGGTCGATCACCTGATGTTTGGCAAAGACGACCGCCGGGTGCGCGCGGTCGATGCTGCACCGTGCGGCCAGGTCGGACCCTTCGTCGCTGTCGATGTCCACTTCGACGAAGGGGATGCGATTGCGCGCCGCGAAACTGGCGATGCGGCGGATGTCGCGGTCGACCTCGCCGCCGATCAGGGTCAGACCGCCTTCGGAATTGTCGAGCATCCTGCGGCGGCGCGCGGCAAGGACGGTGATGACGATATCGGACATTTCGGGAATGTCGGCCATCAGCCTGAGCATATCCTCGCGCCCGACGCAGAGAAGTTGCGTGTCCACAACCGCCCGCGCGCCCATCAGCGCCCGCCCGCCGTTCAGAAACGCGAGTTCGCCGAAAAACTGCCCCGGCCCCAGCGTGGCGTTGCCATAGCGCTCGCCGGTGGCGGCGTTGATCGCCTCGGTTTCGCCGCTCAGCAGGTAGTGGAACGTATCGATCCGGTCGCCCGCCTTCTGGAACCACGCACCGCCCTTCACATCGATCACCGTGCCGACGCGGCGCATGGCGGCGACGTGTTCGTCCGCCAGCGGTGTGCGCACCATCGTGTCGAGGTCGGCGGCGAAGGTTTCCATGGGCGTCAGTCCTGTGAGCCGGGCGTTGCGGAGGGAAATAGCCCGCCCAGCGCCTGTTTCACCAGTTGCCGTGCCCTGGGCCGCTTGCCCGCCTGAAAGGCGAGCGGGCGGCAGACCTCGATGGCGGCGACGCCGACGCGCGCGGTCAGGGCGCCGTTGACCAGCCCCTCGCCAAAGCGGCGCGACAGCTTGCCCACGATCGAGCCGCCCAGCAGCGGTTCGAGCATGTCATCGCCCACCGCCACGGCCCCCGTGGCCACAAGATGCGTCATCACCGCCCGCGTCAGCCGCCAGCTGCCCAGGATGCCGCCGCGCCCGCCATAGACTTCGGCGATGCGCCGGATCATGCGCAGGTTGGCGGTGAGCGCCGCGACCACATCGGCCAGCGCGATGGGCACCAGCGCCGTGACCGTGGCGACCTGCCGCGCGGCGGCGGCCACTTCGCGCTCGGCCGCGCGGTCGAGCGGCGCAAGCAGCGTGTCCTCGACCAGTGCGATGAGGCCGGGCGCGTCCATCTGATCGCCGCGCAACTCGGCCAGTCGCGTGCGCCCCCATTCGGTGTCCGGGCGCGCCCTGTAGAGCGCAACCAGGCGGTCCGTCACCTGGCGGGCGGCGGGAAGGTCCTGGGATTCGAGCGCCTGGGACGCGGCATGGCGCAGGCCGTCGATGCGGGTCAGCCGGCTGAGCGCGGCCAGTTCGCGCAAGGCAACGGCCAGAAGGACCAGCACAAAGGCCGCCGTCAGCCCCGCAAAGGTCCAGCCCACCACCGGTGAGCGTGCAATCCAGCCGGTGACGAAATCCCAGGCCGCCGCACTCAGCACCGCCGCGAGCAAGGCGCCAGCCACCGCCCAGAACAGCCGACCCAGCCGCGAGGGTTTGCCCGCCATGGTGCGCGCGGCCATCTGCATCGCCGCCCCCGTGGGCGCAGGCAGGTCGGTGTCGGGCACCGGCGGTGCGTCGCTGACGGCGGGTGCCGCCGCGTCGTCGAGTTCGATCAGAACGGGGCCTTTTTGCACCATCACGCGCTCTCCCTTTTCCATTCCAGCCGCATGTCGGGCATTCCTTCGTCATTGCCTGCGCCGGCCGTTTCCCCGACCACCCTGAACCCGTGGCGCAGATAGAATGCCTGCGCCTCCACATTTGCCTTGAACGTCCATAATCTCAACAGTTTGACCTGCGTTTTTAATGCGGAAAGCAAGGCCGATCCAATGCCGCCGCGGCGCGCGTGGCCCGCCACATAGAGCGCATGAACCTGCTCTGCCTCGCAGGCGGCAAAGCCCGAGACCTGGCCGCCGGCCTCGGCCACTGTCACCCAACCTCGATCAATCATATATCCTGCAAATCCAATGTCTTGCGCGCGGGTGTGAATGCGGGGCATCCAGTCTGTCGTGTCGATGAATTCCGACAGGATACCACCCACCTTGCCTGCATCGGTGCTGCGGGCCGGGCGCAGGTGCAGGCCGTTCACAGCCGGTCTCCGATCAGGAACTGGGCGGCGCGGTCCATGCGCATATGGGGCGGGCCGTCGCCGGGCCGCAGGGTCAGCGGTGCCGGGGCAAAGCGCATGATCCGGTAATCCTGATCGAGCCACTTTTCCGCCCCCGCCCTGGCCGGTGACAGGATCTGCGTCGGATCGTCGGGCAGCGCGCCGGGATAGAACGCCGCCTGTTTGCCGGTGTCCAGCAGGGTGCCCCGCACCACGTCAAGCGGTGCCCCCTCGTGGGTGATCGTGTCTTCGGTGGTGGCGCGCAGGGCGGCGAGCGCCAGCGCCTGGGTCTGCGCCCCGGCAAAGCGCGCACGGTCGCGCGCGGCGCGGGTCAGCGCCTCCATGATCGCGGTGAGGCGGGCGTGTTGCGTGTGGTGCAGGTGGTCGGCCTTGGTGGCCGCAAAGAGGATGCGTTCGACCCGTTTGCCGCGAAACAGCTGGTTCAGGAAGGCGTTGCGCCCCGGCTTGAACGCGCCGAGGATCTCGGCCATGGCGGCGCGCATATCCTCGAGCGCGGCGGGCCCCGCATGGATCGCGCCCAGCGCGTCCACCAGCACCACCTGCCGGTCGATCCGCGAGAAGTGATCGCGAAAGAACGGGCGCACGACCTGCGCCTTGTAGGCCTCGTAGCGGCGCGCCATCTCGCGCCGCAGGGAGCGGCGCGGGGCGTCGCCCGGCGGAAGCGGTGCAAAGGTGAGCACGGGCGAGCCTTCGAGGTCGCCCGGCAGCAGGAAGCGCCCCGGAGTGCAGTCGTAGAACCCGGCGGCCCGCGCCGCGTGCAGGTAGTCGGTGAAGGTCGCCGCAAGCGCCCTGGCCTCAACTTCGTCCAGCCGCGCGGTGCCGTCCGCCGACGTCGCGGCGGCACGAAAGGCCGCGCCCACCTCGCGGGTGTCCAGCCGTGCGAGGGTTCTGGCCGACCAGTCCTCATAGGTTTGATCCATCAGCGCCAGATCGAGCAGCCATTCGCCGGGGTAGTCGATGATGTCGAGGTGGATGGTGCGTGGCCCCTGCAGGCCCGCCAGCAGCCCGTTGGGTCTGACCCGGAGCGAGACGCGCAATTCGCTGACCGCCCGCGTGCTGTCGGGCCAGCGCGGCGGCTGTCCGGTGAGCGCGCCCATATGCGCCTCGTAGTCGAAGCGCGGCACGGTGTCGTCGGGTTGCGGCTGCAGATAGCTGGCGGTGACACGCCCCTCT
>CAZITF010000337.1:0-3301 GCA_964542095.1 uncultured Rhodobacterales bacterium
CTTGCCCTTCTCGATATAGCGTTCCAGCGTCTGCGATTTGGCAAGCTTCACCTGTTCGTCCTGCACCATCTGATTGTACTTGCTGTTCACCTCGGCCAGTTCGGTTTCCAGCGCCGTGCGCTTGGCCGCATCCGTTTCGGACGCAATCTTGTTTTCCAGCGCGATGATCTTGGGGTCCATCGCCTGAATGTCGGATTGTAGTGCTGCCAGTTCCCCAACGGTCATTTCCCGCTCGTCCAGCGTTTCCGTCAGGTTGCCCTCGACCTTGACCTTCTGTTCTTCAAGCATGGCCAGCTGTCCTTCGAGCAGTTGCACGATCACGTCGGATTTCGAAATCAGGTCTTGCAACTTGTCATCGATCGACGCGCTGCGCACCCTTTCCTGGCGCATGGATTCCGCCTTGGCGCGGGAAAAGATGCCGATCAGGCTTTCCATGCCCGTCTTGGTGCGCATCTCGTCAAAATCCTTGGAGAACGCAGCCGTCACATCATCCAGCCCCATGATCAGTTCGGCGATGTTGGCGTTCATCACGTCCGTATGGGCGTGCACGTCTTCGAGGGTGGCATTTTCGATGTCGATGGAAATATCGTCGCCAGACTTCATCTTGGCGCGCGCAACCTCGATCCGGCTGGTCAGCTCGGCTATCTTGGATTGCGCTTCAGCCACTTGATCCTGAGATTCTTTCACCTGACTTGCAAAATCCGCCATCTATTTCTCCCTCGTATCAGTATGTTAACGCCAATGTAGGCAATGTTATGTCGATTTACATCCACTGGCCTGTGCGATTTAGCGGATAGTTGCAAAAAGCCCGCGCCTTGGGAAGGCGCGGGCGCGTGTCAGGCAAGGAAAAGCAGGAAAGGTCAGCCCACCACGTTATGCGCGGCTCCATAGGGATAGCCCGTAATGTTTTCGGCCCCGTCCTCTGTGATCACGAGAATGTCGTGTTCGCGGTACCCGCCCGCACCCGGTTGGCCTTCGGGAATGGTCAGCATCGGCTCCATCGAGATGACCATGCCGGGCTCCAGCACCGTGTCGATATCCTCGCGCAGTTCCAGACCGGCCTCGCGCCCGTAGTAGTGCGACAATACACCGAAAGAATGGCCATAGCCAAAGCTGCGGTATTGCAGCAGGTCGCGTTCGGCGAAAAATTCGTTGACCGCATGGGTGACCTCGGCGCAAGTCGCACCGGGTTTCAGCAGGGACATGCCCAGCTCATGCGCGCCGACATTGGCCTCCCACAGCTTCAGGCTGGCATCGTCGACCGTCTGCACGAACAGCGTGCGTTCCAACGCAGTGTAATAACCCGAGATCATCGGGAAAGTGTTCAGCGACAGGATGTCACCCCGCGCCAGCGTCCGCGCTGTCACAGGATTGTGCGCACCGTCGGTGTTCAGACCCGACTGGAACCACACCCATGTGTCGCGGTATTCGGCGTCGGGAAAGCGTTTGGCAATCTCAAGCTCCATCGCGTCGCGGCCCGCCATCGCCACGTCGATCTCGCGCGCGCCAACCTTGATGGCGTCCCGGATGGCATAGCCGCCCACGTCGGCCACCTGTGCGCCATGACGGATCAGGGCGATCTCGGCCTCGGATTTGTGCATACGCTGACGCATCGTGGTTTCATAAAGATCAACCGTGGCGGCGGGTTTCAGAAAATCCTCCAGCTTGCCTTGCTGCAACAGCGTCAGGTGATCGGATTCGACGCCGATTACGGCGCCCTCGCCTGTCACCTCGCGCACGGCACGCCAGAAATTATCGCGCTGCCAGTCGGTATAGGTGATGTTGTCGCCGTGACAGCGTCGCCAGGGCTGGCCCGCGTCGATACCCGCGCTGATGGTCACGCAGGCGTCCTCGGTCACAACGCAGGCATAGGGGCGGCCAAAGGCACAGTACAAAAACCCCGAATAATAGGCGATGTTGTGCATCGAGGTGAAGACAGCGGCCGTTGCGCCGCTGGCCTCCATCCGGTCGCGCAATTCGGCAATGCGAGCATCGTATTCAGCGGCCTCGAACGGCAGCGGGGCTTTTTCACCATTGTGAAAGCGAAAGAATGCGGGGCGAGTGGTCATGCCTGACCCTCCTTTTCAGAAAGGTCCCGGCGTGCAGGACGTCAGGGCGCTGAAGGTGCAAGCGACGCCATCGCTTGCGGCCCAGAGTGATGTTGCCGATCAGCGCAGAGTCGTCAAGCGGCGTATCAGGTCACTTTTGGGGTCGGTCAGGGCATCGATGACATTGAAATGATGCGCGCCCGGGACAACCACGTGATCGCAACCCCAGGCCTGCGCGAGCCACTGCGCCTGCTCCAGCAGCGCCGGGCGTTCAGCAGCACCAACCCAGACGGTGACCGGCACCTCGGGCGCGGGTTGGTGGCGCGGGCTTTCGGCGCGCGCCATGCCTGCATCCATTCCGAAATCATCGTTCATACTGGTATGCAACAAGGGTTCAAGATCCGTCAGCGGCGCAATGGGCACCACATGGGCCAGCCTTTCACGCACCGAAGCGGGCAGCATACCCGGCGCCAGCATCCGCGCCACCAGATGGCCACCTGCGGAATGCCCTGACAGGCTGATCGGACCGCCATTGCCTGCCGCGACCTGCATCACGGCCTGGGCAATCTGTTGCGTGATCCCCGCGATCCGCACCGACGGGCACAGATCATAGGACGGCATCACCACCGCCCAACCCTGCGCCAGCGCCCCCGCCGCGAAATGCGACCAAAGCGAGCGGTCGTTCCGCAGCCAATAACCGCCGTGGACGAAGATCATCGTTCCCTTTGCGGCGCCCTCGGGCAGAAAGTGATCGAAGGCCATGCGTTCGGACGGGCCATAGGATACGCCCAACCGGGCGCGCCCACCCGAACGATTGCGAAAGGCCGCCGCGTCGCTTTCCCAGCGGGGCATGTACACGTCGGACCCTTCTATGTGGGCCGCGATGGCGTAGTCATCACTTAGGTCTGGCATGGCTTCTCTCGGCTTTGGAACTGGACAATCCTACCTTGTGTTGAAAGAGATGCACCAGACTCGAAAGGAAGCTGACATGCTCGACCAAACGACTGACCTGAAATCCCTGCTGAAGGACCCGACTCTGCTTGAGACACGTGCCTATGTGAACGGCGCGTGGATCGATGGCGACAATGGCACCTTCGACGTAACCAACCCCGCACGCGGCGACGTGATTGCCGAAGTCGCAGACCTGAGCCGCGCGCAAGTGGCCGGTGCCATCTCCGCCGCCGAAACGGCCCAGAAGGATTGGGCTAAATGGACCGGCAAGGAACGCGCCGCCGTCATGCGCAAATGGTTCG
>CAZITF010000338.1:0-3287 GCA_964542095.1 uncultured Rhodobacterales bacterium
CGCTGTGGGCAGGCCGTCACCAAAGAGGTCGAGGGCACCTATACCCCCGACATCAGGCTGGGGGCTCAGTGACCATGGCCAAGACCAACAAGGGCCGGTTTTTCGAGGACTATACCCTTGGCGAGGTGATCCACCACGCCGTCCCCCGCACCGTGACCGAAGGCGAACGGGCGCTCTATCACGCGCTCTACCCCGCCCGCCACGCGCTCTATTCCTCTGACGCCTTTGCCGCGGACTGCGGGTTGGAAGGGTCGCCCTTTGATGACTTCATCACCCTTCACATGGTCTTTGGCAAAACGGTGCCCGATATCTCCCTGAACGCGGTGGCCAACCTGGGCTACGCCGAAGGGCGCTGGTTGCAGCCGGTCTATCCCGGCGACACCCTGCGCTCCATGTCCGAGGTCATAGGGTTGAAACAGAACTCCAATGGCAAGACCGGCGTGGTCTGGGTGCGCACCACCGGTTTCAACCAGGTGGGCGAGGATGTGCTGCAATACGTGCGCTGGGTTATGGTGCGCAAGCGTGATGCCGATGCCCCCGCCCCCGAAACCGTGGTGCCTGACTTGGTACCGGTGATACCTGCCCAGGCGCTGGTCGTGCCCGAGGGGCTCAGCTTTACCGACTATGATTTCGCGCTGGCGGGTGAGCCGCACCGCCTCGGCGACTACAAGATCGGCGAAACCATTGACCACGTCGACGGCGTGACGGTCGAAGAGGCCGAACACATGATGGCCACCCGCCTCTGGCAGAACACGGCCAAGGTGCATTTCGACACCTCCGCAAGGCCCGACGGCAGCCGCTTGATCTATGGCGGGCACGTGATTTCCATGGCGCGGGCGTTGTCGTTCAACGGGCTGGCCAACGCGCAGATGGTGGTTGGGCTGAACGCAGGCGCCCACGCCAATCCCTGCCTCGCTGGCGATACGATCCGCGCGTGGAGCGAAGTGCTGGACACCGCCGAAACCTCGGCCCCCGGTGTCGGGGCGATCCGGCTGAGGCTGGTGGCGACCAAGGGCGGGGACCCGTTCGATCTGCGCGGCACGGACGGCAAATACCTGCCCGATGTCCTGCTGGATCTCGATTACTGGGCGCTGATGCCTGTGTGATCGGCGGAAAACCTTGCGCGCAAGACCGGTTTCAGGCTTCATCATGGCCATGAAACACCTGCTGCACGCCGCCGCGATCGCTTTTGTCTTGCCGGGTTCGGCCATGGCCCAGACCGTGTGTGACATGGGCGGGGCCGCACCCGTTCCCGTCCTCGAAACCGCCAAGGCCAGTTTTCTGTCAGGCGATTTCGAGACATTTGCCCGCACGACCACCAGGCTGATGCCACAAGGGCCAGCCGCCTTTGGCGAAGGGACCAGCCAATTGATGGGGCTGTTTCCCGACGGGTTTGAAAGCTGCCAGACCGTCGCGCAACGGCGGGACGTGGGCGGGATGGTGCAAGAGGTGTCCACCTTCAATATCGCCGGCCAATCCAGCCCGATGTCCCTGTATCTCCTGGCCATGCCGATCCGGGGCGAGATGCAGATCTCGTTGATCACGTTCAATACCAGAATGGGTGCCGTGCTGGAGGAACTGCGATAGCGCGATGAGCCGCCCTCACAATTATTTCAAATGGGTTGGCGGCGCGATGCGCGTGATCGTTTGCTGCGTCATTCCTGCGTCTGCCGCGCGCGCCTGTGAACTTGCCCTGCTGCTGGCGGTCGATGTCTCGGGCTCCGTCGACACGCAGGAATACCGCATCCAGATGGACGGGCTGGCCGCCGGCTTGCGCGACGGGATCGTGGCGGATGCGCTGGTCGAGCAGCAGGCACAGGTGGCGCTGATCCAGTGGACCGGGTCGTCGCGCCAGCGCCAGACCGTGCCCTGGACGGCGATGCGCACCTATGGCGATGTGCTGGCGCTGGCGGACAGGATCGAAGGCGACCAGCGGGTCTGGCGCAATTTCTCGACCGCTATCGGCGAGGCGCTCGACGTGTCGCGCGCCGCCTTTGGCCCGGTCGCGCATTGCAAGCGCCGGGTGATCGACGTCTCGGGCGACGGCGAATCCAACGAAGGGATCGAACCCGCCTCCCAGCGTGCCAGCCTGCGGGCGGCGGGTATCACGGTAAACGCCATCGCCATCGAAACCGACGAGGCCGACCTCACCGCCTATTTCTTTGAAAACCTGATCGCCGGGCCGGGGGCATTTGTGGTCACTGCCAACGGCTTCGCGGATTACCCCGAACAGATCAGGCGCAAGTTGCAGCGCGAAATCACGCGGCAGGTGACGTCTGCCGCGAATTGAAGCGGTTTCGTGATCACAGCCATTTGCCGTGTGATCACAAGATCGAAAAACCACGTCGTTGCGCCAATTAACCGCGCCGTTAGATGTCGCGCGGTACGTGACTCCGGCACAGAATCCGCTATCAAGTGTCAACGAAAGCAAAAAGGACGCATCATGGCTGACGTCAACCGGGGCAACCGCCCCCTCTCGCCCCACCTGTCGATCTATCGTCCACAGCTGACCTCGATGACCTCGATCCTGACGCGGATCACCGGCAACGCGCTGCTGATCTCGGCCCTTCTGGTGGTCTGGTGGTTGCTGGCGGCCTCGACCTCGCCCGAGGCGTTCGCGCGCGCCGACGGGGTGCTGACCAGCTTTTTCGGGGATCTGGTGATGACGCTGTCGCTGCTGGGGTTGTGGTATCACACGCTTGCGGGCGTGCGGCACCTGATCTGGGACAACGCCATCGGGCTCGACATCGAAACCGCCGAGAAAATGGGCTGGGCGGTTCTGGGCGGCTCGGTCGTGCTGACCGTCATTACGCTGATCGCGATTTAAGGGGGCGAGACATGCAATTTCTCACAGACCGCAAACGCGCCATGGGCCTTGGATCGGCCAAGACGGGGACCGCGCATTTCTGGGCGATGAAGGTCAGTTCCTTCGCGCTGCTGTTCCTGATTCCGCTTTTCGTGTTCACCTTCGGCCCGATGCTGGGCGCACCTTATGCCGAGGTCACCGCCTATTTCGCCCGGCCCTTCCCGGCGATCGTGGCGGCGCTGACCATCGTGGTCACCTTCATGCACTTCAAGGACGGTGTTCAGGTGCTGATCGAGGACTATGTCCATGGAACGATGCAAAAGGTGCTCATCCTCGCGATGATCTGCCTCAGCTATGCCGCCGCCGCGACCGGGCTTTTCGCCATCGCGCGCCTGGCGCTTTGAAAACAGGAGGCCAGGATGGCTGCTTACGATTACGAAACGCATGAATACGATGTTGTGGTTGTCGGCGCCGGCGGCGC
>CAZITF010000339.1:0-3272 GCA_964542095.1 uncultured Rhodobacterales bacterium
CTTCGCTGATGGTCAGGCCCGTCACCTTCAGTCCGCGTTCGCGGGCGGCATATTCGGCAAAGCCGCCCCAGCCGCAGCCGATCTCGAGGATATGATCACCCGGTTGCGCCCCCATCTGATCGACCATGCTGGCGTATTTGGCGATCTGGGCGGCCTCGTGATTTTCCTGGCCCGTCTCGAACAGGGCGCTGGAATAGGTCATCGTGTCGTCCAGCCACAGCCCATAGAACTCGTTGCCGAGATCATAGTGATAGCTGATGTTCCGGCGCGCCTGCTCGCGGTTGTTGCGTTGCAGCCAGAAGCGGAACTTTTCGAACTGGCGCACCAGGCCGAGGCCGGGAAAGCCGTCATAGATCGCGTCATTGTCCGCGTGGACCCAGTCCATGAACCCCTGCAGGTCCGGCGTGCTCCACCATTCGTCGAGATAGGCGTCGCAGAATCCCAGGTCGCCTTCGCGGATCAGACGGGCAAACAGATCGTCATTGTGGATATGGACTTCGGCGACGGGTCCGGGATTCGGCCCTTCGGCGCGAAAACGTCGTCCGTCCGGCAGTACGAAGTCCACTCGACCCGTGTTCATGCCGCGCAACATCGAAAACGCGCGGGCAAAATAGCGCGGCAGGTTCTGCTCGCCTTCGGTTGTGGTCTTGATCATGCGCTCTCCCGTTCGCAATTGCCGCAGGCTAGCCAGACAGATGGCCGCACGCAAGGTGCCGCTGGGCGATGATGCATAAAAGCTTGTGTTTTGAGGCGATTAAGCCGCGTTGGTTCAATGTGGTGCAATGGGCTTTGCACCAACTTGCGCCATCCGCGTATGTGTCGGCGCGGCCCCATCAAAAGCCCCGGTTCTGATAGGCGTCCAGCGCGCGTTTGCGCCCCGCATCCGCAGCCACGATCGGGTCGGGATAGGTGTCATCCGGCGACATCGCCCAACTGCGGGGTATGGCATCGAAATAGCTCAGCGCATCGGCGTGCCTGTTGCTGCGTCCTTCTGCGATCCAGCGGGTGACGTAGTCGCGGTTCCTGTCGAACTTGTCGAGTTGGGTGACCGGGTTGAACACCCGGAAATACGGTGTCGCATCCGGCCCCGACCCGGCCGACCATTGCCAGCCCATCGCGTTGCTGGCCGGGTCCCAGTCGATCAGACAGTCCTCGAACCACGCCTGCCCGATCTTCCAGTGGCACAACAGGTGCTTGGTGAGGTAACTTGCCACGATCATGCGGCCGCGGTTGTGCATGCGGCCCGTCACGTACATCTCGCGCATGGCCGCATCGACGAATCGGATGCCGGTGCGCCCCTGTTTCCATGCCTTGACCTCGGCGCGCCGCTCATCCTCGTTCCAGGGGAACGCGTCCCAGTCCTCTTTCCAGTTCCGGTCCAGAATGCGCGGCGTGTGGTGCATCAGGTGATAGGCAAACTCGCGCCAGACCAGTTCTTTCAGGAATGTCTCCGCGCCCTGCTTGCCTTCCTCGCGCGCGCGCAGGCCCGCGTGCCAGCATTGATGCGGGCTGATCTCGCCAAGGGCGAGGTTTTCGGACAGGCCCGATGTGCCATCCTCGCCCGGCAGGTCGCGACCCCGATCATACTGCGCGACCTTGTGGGCAATAAAGGCCCCGAGACGCGATTGCGCGGCACTTTCCCCGAGACGGACATGGGGGCGCACGATCTCTGCGCCCCGGTTCATGGCGGCGCCAAGCGCCCAGTCGGTGACGTCTTCGCTCTCGGGCCACGTCCCGGGGACCGGAATGCGCCCCGGCGCGGCCAGGGGTGCATCCACATCGCGCGTCTTCACCGCGTTCCACATCGGGGTATAGACCTTGTAGTAGCCGCCCGTCCTGGTCTCGACCGTCCAGGGTTCGAACATCAGGTGGCCGCCGAAACTGCGCGCCTCGATGCCTTGATCTTTCAGGCTGGCCTTGATGTCGGAGTCGCGTTTGACCGCAGCGGGATCATACAGGCGCGACCAATAGACGGCCCCTGCCCCGGTTTCGTCGATTACCGCCTGCAATACGTCCGCCGCCGGACCCGAACGGAAGATCAGGCGGCTGCCCTTGTCTTTCAATGTCTGCGCCAGATGATCGACACCCAGACCCCAGCGCCATTTCGGGGCCGCCCCAAGGTCATCGACCGATCCGTCGCGGATCACCAGTGGAATCACGGGCCGCCCGGTGTCGCAGGCGGCACTCAGGGCGGGGTGGTCGCTGATCCGCAGATCACGGCGAAACCAAACAAGGATGGGGGAACTGCTCACGGCCTGTACACCTTTTGTTAACAGGACTTACGCAGCCCGCAGCCGCGTGGATCAACTGACGCTGCGGAATGTCCGTTCACAAAACCGCGTCCAGCGCTCTCAGCAGCTGATCAATCTCGCTGTCATCGGTGTAGTGGGTGAAGCTGAGGCGCAAAACCCCGTGCCCGGCGTCCACGCCCATCGCCTCGAGTGCGCGCACCGCATAGAAATCCCCGCCCGCGGCCATGATCCGGTGATCGGCCAGCCGCGCGGCCACCGCAACCGCATCCCGGCCCAGATCGAGCGCAACCGTCGGCGCACGCAGGTGCGCCGCGGTGGGGCCGATCACACGCAGGTCGTTGCGCTCCTTCAGCACATCCATCACTTGGGCCAGCGCGGCGCTTTCGCGGGCACGCATCAGGTCATGCACCGCCTGCCCCCGCTCGGTCGGGTTGCCGGTGCCGTTCGGTACATGATGGGCATAAAGCGCATCGACATAATCGGCCATGCCCGCACAGGCCGCCACCTGCGCATGGTCGGGGCCCGCAGGCGTAAACCGTTTGTACAAGGGCCCCGCATTGAAGAAATGCCCCTGATTGGGCAACAATTCCGCCAATGTGCGGCGGATCACCATCAGGCCCTGATGCGGCCCATAGGTCTTGTAGGCCGAAAACAGGTAGATATCCGGCCCCAGCGCGCCCACATTCGGGAACCCGTGCGGCGCATAGGACACGCCGTCCACACAGGTGAAGGCTCCGGCGGCATGGGCAAGGGCGGTGATTTCGGTCACCGGGTTGATCTCTCCCACCACATTCGAGCAATGGGGAAAACAGACCAGCCGCACCGACTCGTCCAGCAGCTGTTCCAGGTCTGCCGGGTCGAGATGGCCGGTCGCCGGGTCCAGTTTCCACTCGCGCACCTCGATGCCGCGCTCGGCCAGACGGCGCCAGGGGCCGGAATTGGCCTCGTGATCCTGATTGGTGACGACGATGGCCTCGCCCGGCTGCAACATCTGCCCAAAGGCCTGCGCCAGCACATAGG
>CAZITF010000340.1:0-3268 GCA_964542095.1 uncultured Rhodobacterales bacterium
GCCATCGTCGGCAAGAACGCCTTTGCCCACGAATCCGGCATCCACCAGGACGGGATGCTGAAAAACGCCGAAACCTTCGAAATCATGCGTCCCGAAGACGTCGGCCTGACCGAAACCAATATCGTGATGGGCAAGCATTCGGGCCGCGCCGCCCTGCGCTCCAAACTCGAAGACCTCGGCTTTGAACTGGGCGACAATCAGCTCAAGGACGTCTTTGTGCGGTTCAAGGCGCTGGCGGACCGGAAAAAGGAAATCTACGAGGATGACCTGATCGCGCTGATGCGCACCGCCACCGACCCCGAAGAGGACCGGATCAGGCTGAAATCGATGCGCGTGGTCTGCGGCACGATAGGGCCGCAACAGGCCGAGATGACCCTTGACATCGATGGTGCCGAACACAGCACGACACAAACCGGGGATGGGCCGGTAGATGCCTCGTTCAACTGCATCAAGGCGCTGGTCGACCACACCGCCCGCCTGCAGCTCTATCAGGTCCACGCGGTGACCGAAGGGACCGATGCGCAGGCCACCGTCTCGGTCCGGATGGAGGAAGACGGGCGCATTGTCACCGGCCAGTCGGCGGATACCGACACGGTGGTGGCCAGCACGCGGGCCTATATCCACGCGCTGAACCGCCTGCTGGTACGGCGCGAAAAGACCGGCAGCGACAAACGCGAAGTCAGCTACAAGGACGTGAGCTGAGAAAACGGGGCGGGCGACACGCCCGCCCTACGCCGCCCGCTCCCTGTAAGGCGGACGTGTCGTCCGCCAAAGTTCGGTGTATACGAACGCCATGCAATACCACCAAGATGGCTTCCGCCCGGGCGATCCAACCCTTCAGCCCGCCGCTGATCGGGATGACCGGCAGGACGACTGCGACATCCTGATCGTCGGCACCGGACCCGCCGGGCTGACCCTCGCCGCCTACCTGTCCCAATTCTCCCACATCCGCACCCGCATCGTCGAACAGCGCGACGGCCCGCTGATCGTCGGTCAGGCGGACGGGATCGCCTGCCGCACGATGGAAATGTTCGCCGCCTTCGGCTTTGCCCATCTCGTGATGCACGAAGCCTACTGGGTCAACGAAACCACATTCTGGCGCCCCGACCCCGAAAATGCCACCCGCATCGTGCGCGCAGGCCGCATTCAGGATGTCGAGGACGGGTTGTCCGAAATGCCCCACGTGATCCTCAGCCAGGCGCGGGTGCAGGATTTCTATCTCGATCTCATGGCCAAATCCCCGACCCGGCTGAAACCGGATTACAGCACCCGTTTGGTTGACTTGACCGTGCCCGGTGCCCCGGACGCGCCCGTCTCCGTCACACTCACCAAAGGGAACGAAACCCAAACCGTCAACGCCCGCTTCGTCGTGGGCTGCGACGGCGCGCGATCCCAGGTGCGCCGCGCGCTCGGGGTCCGGCTGCGCGGCGAGGCCGCCAATGCCGCCTGGGGCGTGATGGACGTGCTGGCCGTCACCGATTTCCCCGACGTCCGCCTGAAATCCGCGATCCAGTCCAGCACCGAAGGCAGCCTGCTGATCATCCCGCGCGAGGGCGGCTACATGGTGCGGCTCTACATCGAACTGGACAAGCTGAACCCCGATGAACGGGTGGCAGATCGCGACATCACCCCCGACCAGTTGATCGCTGCGGCCCAGCGCATCCTGCATCCCTACTTCCTCGACGTGAAAGAGGTGGCATGGTGGTCGATCTATGAAATCGGCCAGCGGATCAGCGACAGCTTCAGCGACGTGCCCAAAGGGGGCACAGCAGCCCCCCGCGTCTTCATTGCGGGCGATGCCTGCCACACCCACAGCCCAAAGGCCGGTCAGGGCATGAACGTTTCGATGGCCGACGCCTTCAATCTGGGCTGGAAACTGCAATCGGTGATCGAAGAACGGGCAGGCCCGGCCCTGCTGCACAGCTATTCGGGCGAACGCCATGCCATCGCGCAGGAACTGATCGACTTCGACAAGGCCTTTGCCACCAAATTCGCCGCCGGGAAAGGCAGTCGCGACGGGGCCGAATTCCAAAGCTACTTCCAGAAACACGGGCGCTATACCGCCGGGGTCGCAACCCGCTATGCGCGCTCGCCGCTTTGCGGCCCCGCAACCTTCCAACACCTCGCCACGGGGTTCGGGATCGGGACTCGGTTTCACTCGGCCCCGGTGATCCGCTGGGCAGACGCGCGCAGGCTGCATCTGGGTCATACGATCACCGCCGACGGGCGCTGGCGGGTGATGGCCTTTGCCGGGCGGCATACAAACGACGCAGTGGCGCTTGCCGAAATCCTCGCTGCTGACCCGGACGCGCAGCGCGCGGGCATCGATCTGCGCCTGATCGTTCAGACGACGCATCGCGACACCGGTTTTGATCCGAAAAATTTCGCGCTTTTTCCCCAAACCGGAAATCTCGGCCTGCGGGATGCAGAAAAACTGTTCTGCCCGGACCCCGCCGCAGACATCTTCGATCTGCGCGGGATCGACCGGGATTCCGGCGCGCTGGTGCTGGTGCGGCCGGACCAATATGTAGCGCATGTGTTGCCGCTAACATCCCCTGGCGCACTGACCGGCTTTCTGAAAGCGGCTCTGGCCCTCTGATCGGCACGATTGCGCTTGCAAGACGGCAATTCCGACCTTTCACCTGCTTACCCGCAACCCTATAAGACAGCAGCTACAAGCGTTCCCGAGTCGGGGCGCCAATAATGCATTCGAGGTTGCAGCAGATGTCGATATTCGGAAATCTTGGTGGGTTGTTCTCGTCAGACATGGCTATCGACCTCGGTACCGCGAACACATTGGTCTACGTCAAGGGAAAGGGCGTCGTGCTCTCCGAACCCTCCGTGGTGGCCTACCATATCAAGGACGGCGTGAAAAAAGTGCTGGCGGTGGGCGAGGATGCCAAGCTGATGCTGGGCCGCACACCCGGCAGCATCGAGGCGATCCGCCCAATGCGCGAAGGGGTCATCGCCGATTTCGACACCGCCGAAGAAATGATCAAGCACTTCATCCGAAAGGTTCACAAACGTTCGACCTTTTCCAAACCCAAGATCATCGTCTGCGTGCCCCACGGCGCGACGCCGGTGGAAAAACGCGCCATTCGCCAGTCGGTTCTGTCCGCAGGTGCGCGGCGTGCGGGCCTGATTGCCGAACCCATCGCGGCGGCCATCGGTGCGGGGATGCCGATCACCGATCCGACCGGCAACATGGTTGTCGACATCGGCGGCGGGACCACCGAAGTGGCCGTTCTGTCTCTTGGCGACATCGTTT
>CAZITF010000341.1:0-1095 GCA_964542095.1 uncultured Rhodobacterales bacterium
TCAGCACCCCGCCATAGCCGCGATCCACCACGTGTTGCGTCAGCCGTTTCCAGCGATATTCGCGCATCTTTTCAAGATTAGGTAGCGTCAGCCCGGCGGCCTCCCATTCGGCAAAGGCCAGTTGGGTGGGGCCGATCTCGATCCGGTCGGCATCGTTGGGCGTGCCATCGCCAAGGGCGGCGCCACGCGTGGGGTCGATCTTGCGGGTTTCGCGGTAGTGCTTGGTCATGGCGGCGCCTTTCGGGGGTAGCCTGCGCGGGATTCGGCGGGTCCGGTTGCCGGATTGCGACGTGTTCAGGAGTCGTTTTCGGGGGAGGTCAGATCAATCCCAGAATGTCCGAGAGGGTTCGGATCACTTCCAGCAACGCCATGCCCAGCGTTTCGGCGTGGTTCAGGAACACCCATGCCAGAGCGGTCAGACCGCCCGCCACGACCCCGGCATAGACAAGCCCGGCGCTGGCTCCGATGATCGAACCGCCAAGCGGCTTGAGGCCGCTGTTGTTCCCATCACCCAACTGGTTGGCCAGCCATGATTTGTAATGTTGCGGCACCCACGTGAACGCGCTCAGCAAACCGATGGCGATGTGAACAACTGTCGGGATCAGCGTCGAAAACAATGTCAGGTAAAGCCACGTATAACTGCCACGCGTTGCAGGGTCGGAAAGATCGCGAAACACTGTCGGCAAGTCAAACAGCGGTGTGACCGACAGCGCATTGATCAAAGCGACAAACCCGGTGATGGTCAGGCCAAGGCCGATCAGGATGAAGATGGCACAGACCGCGTCGATCACGCCGTAAACGAGGATACGGATCGAGCGGCGCTTGCGCCCCTTGGCGATCAGGGTCAGCGTCAGGCCATAGGACAGATAGTCAAAAAGCGCGTTCAATACCGGCAACAGCCCGATGGCAAAGGCAAATGGCCGAAGATCGACAGGCTGTGATGCGGGGCTGAGGATCAGCGCGACAGTGACACTGGCGATGGCGATAGCGACCAACAGGGCGTACCCGATTGTGCCGCGCCCCTTTGTGCAAACATAGCTGACTGCGACTGCGACTGCGCCTGCGCCTGCGAATGCGACTGCGCCTGCGAATGCG
>CAZITF010000341.1:1195-3268 GCA_964542095.1 uncultured Rhodobacterales bacterium
GCCTGCGAATGCGCCTGCGACTGCGGCTGCGACTGCGCCTGCGACTGCGACTGCGAATGCGCCTGCGACTGCGACTGCGAATGCGACAAAAAACAGCCAGTCAGATGCTTTTTCGAAGACACGCATCTGACTGGCTGACGCCAGAATACGTGAAGCCAGATACAGCGACAGGAGACCAATAGTCGCAAGCCTGAGCCACGGGTTTGCTGCTGCGCCAATCACCGTGGCACCTGCGATGCCTGTGTCGTTGCCGGTGACGGCCCATTGCAGCAGCAGCAGCCACAGCGGATAGATGATTGCCAGTTTCAGCGCCGTGTCCATCACCGGCCACGACCATGCGGAACCTTGCAGCCGCTTTTGATCCGCAGCGTCAACGGCGCGCGGGTCCAGATACCAGAAAATTGCGTTTATGCGACCGGTCGGTTTCTGCGGATCGTCCTCAACCTTTTTGGGTAACATCATCCGGGTAAGACCGGCCAGAATACGATCCACGAGGAAAGTATAGAGCGATGCGTTGTCGCGTTTGTGCAATTGGCGCAAGATCACGCTGCGATCCTGTGGTGTCCCTTCGACAAACATGAGGAAAGCTAAAAGTAGGCACCACAGGATGACGGCGACCCAAATCACAGGATGTGGAGTGAAGGCCAAAAGGATGGGAATGGCGGCGCCACATACAACGGCGACAATTGTCTTGTTCATCGCAATCCCTTTCCCGATTCCAGCATTGCGGTGAATTGCCTTCGGATCAAGGGTTTATACCTCTTTGACGTGTCCTGATTTGGCGCTAAGCAGGTGCATGACATCCGCGACCGACCAGACCCGTGGCAGTGCTCTGCAAAAACACCTGCCTGTCGACATGCGCGCCGCGCGTGCCTTGCCGGGGGTCCAGCCCGAACGGGGGCCATGGTTGCGGGTGGATGAGGCCTATGCCGGGCAGATGGCGCGGCGCGTGGCGTTGCTGGAGAGCCGCGCCGAGGACGTCACCTACCTCGATCCCGCGGCGGCCCCGGCGGCTCGGGAATTGCTGGCATATGTGATGAACGATCTGCCCGGCCTCGGGTTTCACGTTTCTGGCGCGCAGGTGACCTGCCCGGACGGGCGTCAGGTGGACGTGTCGTCCGTCCCGCCGTTGGCGGCCCTTGGGAGGGTGTTGCAGAACGATTTTGTGCTGATGCAAAAGCGTGGAGACCAGCACGTGCTGACCGGCGCGGTGCTGTGTTTTCCGGCCTCGTGGCGGCTGAGCGAAAAGGCGGGGCGGCCGCTGAGTGACATCCATATTCCGGTCGACGACTATACCGACGATCTGGCGCGCCGGGTGCAGCGGCTGTTTGACGGCATTCAGGTGGGGCGCCCGCTATGGCGGTTCAACCGGCTTTGGTATCAGGATGCGGAGCTGTTTCAGCCGCGTTCGGCCTCTGAGCCGCGCCGGGTGGGGGCGGCCCTGAATACCGGTCCCTACTACCGCTCGGAGCGGCAGACGCTGTTGCGCTTGCCCGACAGTCAGGCGGTGGTCTTTGCCATTCACACCTATGTGCTGGCACGGGCGGATGTGCCGGATTTGCGGTGACGTCGCGGCCCTTTGGCTGATGTCTGAGTTTCGGGGGCTCTGCCCCCGTCCTTCGGACTCCCCCGGGATTTTTTTGAAACAGAGAAGAAGGACGCGCCGTTCAGCCGTCGATCCGTGCGCCCATGATCGCGATGGCCTGCTGATAGACGGTCGCGGCATTCCACTGCTTGATCACGGCGAAATTGGGCTGGCCTTCCTGATAGCCCTGTCCCGGTTTCCACCCCTTCTGGCGCAGGAAATTGGCGGTCGACGCCAGCGCGTCGGTCTGGTTGTATAAGTCCACCCGCCCGTCGCCATTGGCATCGACGCCTTATTTCAGCGCATTGCCGGGCAGGAACTGGGTGTGGCCGAGTTCGCCGTGTTTGGCGCCCTTGGTGGCACCGGTGATCGCGCCCTGATCCACCAGCTTGAGCGCGCCGATGGCATGCGGCGCAAAGAAGTCCGAGCGGCGGCAGTCATAGGTGAGAGTGACGATGGCCGACACCACCGAACTGTCGCCCATGAAC
>CAZITF010000342.1:0-3260 GCA_964542095.1 uncultured Rhodobacterales bacterium
CATCACCACGACGATATTCTGGAAACATTCTTCATGAACCTGTTCCACGGCGGACGGCTGGCCACGATGCCGCCAAAGCTGGTGAACGAAGAGGGCGATCTGTTTCTCTACCGCCCGCTGGCCCATGTGGCCGAGGCCGATTGCGAGAAATTCGCGCGGGCCATGAACTATCCGATTATTCCCTGCGATCTGTGCGGCAGTCAGGACGGTTTGCAGCGCCAGCAGGTCAAACAGATCCTCGATGGCTGGGAAACCAACAGTCCCGGTCGGCGCCAGGTGATGTTCCGGGCATTGATGAATGCGCGGCCCTCTCATCTACTTGATCCGAAACTCTTTGATTTTCATGGGCTTGCATTGCACCCTAACGGAATTGACGAAAATTCGAAGGACATTCCCGGCTTGCGTTAAAGAGCGGCTTACCTGGGCCTCGTAGCTGTGTGGAAGCGTGCCGATGAACCGGCAGGCTCCATTCAAGAGGACCGAAAATGCGCCTTCGCTTACCGAATTCCGCGTCTGAGTTTCGCAACAGGATTACGACGGCGTTGTCCGGTCCGCAAATGCTGGCCTTTGTTCCGGCCTTGTGCCTTGCCGCGTTCTGGATCGGCGGCGAACCGGCGCTGATCGTGGTCGCGCTGTCCATTCCCTTCGTCTGGATGGTCGTTGGAGGGGTTGAAAATCTGGTCAAGCGCCGCGTCGCGCGGGCGACGATCCTGGGCCTTGTTGCCCCGGATGAATTTCGGCCCAAAGTGCATGCGGTGCGTGAGGATACTGTCGATTCGGATCGTACCAGCGCCGTTTTCGTGATTGAAATCGACGATTTTTCGACCCTTGCCGGGCGATTTGAACCTGCCGCGATTGACCGGATACTCAAGACCGTCGGGCAGCGCATCCGGTCCGCCGCGCGCGACACCGACGCGGTCAGCAGGATCGGTGACTGCCGGTTCGCCATGTGCCTCGAACCGGTCAAACACCTTGATCTCGAAAGTTGCATCCAGATGAGCAGCCGACTCCAGCTCGCCATTGAGGATCCGATCGCGATCGATGGCACCGCCATTTATGTGACCAGCAGCGTCGGTTTCTGCCTGCTGGCCCGCGCGCCGGGCAGCACGGGAAATGACTGGGTCAACGGCGCCGTCGCCGCACTGAAAGAGGCGCAGCAGCGCGGCCCTTCCTCGGTGCGCGCCTATTCCACGGAATTGCATTCGCGGCTGAAAAACCGCGCCACCCTGCGCGACGAAGTGGTCGTCGCCCTCGAACAGGGCCAGATTCAGCCCTGGTTCCAGCCCCAGATTTCGACCGATACCGGCAAGGTGACCGGGTTCGAAGCACTTGCACGATGGATTCACAGCGATCGCGGGGCGATTTCCCCGGCTGAATTCCTGCCCGCGATCGAGGAATCCGGCCTGCTGGAACGTCTGGCCGAAGTCATGATGTATCACACCTTCACCGCGCTGAAGGCGTGGGATGCCGCGGGCGTGAAAGTGCCCCAGGTCGGTGTGAATTTCAGCGGCTCAGAGCTGAGCAATCCGCGCCTAGTCGACAAGATCAGCTGGGAACTGGACCGGTTCGGCCTGACACCCGACAGGCTTGCCGTCGAAATTCTGGAAACAGTGGTAACCGACAGTCTGGATGACACGATCACCATGAACATCAACGCGCTGACCAAGCTTGGCTGCCAGATAGATCTGGACGATTTCGGCACCGGACATGCGTCGCTGTCCGCGATCCGCCGCTTTGGGGTAGGCCGGATCAAGATCGACCGTTCCTTCGTCATGAAAGCGGACCGCGATCCCGAGCAGCAGCGAATGATCAGCGCGGTACTGACCATGGCCGAACGGCTGGGCATCGAAACTCTGGCCGAAGGTGTCGAAACCGTCGGAGAACATGCATTGCTCGCGCAACTGGGTTGCGACTATGTGCAGGGCTTTGGCATTGCCCGCCCCATGCCATTCGAGAAAACGCTCGACTGGATCCGCGCCCATGACGCCAAGGTGCATGACGCGCCTCCTATACCGCTGCGGCGTTCGAACTGACGCCGGGGGTGCAAGGCCACGCACGCGCTTGCTCCGTCGCCCTCGGACCGCGACCTGTCTGCGGCCCGCCGGACCCATCCCCACCCGGTTCACCCGCCTTGGGCAAGCGCGCAGAACGCAACAGACCCGTGCGCCACCGCAACGCGGGCAAAACGGGCCGAATCCGCTTGACCTTTGGGTCTGCACTCTGTTGAACCCGACCAACGTTTCAGACAGCAGGTGGCAGTCCCCGATGGACGATCAGAACAAGAACCTCATTCTTGCAACAGCGCTCAGTTTCCTCGTGATCCTTGTCTGGTTTGTGCTTTTCCCACCAACAGAGCCGGATGTGCCTCTGGATGCGCCTGTGGCCTCGAGCACTGAAACCGGCGAAGCGATTGTCCCCGCAGCGCCCGTCACAGGTGAGGCGGCGCCCACCCTGCAACCCGCCGGAGTGGCAGACCCCACAGCAGACGCCCCCCGCATCCAGATTGACACGCCGCGCATCAGCGGCTCGATCTCGCTCGCCGGTGGCCGCCTCGACGATCTGCGCCTCAAGGACTACCGAGAAAGCCTTGAACCGGACGCCGATATCGTGACGATGCTGTCTCCTGTGGGCACACCCGGCGCCTATTACGCGCTGCATGGCTGGGCCCCCGGCACTGGCCTTGACCCGAGCGCGGTGCCCGACCCCAACACGGTCTGGCAGCAGGTGGCGGGTGAAGTTCTGACCCCGACCAGCCCGATTTCGATTGAATGGGACAACGGCGTCGGACAGGTCTTTCGCCGCGACATCAGCGTGGACGAAGACTATCTCTTTACCGTCACGCAGTCGGTCACGAACACGTCGGACAGCCCGGTGCGGGCAGCACCGTATGGCATGATCACGCGCCATGGCATCCCGGCGGACATCCGCAATTTCTTCATCCTGCACGAGGGCGCGGTGGCCATGGCCAATGGCGAATTGGCCGAAACCAACTGGGATGACATTCCGGACGCCGAGGTCGACCCGAACTGGGGCCGCCCCGCTATTGTCACCCCGGACGTGAGCGAGGGCTGGATCGGCTTTACCGACCACTATTGGCAATCCATCCTGATCCCCACGGGCGTTCCCAGTTTCGAGCAGGCACTGACCTATGCACCGCGCACCGATGTCTTTCGCGCCGTGACCCGCCTGCCCACGCAGGATATCGCCGCCGGGGCAACGGTCAGCGTGACCACACAACTGTTTGCGGGCGCCAAGGAATG
>CAZITF010000343.1:0-3255 GCA_964542095.1 uncultured Rhodobacterales bacterium
GGTGGGGTCACGCTCAGCAGCACATCGGCACCGATCTGGCCCGACACGTCCTGGGGCGAATAGAACCCCGGCTCAAGCCCCCCGGCGGCCAGCCAATAGCGCAGTTCATAGTTGTGGGTCGACACCGGAAACACCATGCCCATGTTGAACGGCAGGCCCTGATCCTTGTAATCCTCGACGACCGGGGCCAGTGCGGCGGCACTGATCGGATGCTGCGGGCGGCCATCGTCCATCAGCGGCACATGGGGCTTCATCGCCTCCCAGATCTCGTTCGAAACGGTGATGCCGTTGCCGTTCAAATCCATCGAAAAGGGCGTGATGATATGGGCCTCGGTGCCGTACCCGATCGTGGCGGCCAGCGGCTGGCCGGCCAGCATATGCGCCCCGTCCAGCTGTCCGTCGATCACGCCGTCCAGCAGGACCTTCCAGTTGGCCTGCGCCTCAAGGGTCACGAACAGGCCCTCATCCTCGAAATATCCCAACTCGTAAGCGATGGCGAGCGGGGCCATATCGGTCAGCTTGATAAAGCCGAAAGTCAGTTCGTCCTTTTCCAGGTCCAGCAATTCGGCATGGGCCACCGACCCCATCAGGGCGGCAACGGTGCTGGCGGCAGCAAAAATTCGCATCATCAGGTCTTGTCCTTTTCCAAACAAAAAAGCCGCCCACACCGGACGCGAGGGAGGAGGAACGCGTGACCCGGAGTGAGCGGCTTTGCTCTTGTATCAAGAGCCTCCGTCTATGGAGGCGGTGGGAAGCAACACTGCTTCGTTGACAAGACACTAGCGTGCGCTGCATTCAGCAAACAACAACGAACCGGGTTTAGAATGCGGTTTTCTGCTGCAATGCAGCAAATGCTCATTTTTTGGTCAGTCCAGCGCCGCAAAGTCATAAGTTTTGCCATCAAAGAAAGCATCCGGCCCCAGAATCATCTCGCCCTTGGTCGATGCAACGGCCGTCGCGTGGGTCAGCGCGCCTTCGACCTTGGCCGAAGCACCGGGCATGTCGACGCCCAAGGGGCCCAGATGCATGCGATACGAATCGGGTCGCATGGTGCCTTGGGCCACCGCGATGGCATGGGCGCGCTCGATCCCGGTGATCTGCGCGATCTGCGCCCCGATCCACGCGGCCTGGCTGCGCCAGGGAAAGTTCGTCGCCGCATCGAAAAAGCGGACAAAGGCGGGCACATGCACCGGCGGCCCGCCCCGCCGCGTGGCAAAGCGACCTGTCAAAGCGTGTTCTACGGCCGCCACGGGCAAGTTCAGATGTGCGCTGCGGGCGAGGATTTCGATGGCCAGCACCCGGTTGTCCGACTGATCCAGCCAGCGCGCCGCGCGCGATACCGCCCGCATCAGGCCCGCCACCGCAGTCGCATTGTCGTCGATCCAGGATCGCCGCGCGGCCAGCACCTTTTCCGGGGCCTGCGCCCAAATCGCCACGCCGGGCAGGATCAACTCTCCGACCCCGGCGCCCACGGCCACCGACCCCCAGGGCTCGCCCACGCAGAACACGTCCAATTCTCCGGCCATGACCGCATCGGCCATCAGCGGCGGCGGGGTGGTGATGATCTGGATGTCCGTGGCCCCGCCCGCATCTTTGATCCAGTACTCGAATAGCAGGCGGTGCATCGAATAGGGAAACGGCACGCCGACCCGCAAGGGCCGGTCGAGCGCCGCCAGCATCGGCCCGGCCGTCGCGGCAGGGTCGTCAAAGCCGCCGTGCCAGCCCTTGGCCCGCATCGCATCGGCCATCATCGATGACACTCCGATCACGGTCCCGTTGGCCGACAGCACCATCAGCGCATCGATCCGCGCGGGTGGCCCGCTCAGTCCCAGCGACATGGCGGTGGGCATGGGCGACAGCATGTGAGCCACGTGCAGATGCCCCAGAGCCAGCAAATCGCGCAGCGCGGCCCACGAGGGTTGCGGCAACAGGTTCAGCGCGATCCCCTCGTCGGCGGCAAAGCGCAACTCCTGCGCCACGATCAGCGGCGCACTGTCCACCAGCGGGACATAGCCGCAGTTCAGGATGGTCGTGCTCATGACAACAGGTCCGACGCGGTCAGCAACGCCTGTGCGACATCGATCACCTTGCGGTTCTGCGACATCGCCGTCTTGCGCAAGAGGGCATAGGCCTCTTCCTCGCCGATGCCGCGCGCGCGCATGATCATGCCCTTGGCGCGGTCCACCGTCTTGCGATCCACCAGCGCCTGCTTGGCGGCCTCCAGTTCCAGGCGCATCTGGCTCATCATCTGGAACCGCGCGATGGCCGTTTTCAGCACCGGGCGGATACGCTCGGGCTGCAGTTCACCCACCACATAGGCCGACAGGCCCGCCGCCACCGCCGCCTGGGTCATCTCGTCATCCGAGCGGTCGACGAACATCGCCACGGGGCGGCTTTGGGCATCCGAGGCGGCGCTGATCTGTTCCAGGGCGTCGCGGCTGGGGTTGGCCAGATCGATCAGCACCAGGTCGGGGTTCAGCGCGCCCAGCTTGCGGGCAAGGCCGATGACATCGCCCAGAACCACGACATCGTTCCAGCCGTCTTCTTTCAGCGCGTCGATGATGTCGCGCGCGCGGTCCGGGTCGGGTTCGACGACTGCAATTTTCATGTCACTGGCCACATGTATGCCTCTTCCAGCCGCGCGGCGATTCCAACGCAGCCCGTGCCAAAGGTCTGCGCGCAACGGCCCCGGCGCGTGCCATGCGCCGCAAGGACAGGCGCAGTGCCTCATGTTTGGGCAGGCGCGAAAATCCGCTCTGGCACATGTCGCGATTTGCCCCCAAGGTGCGCGCAGGAAAAAACGCCCCGAAAGGACGGACATGGCCCCTCACGCCAGCGCACCGACAAAGTCCAGCTATGACGTCGTGATCGTGGGCGGCGCGATCATGGGGGCCTCGACCGCGTGGTTCCTGACGGACAATCCCGATTTCGACGGTTCTGTCCTCGTGATCGAGCGGGACATGAGCTATGCCAGCTGCTCGACCGCACACACCAACAGCTGCATGCGCCAGCAGTTCTCGACCGAACTGAACGTGCGCATCAGCCAGTTCGCCGCCGATTTCGTCAAGAACATTCGCCGGTACATGGGCAATGATGATCGGGTGCCCGAACTGTCGATCCGCAATTTCGGCTATATGTACCTGGCCGATACCGAGGAATTTGCCGACGTCCTGCGCGACAACATCGCCGTGCAGCACGCCGCCGGGGCCGGCACGCAACTGATGACACCCGACCAGATCAAGGCGGCCTATCCGT
>CAZITF010000344.1:0-3185 GCA_964542095.1 uncultured Rhodobacterales bacterium
GCCGAGCAGGGTCAGCGGGCCGGGCGCGGCCTTGGGGTCTTCCTCGGCCAGGTCGGCGGTGGCGGCCAGCGTCAGCGGCGCGGGCTGACAGACGGCGATGACATGTGAGTCAGGGCCGAGATGGCGCATGTAGTCCACGAGGTAGAGGGTGTAATCCTCGATATCGAACTTGCCTGCGCTGACGGGGATGTCGCGCGCGTTGTGCCAGTCGGTGATGTAGACCTCGCAATCGGGCAGCAGCGACATGACGGTCGAGCGCAGCAGCGTCGCGTAGTGCCCGGACATCGGCGCGACCAGCAGCACCTTGCGCGGGCGCGGCTTGCGGCCGGTGACGTTGAAATGGATCAGGTCGCCGAAGGCGCCGGGCACCACCACGTCGATGCTGATCGGGTGGTCGCGGCCATCTTCGCCGGTGACCGACGGAATGCCCCAGTCGGGTTTGACGATCATGCGTTGAAAGGAGCGTTCGGTGACTTCGCCCCAGGCACGCATCCATGCCATCGCCGGGTTCGGGATCATCGCGAAGGCCGGGTAACTGCCCAGAGCCTGTGCGGATGCGCCCAGCCACTGGTTGGTATTTCGCACTGTTTCCATCAAATCGTAACTTACCATGTAGCGCATGACGCACTCCTCATACATATGGGGGCAGGCGCGCACTGCCCGCGTCGGACTGGGTGTCGCTTTGCCCCCTGAAACATGCGACGATATGTGGGCATCAGTTGGGCAGGCCCGAATGCTGCATGTGCGAAGACTACGAGGAAGATGTTAACATGACAACCAAGACGACGCAGAATACCACAATTGGTGCAGTCTCGGGCGAAAACCTCGACAAATTGAGCACAAATTTGAAGAAAGTCGAAGAGCTGACGCAGCGTCTGACCCAGGTCATGTCGCATCGCAGCATGCACAATCCGGCACTGGATGGTCCGAATCAGGAGCTGTTCACCAAGGCCGCGACCGCCTATTGGTCCGAGGCATTGCGCGACCCGGCCAAGGTGCTGGAGCATCAGTTGCAGTTCTGGTCGAAATCGGTGACCCATTTCGTCGAGGCCCAGCAGGCGCTGGCAAGTGGAAAGTTGCAGGCCCCGGAAAACCCCGGCCCCAAGGACCGCCGCTTTGCCAATCCGCTGTGGGACACGCATCCCTATTTCAACTTCGTCAAACAGCAGTACCTGATCAATGCCGCCGCCGTGGAGCAGGCGATCGAATCGGTCACTGACATGGACAGCAAGGAAAAGCGGCGTCTGGCCTATTTCGGCCGCCAGATCCTCGACATGATCGCCCCGACCAATTTTCTGGCCACCAACCCGGATGCGCTGGAAAAGGCGGTCGAGACCGAAGGCCAGTCGCTGGTGCAGGGGCTGGAGAACCTGATTTCGGATCTTGAGGCCAACAACGGCGAGTTGATCGTGAAGCTGGCCGACGACAAGGCGTTCGAGTTGGGCGGCAACATCGCCGTCACGCCGGGCAAGGTGGTGTTCCGCAACAAGATGATGGAGCTGATCCAGTACACGCCGACCACCGACAAGGTTCACAAGATCCCGCTGGTGCTGTTTCCGCCTTGGATCAACAAATACTACATTCTGGACCTCAAGGAACAGAACAGCATGGTCAAGTGGCTGGTCGATCAGGGCCACACGCTGTTCGTTGTGTCCTGGGTCAACCCCGATGCCGCCTATGCGGGCGTCGGCCTTGAGGACTATGTGACCGACGGCTACCTTGCGGCCATCGAGGAGGCCAAGGCGATCACCGGCCAGAAACAGGTCAACGCCATCGGCTATTGCATCGCGGGCACCACGCTGTCGCTGACGCTGGGCCTGCTCAAGCAGCGCGGCGACACGTCGATCAAGTCCGCCACCTTCTTTACCGCGCTGACCGATTTCGGGGACCAGGGCGAATTCGCGCCGTTCCTGACGGATGATTTCATCGACGGGATCGAGGCGGAATGCGCCGACAAGGGCATTCTGCCGTCGGTGATCATGGCGCGCACCTTTACCTTCCTGCGCTCCAACGATCTGGTCTATCAGCCCGCGATCAAGAGTTACATGATGGGCCAGACGCCGCCCGCCTTCGATCTGCTGTACTGGAACGGCGACGGGGCCAACCTGCCGGCCAGGATGGCGATGCAGTACCTGCGCGGTCTGTGCCAGCGCAACGAACTGGCCACCACCGGGTTCGACCTGATGGGCCATCACCTGACGCTGGACGATGTCGACGTGCCGCTGTGCGCCATAGCCTGCGAGACCGATCACATCGCGCCGTGGAAGGACAGCTATCGCGGCGTGCAGGCGATGGGGTCAAAGGACAGGACGTTCATCATGGCCCAGTCGGGTCATATCGCGGGCATCGTCAATCCGCCGACCAAGAACAAGTACGGCCACTATACCAACACCGATCTGAGCCTTGATCACGAGGCCTGGCTGGCCGGCGCGGAGTTTCACGAGGGTTCGTGGTGGCCGCGCTGGGGCGCGTGGCTGAAAAAGCGGGCAGGGGCGCAGGTGGCGGCGCGCGCACCGGGTGATTCCGCGCACCCGATTCTGTGCGATGCGCCCGGAACATACGTGACCGTCAAGGCGAAACCCTGAGAAAACACCCTTTTTCGCATTGCTTTTCCTAGGGTTAACTTTTTTGCTGCGCCGCAGCAAAAAGACTTGAAATGCTGCGCCGCAGCATCTACGTTCTGGTTCAGGAATTAACCGTGGGTCCTCCCCCCCACACCTGAACACAAAGGACTGATACAATGGCCAAGACACAAGACATGAGCGCGATGTTCAAAGACGTAATGGGCGCATTCCCCGTTGACACGGCATCCATGGAAGACGCGTTCAAGACAGCGACATCGCTGAACGAAAAGCTGAGCACCGTCGCCATCGACGCGGCTGAAAAATCGACAGAAATCTCGTCCAAGTGGACCAAAGAGACCCTGGCCAAACTGGCCGACATGTCGAAAGCCAAAGCCGAGCCAGCCGACTACGCCAAGGCAATGACCGATTTCGCATCGTCCTATGCCGAAGTGACCGCCGAGCACATGGCCGCCTTTGCTGAAGTTGCGAAAAAGGTCCAGATGGACACAGTCGAGCTGATGATGGCCGCTGGCAAGGACATGAGCGAAGACGCATCCGCCGCCGTGAAAAAAGCCACAGGCGACATGACAGCTGCTGCCAAGAACGCCGCCGCTGCCAAGC
>CAZITF010000345.1:0-3174 GCA_964542095.1 uncultured Rhodobacterales bacterium
CCTCGATCTCCGACTTCGGCCTGGCACCCGGCTTCGGCGCCGGAGATCGAGGCGTTGAATTTGACCAGCCCACCGATGGCGGCGGCGGTCAGCAGGAAATCCTCCACATGGGCCTCGCTGGCCCCCGGCACGTGATCGAGGTAATAGCGCAAGGTGGCAGGCAGCACGCCCGCCGCGCCGTTGGTGGGCGCGGTGACAACCTGGCCTCCGGCGGCGTTCTCTTCGTTCACGGCCATGGCATAAACAGCCATCCAGTCGTTGATGGTGTGCGGCGCGTTCAGATTCATGCCACGTTCGGCCAGCAGCTTGTCGTGGATGTCCCTGGCGCGGCGGCGCACGTTCAGCCCGCCGGGCAGGGTGCCGTCCGAGGTCAGGCCCCGCTCGATGCAGTCGTTCATCACCTGCCACAACCGCCGAGTGCCCGCGTTGAGGGACTCCGGCGTGCCGCGCGACACTTCGTTGGCACGTTTCATGGCGGCAATGGTCTTGCCCGACGTCCGGGCCATTTCGAGCATCTCGGTGGCCGATTTGAAGGGGAATGGGACCGGCGCGCCCTCTGCGGTGTCCTTGCCTGCGGCCAGTTCCTCTTCGGTCATCACGAAACCGCCGCCGATGGAATAGAACACCTGCCGCAGGATGACGTCGCCCTGCGCGTCCGTCGCCATCAGGATCATGCCGTTGGCATGGCCGGTCAGCTGCGTGTCGTAGTCAAACGCAAGGTCGGCCTTGGGATCGAAGCGCAGCGGTGGCAGGCCATCGGGATGGAGCGTGTGATCCTGAGCCAGCGCGCTCAGCGCCGCCTCGGCCTGCGCGTGATCGTAGGTATCGGGTTTGAACCCGGCGAGGCCCAGTATGGTGGCCCGATCCGTGGCATGGCCCACCCCGGTGAAGGCCAGCGAGCCGTGCAGAGAGGCGCGCACCCCCGCGAATTTGAACGGCGAGGCGCGCATCATGTCGAGAAACCGTGCCGCGGCCACCATCGGCCCCATCGTGTGGGACGAGGACGGGCCGATGCCCACCTTGAACATGTCGAAAATGGAAAGGAACATTACGTGGCGGATCCTTCTGGCGGGGTGGCGGGACCAGGGGCGGTGAACGGAGCCGGGCCCAGCCCTTCGGCGGCAATGGCACGATGCACGGCGGCTGTCTGTTCCATGGCGGTGGCAAAGTCCATCAGGCGGGGGTGATCGGAGATATCGAACCAGGCAGGGCCGCCATAGATCGCACACCAGCGCAGCATCGGGGCCAGGTAACACGACATCGCACTAACCGGACCTTCGAGCCATGCTGCATCCGGAGCTTGTGCCAGCAGGGTGAGCAAGTGAGTGATCCGTCTGCGCGCCGGGGCGCGTACATCTTCGATCGCGCCGTCGGTATAGGTGTGCGGATAGAACATGATCCGCAGGGACGGGTGCAGCGTGTTGCCGAGCCAGACCAGCCATTTCAGCGCCGCAGCCCGATCCGCACCTGCCTGCGGCATCAGCCCGCCGTGCTGTTCGGACAGGTAGAGCAGGATGGCTGTCGTCTCGAACATGGTCCCATCCGGTGTTTCCAGCGTTGGGATCAACCCGTTGGGATTGAGCGCGAGATAGGCGGGGCCGGTCTGGGCCTGCACGCTGCGATCCACCAGCCTGGCGCGAAAAGGCACACCCTGCGCCTCCAGCGCGAGCCGGATGACCACAGAAGCGTTGTCGGGGGCATAATGCAGCACGTAAGTCATGGTTCAGACCTAGCGCAGCGGCGGGTTTGGCCGAGGTCGGTATGCGACCGTTTGTGCGGGTTTTTGAGCATGCTTAACGTCACCTTAACCTGACATGCGTTTGAACGGAGGCAGGAGGAGCTGCCAGATGCGAATCTTCATTGTCATATTATCGGTCATTGCCTGCCTCATGCCGTGGCGCATGGCGCTGGCGGGGGGCGCGCTGCCGGATCAAGAGCCGGTCATGTCATGGGATAGGTCACAAGGGTCATAGGGGCGCCAAAGCCGCGCAAGCTGTGCTGGCCCAGATCGGTTGACGGGGATGGGCAGAATTCTGCGAACTGCGCCGTGGCGATCAGGGGGGTATCAAGCACCCGCGTCATCCCCTCGCAGCGGCTGGCAAGACCCACTGCCGGGCCAGTTGCGGTGAAATCGAGGCGGCGCGTGGTGCCCACATTGCCATGAATTACAGTGCCCACGTGCAACCCGACACCGAATTGCAGGGCGGGCAGGTTGGCGACGGCACGCGCCGCGTTGACGTGTTCGGCACGGGCAAAGGCCTCTTGCGCGCTGGCAAGGGCGGCGGCGCACATGTTGGCGCGGGGCCGCTTGGCGTCGTCAAAGGGAAAGATCGCCAGTACCCCGTCGCCGATAAACTTCAGCACTTCGCCGCCATGTTCATCCACTGCCGTCGCCGTACAGTCGAAATAGGCGTTGATCGTGTCAAGATAGGTCTGCGTGTCGAGACGCCGGGACAACTCGACCGACTCGCGCAGGTCGGAATAGAAGATTGCGCAATCGATCTGTTGCCCGTCGCCGCGCGACACTTCGCCCTTGAGAACCAGCTTGCCGGAAATGGAGCCAAGGTAGGTTTTCAGGATTTCGCCAGAGATGAACCGCTCCATATCGACATGCAGGCAGACGGCAATGGCCGGCAAAATGCGCTCCAGCCCTTCCCGGTCGGTTGCGGAAAACCCCGAGAATCGTTTGGTGGCAAAGGAGAGCGAAGCCCCCCGAAAATCCTCGTGGATGTCCGCGTAGAGCTTGTTCGTGCGACCGAACGGAACGCCGAATGCGAGGTATCCGGTCAGCCCCCGGTCGGCGAGCTTGGCAAACAGGGGATAGCGGGCGACGTCCTTGGGGTTTTTCAGGTTGGCAGCGATACTTTCGACCCGACCGTGGGCGATATCTGCGAAAGGTTCGTCGTTGACGATCCCGGCGCGCACTTGATCTCGCGGAAGGCTTTGTATGGACACCTGGCCCGACTCGCGATCCCATTGCATGTCGATCAGCCCGATTGTGGGGTGCACGATGGAACGCCCGATGCTGATCCGCGCCAGCGGTACGCCACCGTCGATCAGCCGCTGGGCAAGCCCCTGAACGATGGGTGATATGTCATCGTCCCCCAACGCCTGTTCCAGCAGCCACGCGATGATGTTGTCAAAAAGGTCGGCCAAGTTGCATATGCCCCCAAT
>CAZITF010000346.1:0-3173 GCA_964542095.1 uncultured Rhodobacterales bacterium
GGCGCGGTGGTGTCGCCGCCGGGGACCGGCACAGCATACCCGACCGCAGCCGGGGCGATTGAAGGCGTCCAGAACACGGGGGCTTTGGGTGCGTCGATGTCCGGATCAACCGGGAAATCGCAACCCCCATGCAGCCGGTGATCTCAATCCATCCCGCATCAGCGGGTAGGTGGCGCGATAGTCTGAATTGCGGCGCAGGCATTCCCAAGCCAGCCCGGACAGGTCGAGGCTGTCGAAATGCCGATACGCCGCTTCGTCTTGCCAATCCCTAGTCATGGCGAAGCTCCGCGTCAGTGGTTTCGATGGGGAAAGAGTATAGCCGGGAGGTGCAAGAAAACGACGACGCGAACGGTCAACTTGCGCAACCTGCGCGAGTGTTCGCCGATCTGGGCCGAGTTGCGCAAAGTTCAGCCGTTACCGCCCTCAAGCAGCTTGCGATATCCGTGTTCGGTCATCCAGCGCGCACGGGCGAGGTGGCTATCATAGATTTTTCGGGCACGCTCCGGTTCCTTGTCAGCATCGATGCCGAACAGAATCTGGCTGATTTCCTGCAGGCTTGCACCGCCTTCAGCGGCGTCGAACAGGCGCAGGTAAAGCTTCATATGTGCGTGGTCATAGTCGGTCAGATCATCGCTTTGCGGTGCGACATCAGAGATCGGCGTGGTGCCGGTGGCAGACATGATTCCCCCTCGCCGTTTGGCGTTAAGGTCCATAAAAGCACATCGGATTGCCTGTGCAAGAACGGATCGCGGTCAGTCAGGTTGCAGATGAGTATTATAATACGTCGCACCAAAATACGCGATAGGCTTTTTAGCTGCGGATGGACATCCGCGTTGTTTTTGCAAGTAATCTCAAGCACTACCGCCAAGCGCGTGGGCTGACGCAGGCCGCGTTGGCGGCAGCGATGGATGTCGACCGTGCCCATGTCAGCGCCATGGAACGCGGCCAGCAGAATGTCACCTTGCAGACTCTTCAGCGGGTCGCGGCGCATCTGGATGTGGCACCGGCGAAGCTGATCGAAGAACGCGCCGAAGGAGATGTGCGTTCCCGAAAACCGTGATCGTTCGCCCGGGCGGTCAGCTGTTGGGCCGAAACTTGCGAAGTCAGCGCAGAGCATGGGTTGGTTTCATCGCGCCGTGCAGGCTGCTTCTCGACAGCGATCAATCCGCTATTCAGCACTGAGTTCGGTCAGCTTCTGGCCAAGGCGGCGTTGCATCAGATCATCGCCGGGCGTGGTCTCCATCAGTCGCTGAAGCGCCGCGATGGCCCAGCCCCGCCGGTCAATGCGCGTGCTGGCGGTCATCAGGTGATCGACCGCTTCGTCGATGTCGAACGGGCTGGGTTCATAGCCACGGCCCGCCAGAAGATGCCTTATCGCATGCAGAGCGACATCGGCAGCGAAGGCCGGTTCCTTGATCGCGAAATCGCGGGCGCCCCGGATGAGCGTGGCCGGTGCCGCCTCATGATCGGCTGCGCAGTCGAGGGCGATGTCGAAATACGTCGCGGTCTTGGCCGCGGCGAACCATTTGCCCTTGCGACCGTGGAGCGCGATCAGGTCTTCCAGTAATGCACGGGCATCCCGGTCAGGGTAGCGTTTGACCAGATCGCGCCACATCGCCAGCCAAGTGTTTCCGCTCGCTGTGGGCAGGCCGAACCGGCGATAGGCCTCGTCCGCCTTGCCTTGGCGTACCAGGATCGCCTCGCAAAAGCGGCAGATGTCGTGATGGCCCCATGTCTGGCGGTCCGCCTGCAGCAGCGCCTCTGCATAGGCCAATGCGTCATCCTCGCGGCCTTGTCGGAGCAAGGCTTCGGCCCCGAACTTGTCATCGAACCATAGTCGGGATTTCTTGACCGCGAGGAGCGCCAGCAGATCGTCATACCGCCCGGCCTCTAGCAGGCAGGACAGCGTGAGCGTCGCGGTGCCGACATGGGAATACCGCTCCCAATCCGACCAGGCCCGATGGATCAGGACGAGATCCCGGTCGGCATGTAAGGTCATGAGCGCGGGATGTATAGCGATCTCGCCGAACCGCTCCGAGATCGGGGCGAGGTAGTCGACGCCATCGTCCTCGATCGCCGCGCGCAGCTGCTCCAGCCATTTTGCGCGCGTCTTTTCATCCGCAGGGGCGGCGATCAGAATCGGCACAAGGTCCTCAAGTGTGCAGCGCACGGCGGTGCCAAGCGCACCCGACGAGGTGTCGATATGCTCAAACGCGGGCCAGATCCGCGCGGCCAATGCGACCACGCCGTCCGCCGCCGTGACAGGCTCCGCGCGATTTACGGCCCGGATCTCCGCGCTGGCCGATTTCAACCGCTGGGTCGCCTTGGCAGAGCCGCGCCATCCGAAAGCGCTCGCGCGCATGCCAGGTTTGAAGGCCCATTTGTGGACAGGTTTGCGCGCCATCCTGCTACCGCCCGCGCGCTTTGCTGCGTGTGATCCAGTCGGCCCCGGCATAGGTCACGGCGTGTATATGAACCTCGCGGGCATCATCGTCGACAGTGAAGGCGATCACGGCCTTGCGGCCTACTGGAATGGCGCGCAGCCCGGGGGCGATCTCGTCCCGGCGGCTGCCCTTGTGCGGCAGGCCAGCGAGGCTGGCGATGGTGGCCTCGATCTCGTCAAGTCGGCGCGCGGCGGATTGCGGGCCGGCATAGTCGATCAGCCAGCGCGTGATCGCGTCGAGATCCACCGCGACCGCCGGATGGAACCGGATGCGATAGCTCACGTCTCGCGCGCAGCCTGCAGCCGGGCCCGCGCGGCGGCAAATGCGTCCTCGGCTGGGACATAGTCGGCGCGGGGCGTTTCGAGTCTCGCCCGGATTTCTTCGGCCATCGCGCCAAGGGCCAACTCGCGCTCCTCTTCATCGCGTATCATCTGTTCGAGTGCTGCCGCCACAGCCGCGCTTTGCGAGGCAAAGACGCCTTGGCCCACCTTGTCGGTGAGGAACCGGTGGTGACGATCGGTGAAGCTGAGGGTTGTCTTGACGGTCATGCTTGCCTCCAGGGTATGACTTAGTCATATATGTGTAAGCTTGTCGGTAAGCAACTGCATTGGGGAGGTCGGGAAGCGGTCGTCCGCTGTGCTCTGACTGAGCGGCAGCTCTGCGCAAGAAAAGCTGGCTTTGCAAAGTCGCTTTGGCAATGCACCGCAGAGCGGTGTGATCGGCCCATTA
>CAZITF010000347.1:0-3163 GCA_964542095.1 uncultured Rhodobacterales bacterium
GTCAACGATTTCCTGAGCGGCGTGATGTTGGCGGTCGGCATTCGGCTGGTGGACTTCAAGATCGAAGTGGGCCGCGTTTACGATGGCGACTTCATGCGCCTGATCGTTGCGGACGAGATCAGCCCGGACAGTTGCCGGCTGTGGGATATCGAGACCGGCCAGAAGCTGGACAAGGACGTGTTCCGGCGGGATCTGGGCAACCTGACGGATGCCTATACCGAAGTGGCGCGCCGTCTGGGGGTCATGCCCAAGACTTCGTCGCCGATAACCAAACCGACACTGATCAACTAGGCGTCGGATCGTGCGAATGGGAAGTATGATGAAGGCCAAAGAGTAAAAGGGTGAGCATGAAAGCGACTGTGCATGTGATGCTGAAGACCGGCGTTCTGGATCCGCAAGGCGAAGCGGTGCGTCACGCCCTCGGGGCGCTCGGCTTTGACGGGGTGAGCGGTGTCCGGCAGGGCAAGGTGATCGAGCTTGATCTGGCCGATGGCACCACCGAGGACGATGTGAACGCAATGTGCGAAAAGCTGCTGGCCAATACGGTGATCGAATCCTATCGGGTCGACATGTCATGAAGGCGGCGGTCGTCGTCTTTCCGGGATCGAATTGTGATCGCGACCTTGCCGTCGCCTTTCGCGCGGCGGGTGCGGATGTCGAGATGGTCTGGCACAAGGACACGGAATTGCCAGCCGGGGTCGACATCATTGGCGTTCCCGGCGGCTTTTCCGTTGGCGGTTACCTGCGCTGCGGCGCGATTGCGGCGAATTCTCCGATCTGCCGGGCAGTCAAGGCCCACGCAGAGCGGGGCGGCTATGTGCTGGGCATCTGCAACGGCTTTCAGGTGCTGACTGAAACCGGCATTCTGCCCGGAGCGTTGCTGCGCAATGCGGGCCTGAAATACATCTGCAAGACAGTGGGTTTGCGCGTCGAAACCTCACAATCCATCTATACCGAAGGGTACAATGCGGGCGATGTGGTTGATATTCCCATTGCCCACCATGACGGCAATTATTTCGCCGATCCCGCGACGCTCGACACCTTGCGCGGCGAGGATCGCATCGCGTTCACCTATACGGACAACCCGAACGGGTCGATGGGCGACATTGCGGGCATCCTGTCGGAAAACCGGCGCGTCATGGGCATGATGCCGCATCCCGAGCGGGCGGCGGACCCTGGCCATGGCGGCACCGATGGACAGGCGTTGTTCCGCGCAGTGGCCGGGCAGCTGACCACAGCGTGACTTGAGAGGCATGGCCTGCGCGCCTATGCTGGCCGCATGGGCCCGTTCTCTCAGCTTGCGAATTCCGGTCAGGCGCCACGCATCATCGGCTGGCGCGTGCGGCTGGCCCTTGTGGCGCTTACGGTGGTGGCCGTGGCCACGGTCTTTGTCACCAATCGCCTGCTGACCGACCGGTTCACCGAAACCACCCGCAACCGGGCAGAGCTGCGCCTTGCGCTCTATTCGGGCAACCTGGTGAGCGAATTGCGCCAGAGCGCCATCGTGCCGCAATTGCTGGCGCGCGACCCGACCCTGATCGGGGCACTCAATTCCGCCGACTACCAGCAATCGACTCAGCGCCTGATCTCGTTCGTCGAGGAAATAGGGGCCGCGAACCTGCTCCTGATGGACAGCGACGGGCGCGCGGTGGCGGCAACAAAGCGCGAGCGGTTGGGCAGCAACAACCGCTCGGAGCCGTTTTTTATCGACGCCTTGCGCGCCTCGGACACGGTATTTAGCGCGACACCGCGCGAGGCGGGCGGGTTTTCCTTTACCTATTCGCGCAAGATTACGGCCGGGGGCGATGTGCTGGGGGTCATCGCGGTCGAGGTCGATCTGCAAAAGTTCGAACGCGCCTGGGCCGGGACGTCCGCGGCGGTGTTCGTCACCGACAGCGTCGGCCAGATCATCCTCGCCACCGAACCGCGCTGGCGCGGTCGAGCCGAAGCAGACGCGCTGGAGCATCAGACTCCGCAAAGCGCGATCGAGCGCGCAATCCGCGTCACCGCGGATTGGACGGCCCTTCCGGCGGATGCCTATATTCAGGGCGAGGCGATGATGCGGCTGGAAAACCGCATCCCGTTTCGCGGCTGGCGCATGGTGTCCTTTACCACCTACGAATCCGTGCGCGAGCGGGTGAACGGGGTTCTGGCCCTCGAGATCATGGGATTCGCCATTCTGCTGGCGCTGGCCTTTTATGCACTCAGTCGCCGCTCGGCTGTGCGGGTGGCCTCCTTCGCGCGCGAGTCGGCAGAGCTTCGCCGTCTGAACGTGCAGTTGCAGCGGGAAATCGCCGAGCGCAAGCGGGTGCAGGAGGACCTCGCCGTCGCCGAGCAAACCCTTGAACAATCATCCAAACTGGCCGCCTTGGGCGAGATGTCGGCCGCCGTCAGCCACGAGTTGAACCAGCCCCTCGCGGCGATGAAAACCTACCTTGCGGGCGCACGCCTTTTGCTGCGCCGTAACCGCCCAGAAGAGGCGTTGGTCAGCTTTGGGCGCATCGACGATCTGATCGAACGGATGGGGGCGATCACCCGTCAGCTGAAATCCTATGCCCGCAAGGGTCAGGACGCGCTGAGCCCTGTAAACATGGCCGACGCGCTGGCATCATCCCTGTCGATGATGGAACCGCAACTGCGCCAGCGCCGGGTCCAGATCAACCGCGTGTTACCCCCCGACCCGGTAGAGGTGATGGGGGACCGGCTGCGCATCGAGCAGGTGATGGTCAACCTTTTACGCAACGCGATCGATGCCACCAAGACGGTGCGCGCTCCGCAGGTCGACATCTTCCTGTCGGCGGGCGAGACCGCAACCCTCACGGTGCGCGACAACGGCCCCGGCATTGCCGATCTCGATGCCCTGTTCGAACCGTTCTACACCACCAAGCAGCCCGGCGACGGTGTCGGTCTTGGGCTTGCCATCTCGTCCGGTATTGTCAACGATCTGGGCGGGCGACTGACAGCGCGCAATGGCCAGTCCGGTGGTGCGGTGTTCGAGATGCAATTGCCTATCCTGGGCGAGCAGGCCGATGATGACGGCGAAGACACGGATGACAACCCGAAAATAAAAGCGGCGGAGTAAGTTCAGATGACCCAAGCGATGAAGATTGCCATCGTCGATGACGAACAGGACATGCGTCAGTCGATCAGTCAGTGGCTGGCC
>CAZITF010000348.1:0-3161 GCA_964542095.1 uncultured Rhodobacterales bacterium
GAACTGACGCTGACCACCAATGGCAGCCAGCTCGAACGCTTTGCGGGCGATCTTTACGCGGCGGGCGTGCGGCGGGTGAATATCTCGCTTGATACGCTGGATGAGAAGAAATTCGCCGACATCACCCGCTGGGGACGTCTGCCGCAGGTGCTGCGCGGGGTCGATGCGGCACTGGCGGCGGGCCTCAGGGTCAAGAGCAACGCGGTTGCGCTCAAGGGCTTCAACGAAGACGAGCTTGAGAGCCTGACGCGGTGGTGCGCCGAGCGGGCCATGGATCTGACCTGGATCGAGGTCATGCCGATGGGCGACCTCGGAAACGAGGACCGTCTGGGCCAGTACTGGTCGCTCAAGGATGTGCGCGCCCGCTACGACGATCACTTCACCGTCACCGATCTGGCCGAGCGCACCGGCGGGCCTGCCCGCTATGTGCGGCTGGAAGAAACCGGGCAAAAGATCGGGTTCATCACGCCCCTGTCGTACAATTTCTGCGAAAGCTGTAATCGCGTGCGACTGACCTGCACGGGCGAAATCTACATGTGTCTGGGGCAAGAGGACATGGCCGACCTGCGCGCGCCACTGCGCGCCCATCCGGACGACACTGCCCCGCTCGAAACCGCCATCCGCGCCGCCATCGGTGCCAAGCCCAAGGGCCATGATTTCGACTATTCCCGCCAGCGTCTTGACGGGCAGATGCCCCGCCACATGAGCCACACGGGCGGATAGGGCCAATGCGGCCCACGGCGCTGTTCCGTCTTTACCAGGTCCTGAGCGCCCTCGCCCTGCCCTTTGCCGCGCGCCGCGCTGTCGCCCGGCTGCGCGCCGCCGGTGTCAGCGTCACGCGCGCTCACGAGCGGCTGGGTCACGCCACGGCGCAGCGGCGCGCAGGGCCGCTGATCTGGTTTCACGGGGCCAGCGTGGGCGAGGCGAAATCGACCCTTGCCCTGATCGCGCGCATCGCCGGCGATTATCCCGATGCCGCGATCCTGCTGACGTCGGGCACCGCGACCTCGGCCCAGGCCGTTGCCGGGCGACTGCCGAAACGCGCGGTGCATCAGTTCAGCCCGCTTGACGGCACCGGGCCTGTGTCGCGTTTCCTGCGCCATTGGCGTCCCGACCTGTGCGTGCTGGTGGAATCCGAACTGTGGCCGACCCTGCTCGACCAATGCGCGCGCCGGGGCATTCCCGTCGCCCTGCTGAACGCGCGGCTGTCGGACAAGAGCGCACAGGGCTGGAAACGCTTTCCCGGCACGGCGGCCTATGTGCTGCGCGGGATCGTCATGGCCCATTGCCAGGACGGGCGCAGCCGCGACCACCTGCGCGACATCGGGCTGGACATGGCGCAGCAGGGCGCCAACCTCAAATCCATGATCGGCCCGCCCCTGATCGCGCGCGATGTGGTGGACGCCGCCCGTGCCGACCTTGGCCCCCGTCCGCTCTGGGTCGCCGCCTCGACCCATCCGGGCGAGGAAGAGACGGTCTTGCAGGCCCATGCCCACCTGTTGAAAGATCACCCCGATCTGTGCCTGATCCTGGTGCCACGCCATCCCGAACGGGCGGGCGAGGTGCTGGCATTGATCCGCGCGGCGGGTCTGAGCGTGGCACAACGCAGCGCCGGGGCCACACTGGGAGACGGAGCGCAGGTCTATCTGGCCGATACGATGGGCGAGACGGATCTGTGGTACACGCTCAGCCCCATCGTCTTTCTGGGCGGGTCGTTCACGGATGTGGGGGGGCACACCCCGTTCGAACCTGCGGCGGCGCATACGGCGATACTGCACGGACCGTTTTATAAAAATTTTTCCGAAGCTTACGCGGTATTCCTCATGAAAGACGCCAGCGTCGAAGTCGCGGACGCCACCGAACTGACAACCGAGGTCAATGCATTGCTGACCCACCCCAGCCGCGCCGCGCAACTCGCGGCACATGCGCGCCCGCTGGCGCAAGGCGGCGATGCGGCTCTGGCGGATTTGGCGGCCCGGATCTTCTCTTTGGCCGAAGGTCACGCTATGGGTCCCCATGACTGATCTGCGCGCCATCGACGTGATCGCCCCGAACTTCAAACGCCGTTTGTCGGGGGTCACCTCCACCGTGATCCGGCTGGTGCCCCTGCAGGCCAGGTCGATTGCCATCACCGCCTGTGCCCCGCAGATGCCCGATCAAGTGCCCAATGTCAGCTGGACGCGGCTTTTGACCATGTCGCGCGAGGGACCCAGTGGCCCCCGGGTCTGGCATGCGCGGCGCAATGTCGAAATGATTGCCGGGCTGGCGCTGAAACACCTGCTGCGCAAGCGTCTCAAACTGCTATTCACCTCGGCCAGCCAGCGCAATCATACCGGGCTGACCAAGGCATTGATTGCGCGCATGGACGCGGTGATTGCAACCTCGGCCAGGACGGCGGCCTATCTGGAACGGCCCGCGACTGTGATCCACCACGGCATCGACACCGACACCTTCGCCCCCCACCCCGACAAGGCGGAATTGCGCCGTTCGCTGGGGCTGCCCGACGGGCCGATCCTGGGCTGTTTCGGGCGCATCCGGACCTCGAAGGGCACCGACATCTTTGTCGGTGCGATGATCGACGTGCTGGCACACCACCCAAAGGCCACGGCCATCGTCATGGGCCGCGCCGTGGAAAAGGACCGCGCGTTTCTGGCCGCCCTCAAGAGCCAGGTTGAGGCGGCGGGGCTGTCGGACCGGCTGCTGTTTCTGCCCGAAGTGCCGGTCTGGGAGACGCCGAAATTCTATCAGGCGCTCGACATTTATGTCGCCCCGCAACGCTGGGAAGGGTTCGGCCTCACCCCGCTCGAGGCGATGGCCTGCGGCGCGCCTGTCATTGCCACGCGTGTCGGGGCCTTCGAGGAATTGATCGACGAGGGCGAGACCGGCACCCTGATCACACCCGGCGATGTCGGACAGATGGTGCGGGCGGCGGATGAGCTTCTGGCGGATCCCGCGCGGCTGGCCGATTGGTCCGCCAATGCACGCCGCGCCATGGTCGAGCGGTTTCAGCTGCAACAGGAAGCGGACGCGATCATCGCGATCTACCGTGAATTGCTGGGGGTTGGCGCCGCACTGTGACCGGGTGCCCCTTTCAGGGCACCGTTGTTTCAGGATGCGAGCGGCAACCTTTGTTCCACGATTTCAGCCCACCACGAGCAGCC
>CAZITF010000349.1:0-3158 GCA_964542095.1 uncultured Rhodobacterales bacterium
GGCGCATGAGCAACTGCATCCCGATCCCCGCGCCAAAGCTGAAACCGGCAACCCAGCAGTGCTTGGAGTTGTTGTTCATCGACTGCAGATAGTCCAGAGCGGAGGCCGCATCGGACAACTCGCCGATGCCCTGATCGTATTCCCCCTGGGACCGCCCCACACCGCGAAAGTTGAAGCGCAACACGGTGAAACCCATGTTGAAGAAGGCATAATGCAACGCATGTACCACCTTGTGGTTCATGGTGCCGCCGAATTGCGGGTGCGGGTGCAGAACGATGGCAATCGGTGCGTCGCGTTCTTTTTGAGGGTGATAGCGGCCTTCGAGGCGGCCTTCGGGTCCGGGAAAAATGACCTCGGGCATATCTTGTGTGTCCTCGTGCGTCTTTTTGGCGATCCGATTTCTTGACGAAATTAATCGGATACCTTAGAACGGTTCTAATTTCATGGGCAGGATCACGCACCTGCGGTGGAAGAGCATGTATGGCCTTCGGGCGCGCACGTCAATTGGGGGCGTTTGTCTTATGAAACTGTCGACCAAGGGACGTTACGCCATGGTGGCGCTCAGCGACATCGCGATGCAGCCTGCCGATCAGTTGGTCAGCCTCGGGGATATCTCGACCCGCCAGGACATCTCGCTGCCCTATCTCGAACAGCTGTTCGTGAAACTGCGCCGTGCCGATCTGGTGGCGTCGGTGCGCGGACCCGGAGGTGGCTATCGGTTGACCCGCTCGCCTTCGGACATTCGCGTGTCCGACATTCTGGCTGCCGTCGATGAAAAGGTCGATGCCATGCACAAGGGGGCAGGGGCCTCGGGGGCGGCGTCAGGATCGAAGGCGCAGTCGCTGACCAACCGCTTGTGGGAGGGGTTGAGCGCCCATGTCTATGTGTTCCTGCACCAGACCCGCCTGTCGGACGTGATCGATAACGAGCTTGCCCCGTGCCCCGCGGTGCCCAGTCTGATGGCCGTGGTCGATGAGGGCTGATGGCGCAGGGGGCCAGCCCCCGTCGCTGGCGCGACTCCCCCGGGATTTTTTGGAAACAGAGAAGTGATGGACCGCCTCTATCTGGATCATAATGCGACGACTCCCCTGCGGGCAGAGGCGCGCGACGCGATGCTGTCGGCAATGGATGTGGCAGGCAATCCGTCCAGCGTCCATGCCGAAGGGCGCGCGGCCAAGATGCTGGTGGAGCGCGCGCGCGCGCAGGTGGCGGACTTGGTCGCATGCAAGCCGACGCAGGTGGTGTTTACCGGCTCGGCCACCGAGGCGGCGGCGCTGGCGGTGGCGCAGAAGGGGCGCCATGGCGGGGTGTTCGCGGCCCTGCCGACGGAACATGATTGCCTGCTGGACTGGAGCGCGGCGGAGTTGCCGGCGCTGTTTGATGCGGCCGGGGCGCTGGATGCCGCGGCGGCGTCACTTTTTTGCGACCGGATCATGCACGACGCAGATGGCGCACATAGCACCGATCGTGGGCCGGTTGCGCTGATCGCCGTTTCTGCGGCCAACAGTGAAACCGGGGTCATGTTGCCAAACCGCAAGGTGGCGGCGAACAATCACGTGAACGCCTCTCGTACAGGCACAGTCCCCTATTCCGTGGTCTGCGACATCACGCAAATGGCTGGCAAGGTGCCTGTCAGCCATGAGGGAGAGGCGCGTCCGTCTTATATGATCCTGTCGGCCCACAAGCTGGGTGGTCCCAAAGGCGTTGGTGCACTGATCAATTTCACGGCCGATGATCCGGAACCGATGTTGCGCGGCGGGGGCCAGGAAATGGGCCGCCGGTCGGGCACAGAAAACGTCATCGGGATCGCTGGTTTTGGCGCGGCAGCCGAGGCGGCGAACCGCGATGTGATGAGCGGAAAATGGGACCGGGTCGAGAAACTTAGAAATATTCTAGAAAGTGCTCTTGAGGCTTCCTCAAATACGACTATTTTTGTCGGGAAGGATGCGCCGCGCTTGCCCAACACCTCCTGCTTTGCCACGCCCGGCTGGAAGGGCGAAACGCAGGTGATGCAGATGGACCTTGCGGGCTTTGCCATTTCCGCCGGGTCGGCCTGTTCGTCCGGCAAGGTCAAGGCCAGCCGGGTGCTGAAGGCAATGGGACTGGATGAGGTTGCAAGCGATGCGGTGCGCGTGTCACTGGGGCTTGAGACAACGGAAGACGACGTTTTGCGCTTTGCCGCGGTGTGGGCGCAAAAGTTGAAGAAACACGAGGCGCGCGCGGCCTGAGGCGCGAAGCACGAGGGGATATGTCTGAAATGGACAATGTTGTAGACGAAGTCGTGGTCAAGGAAGGTGTCGATCAGGACACCGTGGACGCTGTCCGCGAGGTCGGTGGCGCCTATAAATACGGCTGGGCCACCGATATCGAGATGGACTATGCCCCCAAGGGCCTCAGCCCCGATATCGTCCGGCTGATTTCCGAAAAGAACGAAGAACCCGAATGGATGCTGGAATGGCGTCTGGCGGCCTATGATCGATGGCTACAAAAGGAAGAACCCAAATGGGCGATGGTCGATTACCCCGAGATCGATTTTCAGGACCAGTACTACTATGCCCGCCCCAAGTCGATGGAGGTCAAGCCCAAGTCGCTGGACGAGGTTGACCCCAAGCTGTTGGAAACTTACGCAAAACTCGGCATTCCGCTGAAGGAACAGATGATTTTGGCCGGTGTCGAGGGGGCCGAAGACCTGACTGAAGCGCCGCGCAAGGTCGCCGTGGATGCGGTATTTGATTCCGTATCCGTGGGCACGACCTTTCAGGCGGAGTTGCAAAGGGCGGGCGTTATCTTTTGCTCGATTTCGGAGGCGATCAAGGAACATCCCGACCTCGTCAGGAAATACCTTGGCTCGGTCGTGCCGGTGTCTGACAACTACTACGCGACTCTGAATTCCGCCGTCTTTTCAGATGGTTCATTCGTCTATGTCCCCCCCGGTGTGCGCTGCCCGATGGAGCTGTCGACCTACTTCCGGATCAATGCCGAGAACACCGGCCAGTTCGAGCGTACGCTGATCATCGCCGACAAGGGGTCTTATGTGTCCTACCTCGAAGGCTGCACCGCGCCCCAGCGTGACATCGCGCAACTGCACGCCGCCGTGGTCGAGATCATCATCGAGGAAGACGCCGAGGTGAAATATTCCACCGTCCAGAACTGGTATC
>CAZITF010000350.1:0-3153 GCA_964542095.1 uncultured Rhodobacterales bacterium
CGCCAAAGGTCGGACCCATCAGCCGGACCGCCTGACAAAATGCGTCCGGGTCCTCGGTGTCCAACTCGATATCGATGGAATTCACGTCGGCAAAGCGTTTGAACAGAACCGACTTGCCCTCCATCACCGGCTTTGACCCCAGCGCACCAAGATTGCCCAGACCCAGCACCGCTGTCCCGTTCGAGATCACCGCAACAAGGTTGCCCTTGTTGGTGTAGTCATAGGCCAGTTCGGGGTTTTCGGCGATTGCCTCGCAGGGGACGGCCACACCGGGCGAATAGGCAAGGCTCAGATCGCGCTGGGTCGTCATCGGCACCGTTGCAGAAATTTCGAACTTGCCCGGCGTGGGCTCCATATGAAACGCGAGCGCCTCTTCCGGTGTGACCTTGTTGCCTGCCATGCGTGATGTCCTCCCCTGACCAGACAGGTCTAGCCCAGCGCGCGCCGTGCCTCAATCGACTTTGGGTTTCGCTCGGTCGCCGCTGTTTGTAAGGTCGCGCGACACTTGCCTTTGGGGGGCCACGTTCATGTCGACCACGCCGATGATGGCGCAATATCTCGAGATCAAGGCGGCTCACCCCGGTGCGCTGCTTTTTTATCGTATGGGCGACTTTTACGAAATGTTCTTTGACGATGCGGCGGCGGCGGCGGCGGCGCTCGACATCGCGCTGACCAAACGGGGCAAACATGACGGTGACGACATCCCGATGTGCGGCGTGCCGGTGCATTCCGCCGAAGGGTACCTGCTGACCCTGATCCGCAAGGGATTTCGCGTCGCGGTCTGCGAACAGATGGAAAGCCCGGCAGAGGCGAAAAAGCGCGGATCGAAATCCGTCGTCAAACGCGACGTGGTGCGGCTGGTCACGCCCGGAACACTGATCGAGGATTCACTGCTCGAAGCGCGGCGGCACAATTTCCTGTCCGCCTTCGCCGATGTGCGCGGCAGTTCCGCGCTGGCGTGGGTCGATATCTCGACAGGCGCGTTTCACGTCATGGCGCTCGATATGGCCCAGTTAGGGCCTGAACTGGCCCGCTTGGCCCCATCCGAACTGGTGGTGGCGGACACAAGGGAACAAGATTTGCGACCCGTCACCGAGGATTTCGGGATCGCCATCACGACACTTGGCCCGGCCGCCTTTGACAGCGCCGCCGGCATGAACCGCCTCACCGAATTGTTCAAAGTCGCCACACTGGATGCGTTCGGCACCTTTTCCCGTGCCGAGGTCGGGGCGATGGGCGCCCTGGTCGAATATCTCGAGATCACGCAAAAGGGCAACCTGCCCCTGTTGCGCCCGCCGCAACAGGAGACGCAAACCAAAACCGTCCAGATCGACGCCGCAACGCGCCGCAATCTGGAACTGACCGCCGGACTGTCCGGGGGACGTGCCGGGTCGCTGCTCGATTCGGTGGACAAGACCGTTACAGCCGCAGGTGCGCGCTTGCTGGAGCGGCGCATCGGCTCCCCCTCCCGCCATCTGGAGACCGTTTCGGCACGCACCGATGCCGTGGATTTCCTCGTTTCCGATCAGGTCCTGTGCCAGTCCCTGCGCACCGAATTGCGCGGCGTGCCCGACATGGATCGCGCCCTGTCCCGTCTGTCACTCGACCGCGGTGGCCCCCGCGATCTCGCCGCCCTGCGCGCGGGCCTCACCCGTGCCCGGAAGATCGCCAGACTCGCACGCCCCGATGTTCCACCCCTGCTGGACCGCGCCTTTTCCGATTTGACCGGGCATGACGCGCTGATTGAACGGCTCGATGCCGACCTGATCGCCGAACCGCCGCTGCTGGCCCGTGACGGCGGTTTCATCGCCACGGGCTGCGACCCGGAACTGGACGAAGCGCGCAAACTGCGCGACGAAGGCCGATCCGTCATCGCACAATTGCAACAGGACTATGCGGCAACCTCGGGTGTCCAGTCGCTCAAGATCAAGCACAACAATGTACTGGGCTACTTCATCGAGGTCACCGCGACGCACGCGGACAGGATGATGTCCGCGCCCCTGAACGAGGTCTTCATTCACCGCCAGACGACCGCCAATCAGGTCCGGTTCACCACCGTCGATCTTTCCAGCCTGGAAACCCGCATTCTCAATGCGGGCTCGCAGGCCATCGAAATCGAAAAGCGTCACTATGAAAGGCTAAAGGCTCTTGTTCTGGACGACGCGACACAGATCAGCCAGACAGCCCGCGCACTGGCCGAAATTGATCTGAATGCCGGTTTTGCCCACCTGGCGGTGACCGAAAACTGGTGCAAACCAACCCTGGACACGTCCCGCGCCTTCGAGATCACGGGCGGACGCCATCCCGTCGTTGAACGTGCGCTGCGCCAAGAGGGGGGCGACCCGTTCATCGCCAACGACTGCGCGCTGAACGCCGAAGATCACGCCGCCATCTGGTTGCTGACCGGGCCCAACATGGCGGGGAAGTCGACCTTTTTGCGGCAGAATGCGCTGATCGCGATCCTCGCCCAATCGGGCAGTTTCGTTCCCGCGCACAGCGCCCACATCGGTCTGGTCAGCCAGATTTTCAGCCGGGTGGGCGCGTCTGACGATCTGGCGCGGGGGCGCTCGACCTTCATGGTCGAGATGGTCGAAACCGCCGCAATCCTCAACCAGGCAGACGACCGCGCGCTGGTCATACTGGACGAGATCGGGCGCGGCACGGCAACCTATGACGGGCTGTCCATCGCCTGGGCCACGCTCGAACACCTGCACGACGTGAACCGGTCGCGGGCGCTGTTCGCGACGCATTATCACGAGATGACAGCCCTGGCCGCCAAACTCGATGGTGTGGAAAACGCCACCGTTGCGGTCAAGGAATGGGAGGGCGAAGTCGTCTTTCTGCACGAGGTGCGGCGCGGCGCTGCGGATCGATCCTATGGGGTGCAGGTGGCGCAACTCGCTGGCCTGCCCGCCGCCGTCATTGCCCGCGCCCGTGTCGTTCTGGATGCATTGGAAAGCGGCGAGCGCGAAGGCGGCGCGACGAAAAAGACGCTGATTGACGACCTGCCGCTGTTCGCGGCCACACCAGCCCCGCCACCGCAAAACCGGACACGATCACCGGCGCTCGACCTGCTCGACTCGGTCCACCCCGATGACCTCAGCCCGCGCGACGCGCTCGACCTGATCTACAACCTGACAGACGCGGCCAGGG
>CAZITF010000351.1:0-3140 GCA_964542095.1 uncultured Rhodobacterales bacterium
CCCCGGTCACTTCGGTCCGGCCCGAGGACTGCACATGGATCGCGGCGCGCTGGATCACGCGCTGGAAAGCGGCTGTCGGCACCGCTTCGGAACCGTCGATATCCGTCACCAGATTGGACAGGTCATCATCGACAAACTCGACCAACGTGCCGCGCAACTCGTCGATATCGACGGAACAGGCCTGCATGACGCGGCGTGCGTCCGGTTCGTCCACGAGCGAGAGCAACAGATGCTCGAGCGTTGCGAATTCGTGCCGGCGTTCGTTGGCCAGCGCCAAAGCCTGATGGATGGCTTTTTCGAGTGTTGTCGAGAATGAAGGCACAGCGGTGCTCCTATCGATCGGGGTCGGTTGGGGCCGCGAAGTATATCGAGGTCCCGGACCAACCATGGCCTCATACATTTAAGTTTGGTTGAACGGCGCGCGTCTTCAAGGCTTTTCTTTGCCTTGACGCTCACATTCTGCGTGAACTGCGTGAGTTTGGTGTCAAACTGGGCGTGCTGTTAGCGCAATCGCTCTCAGAAGTTGTCCTTCCGCGTGCGAATTTCGCTGAACACGTCGGTGGCGTTGGCGCCGCTCATGCCCAGGTGGGCCTGAATGGCGGGGTCGTGGGCGCGCAGAAACGGGTTGGTTGCCAGCTCTTCGGACAAAAGCGAAGGCACCGTGGGCGAGCCGTTTGCGCGTTTATCGCTCACCTCCCGGACCCGCGATATAAGGTCTGGATTGTCCGGATCAATGGTCAGGGCGAATTTGGCGTTGGCGGCGGTGTATTCATGGCCCGAATAGACAAGCGTGTCGCCGGGCAGTGCGGCCAGCTTTTGCAACGACATGTGCATTTGCGGTTTTGTCCCCTCGAACACCCGCCCGCAACCGAGGGCCATCAGGCTGTCGGCGGTGAACAGGGCCCGAGAGTCCGCAAAGTGATAGGCGACGTGATGGATCGTGTGGCCTGACACATCGATGACCTGCCCGCCTTGCGATCCGATTTTGATCGTGTCGCCATCGGCCACGGCCAGATCCAGCGGTGGCAGGCGGTGTGCGTCCGCTGCCGCCCCGATCACGCGGGCCGGATGGGCGGCCAGCACCTGGGGCAGGCCATCCACATGATCATTGTGGTGATGGGTGATCAGGATATCCGTCAGCGTCCAGCCCGTTTTGGCCAGCACGGCAAGGATCGGAGCGGCCTCGGGGATGTCAATCAGTGCCGTCGCCCCCGTGTCCGGATCATGCGCAAGAAAGGCGTAGTTGTCGGACAGGCAGGGGATCGTGCGTATGTCGAGAGGCATGGCTTTTGCGCTTTCTTGCGATAGGTATGGAGTCAAAGGTGGCCCGAGCGCCGCCCGAGGGCAAGAGACCGATGCATCTGGACGTACAGGATTTACGCAATTTCTACTACCGCAGCGCGCTGGGGCGGGCGGCGCAGGGGTCATTGCGGCGGCGGTTGACGGAATTCTGGCCCGAAGCCAAGGGGCAGACGGTGGCCGGGTTCGGCTTTGCCGTGCCGCTGCTGCGCCCATATCTGGCCGATGCGCGCCGGGTCATTGCGCTGATGCCGGGCCCGCAAGGCGTCATGCCATGGCCACCCGAGGGCGAAAACGTCTCGGTCCTTGTCGAGGAAACGCTGTGGCCGATCGAAACGGGGCATGTGGACAAGCTGATCATCCTGCACGGGCTGGAAACCTCCGAGCGGGCCTTTGACCTGCTGGAAGAGGCTTGGCGCGTGTTGGGTCCGGGCGGCAAGGCCCTGTTCATCGTGCCGAACCGGGCGGGCATGTGGTCGCGGCGGGATCGCACACCATTCGGCTACGGGCGCCCCTATTCGGCCAGCCAGCTCGAGACACAGTTGCGCAAGCACCAGTTCCTGCCCGAACGGCATCTGGGCGCGCTCTACCAGATGCCCTCGTCCAAACGCTTGTGGATGAAATCAGGGGCGATGTTCGAAAAGGTGGGGCGGACCATGCCCGGCATGGTGGCAGGCGGGGCCTTCATGGTTGAGGCATCGAAACTGGTCTATCCGCCCAAGGGCAAGGTGCAACGCTCGACCGCCAAGCGGCAGAAGGTTCCGCAAGGGGTGCCTGCGCCGATTGCCGGGCGAGTCTGAGGCTCCGAGGCGGCATTTGAGACCCGTCGCCCTTTGCGTGCGGACCTTCAGGACTGTACCGTGGCGTGCCGCGTCAAGTTCGCGCCCCAACACACGCCAAACGCGAAGTCTTTTCCGAAGCCGTTAGACCAGGTTTGTGGCGGAGCCTACATGCGGCCCCGCAATGCAAGGGATGGAAGGAAATTTCGACACATCCGGTGCGGCACCCGACGGAATCGCATGCAAAAGCGTGAGTTTTGCGACAGATTCCTCACATTTGGTTCGGGCCAATCGGTCGCACTTTTGTTAACCCTTTGAAAAGGCGGTATAAGCCGTCTGACACCTGTTCACGAACATATGTTGCGGGGTCTGGCACCCTCTGCTACATCCCCCATGATTTCATCGCTCGGGGGCGTCCTTGAGCGTAACACCACCCCCGTGCCGCGCCATGTCGCGGGTTCAGGCGGGGCCAAGACATCGAAAGGGTGGACGTGTCCGAACCAGCTTCGATCTCCACAGGCATCGCCGCGCGCTATGCCACTGCTGTTTACGAGCTTGCCAAGGATGCGGGCGACGTCAAGGGTCTTGAGGGCGACATCGCGACGCTGACATCGGCGATGGCCGAAAGCGCGGATTTCAACGCACTGATCAACTCGCCTCTCTATAGCCGCGACGAACAGCGCGCCGCCGTCTCGGCCATCGCCAAGAAGGCGGGGCTGACCACAGTGATGACCAACACGCTCGCGCTCATGGCCGACAAGCGCCGCCTGTTCGTCGTGCCGCACCTGGTCCAGGCGCTGCGCGCTGCCATCGCGGAAGACAAGGGCGAGGTCACGGCAGATGTCACGTCCGCAAAGGCGCTGACCAAGACGCAAAGCGAACAACTCGCCAAGACGCTCAAGGCCCGCATGGGCAAGGACGTCACCATCAATGCTTCCGTCGATGAAAGCCTCATCGGCGGTTTGATCGTAAAAGTGGGCTCGAAGATGATCGACACATCGATCCGCTCCAAGCTCGCTTCCCTCCAGAATGCAATGAAAGAGGTCGGATAAATGGGTATCC
>CAZITF010000352.1:0-3136 GCA_964542095.1 uncultured Rhodobacterales bacterium
GGTGAACTGGTCGCATTCGGACCAATTCGTGCGGCTCGATATCTATTTCGGCACGGCCTATGACGACGACCCGCACCTGGTGCGCAAACTGGCCGTTTCCGCAGCCAGCGGTGTCGACAGGGTGCTGACCACCCGCGCGCCCGTGTGCCATATCGTCGGATTCGGCGACAGTTCGGTGGACTATATCCTGCGCTTCTGGATCAGCGACCCGACCGGGGGGCTGACCAACATCCGGGGCAACGTCTATCTGGCGCTGTGGGACACATTCAAGGAAAACGACATCTCGATTCCGTTCCCGCAGCGCGAAGTGCGCGTGCTGGGCGAGGCTCAGGTGGCGGTCTCCGGCACGGCCTCCGGCAAATCCCCCGGCTGACAGTCGAGCGCGGCGCACAACCGCGCCCGCGTCTCGAACCGTACTCGCTTGACCTTGCCCGATTTCGGCAGGCTCGATGCCCCCGGCACATTGCTGGCCTTGCTGCGCCTGTTCGGCGCTGCACCGCTCGATGACCTGCCCGGCAAAGAGGCGCCGGAGGTGACGGAACCCTGCCGATGATCCCGGCATTCATTGAAATGTCACGTCTGCGTTGTTACCATAGAAGTGTCCCAGCGCCGGGGACGTGGTCGGCGCAGTGAAAAGGAGGACAATGTCCTGTCAATTTCTGCAGAAGCGGTGCGCGCCGCTGATGGGGCTGCGGCCATGATCGCCACAGCCAAAACGCAAGCCACAAGCGAATTGCTTCTGGCGGCTGTTCTTTCCTCTCTCTTTGATGACAAGGCCGAAGACGTGGTGCAGATCGATCTGCGCGGCAAGACCGAGATTGGTGACTACATGGTCATCTGCTCGGGCCGGTCGACACGTCAGGTGTCGGCAATGTCCGAAAAGCTGGTCGAACGGCTGAAGGGCGAATTCGGCGTCAATGCCCGGACCGAAGGCAAGGGAACGGGCGACTGGGTGCTGATCGATACGGGCGACGTGATCGTTCATATCTTCCGCCCCGAAGTGCGCGAGTTCTATCAGTTGGAGAAGATGTGGCAGCCGACCGCCGCGAACTGATCGCCGACTGATGCGCGTTCATATCTGTGCCGTGGGCCGCCTGCGCGGCGGGCCCGAGGCCGACCTGATTTCAGATTATGCCACCCGCTTTGACAGAACGGGCCGGGCGCTGGGCCTTGGCCCGCTGTCCATTGCAGAGGTCGAGGACCGCAAGGGCGGCGGCATGGCGGGCGAGGCCGACCTGCTGCGCCGCGCGGTGCCCAGGGGGGCGGTGATCTGCTGTCTGGACGAGCGGGGGCGCGTCGAATCCTCGCCCGGGTTCGCGGATCGCCTCGGAGGCTGGCGGGATGCGGGGCGCAGTGATGTCGCCTTTGTCATCGGCGGTGCCGACGGGATCGACCCCGGTCTGCGCGCCGAGGCGGATCACCTGTTGTCCTTCGGGGCGATGGTCTGGCCGCATATGCTGGTGCGGGTGATGCTGAGCGAACAACTCTACCGCGCCGCCTCGATCCTTGCCGGATCGCCCTATCACCGCAGCTGATCCAAAGGCCGCCTTGCGGCGACACGATGTTTTGGGGGGCTTTGCCCCGGTCCTTCGGACCTCCCCACAGTATTTTGCGCCAGAAGAAACGCTGCCTCAACGTATCTTCTCTGTTTCAAGAAAATCCCGGGGGTGAGGCGCGCAGCGCCGAGGGGGCTGGCCCCCGACACGGTTGCCTTCAGCGCAGGTCGACGATTGTGGTCCCTGCATTCCATCCCGCAGGCAGATCGCGCGCCTGCACCTGAACCTGTGGCGTCCCGGCAGGGATTTTCACACCATCGAGGCTGCGGGTGAAGGGTTGTTCGTTTTCATGGGGGTGAAACAGCACCCGCATGCCCAGTTCGTTCCCGTCCATGTCCAGCACGCGCCAGCCATCGGCATAATGATCCCATCCCGTATCCGGGTGCCGGATCGTGACGTCAAAGCGGTAGGTTTCGGGTGCCGTGCGTATGGCGGTCGCGTTTTCAATCAACGGCTCTTCGGCGCGGGCCGGGGTGGCGGCGATCAGCAATGCGAGGACAAGGTGTTTCATGACCGCTTTATAGGACGGCAACGTCCCGGTTGTCTTGTCACGTCTGTGTGCCCAGCAGGATGGTGCGCGATTGCGAGGCGAATTCGCGCCGCCATATCACGCCCAGGGTAAAGATCGTTGCCGCGATCAGCGGCACGGGTCCTGCCAGCCAGGCCGCACATGTCAGTCCGAAATAGACCGAGCGCAGACCCCGGTTGAAAGAGCGCGCCGCGGTGATGTTCACTTCGGCCGCCTGCATCGCGCGCGGTTCGCAGATCGGGTCGGACGGATCGTTGGGCACGGCGGCCATGACCACGGCGGCATAGCCGAACAGCCGGTTGGCCCAGACGAATTTCAGAAAGGCATTGGTCAGGAACAGGACCAGCACGACCAGCTTGGCCTCCCAGACGATGGCGGGTGTGTCCATCAGGGTCAGTTCATTGGCGATGTCCGTCACCCGTTCGGCGTTGCCGATCACCGCCAGCGTCCCGCCGATGGCAATCACCGAGGTGGACGCAAAGAACGCGGTTCCCTGGCGCAGGCTTGCCACGACCTGGGCGTCGAAAATGCGTGGCTGGCGCGTGATCATCTGGCGCATCCACTCGCGCCGGTATCCGGCCATGATCTGCGAGGTCGAGGGATGCCGTGTGGCGGCGCGTTCGATCCGCCAGCCGATCAGCAGCCAGGTGACCACCAACAGCCCGAGGGCCACGCCGTCCAGCGTTGAAAACAGTGAAATACGGTCAAGCCATGTCATGCCTGCGCTCTTACACCGCAACAATTCGGATTGCATCCTGTCAAAATTGGTCATATTATTTTACCAATCCTCAAGGAGACGCTCCATGGAAATGCCAATTCCCGATCCTGCCGTCCTTGCCCGCAAGGCCCGTGTCGTCGAGAAATTACGCGAGGTCTTGCCCCGCGACGCGGTGATCGATGACCCCATGGAACGACGCCGACGGCGACGGACTGCTGGATCCCGGCGAGAGCGGGATCTCCGGCGTCACCCTGGATCTCGAGAGCGCCGGGGCCGACAACATCTTCGGCACCGGGGACGACTCGGTGGTGGGCACCACGACCACGGACGCCT
>CAZITF010000353.1:0-3132 GCA_964542095.1 uncultured Rhodobacterales bacterium
CCATCGCCATCGCTGTCTGCAACCGCGTTGCTGTCAGGTTCTTCGATCTCGGGCTGATCCTTGCCAGGTGCGGGCGGTTCTGCCTTGGGCGATGGATGCAGGGCTTCGGGATTGCGCAGCCACACGTCCCGCTGGGCAAAGGGAATCTCGATCCCTTCTTCGGCAAAGCGGGCGGCGATCTGGTGATTGATTTCGTTCTTGACCACCATCATCCAGTTCACGTCGCGCAGGATCATGCGGATCTCGAAATCGAGGCTGTCCGCGCCAAAGCCGGAAAACAGGATCATCGGCGGCGGGTTCATCAAGGCCATCGGATGCGCCTCGGCCAGTTCGCGCAGGATGCGATCCACCCGGCGGGTGTCGGTGCCATAGGCCACGCCGACCGGGATGATCACGCGGCCCACAGTATTGCCGCGGGTATAGTTGGTGACGGTTCCGGAAATCAGATCGGCGTTGGGCACGATCACATCCGTCCGGTCAAAGGTTTCGATCCGGGTGGAACGCACCGAGATCGAGCGCACATAGCCCATCTGCCCGCCCACTTCGATCCAGTCGCCCTCGGCAATGGGGCGTTCGATCAGCAGGATAATGCCCGATACGAAATTCGACACGACCGTCTGCAACCCGAACCCGATGCCGACGGACAGCGCCCCGGCCACGATGGCAAGGCTCGACAGATCGATCCCGGCGGCGGTGATCGACACGAGGGCCGCAAGGAATATGCCGATATAGCCCAGGCCCGAGACGATGGCGACCTGACCGCCGGGATCGAGCCTGGTCTTGGGCAGTACCGACACCTTGAGCGCGTTTTGCACGGCGCGGGTCATCGCGTAGCCGGCGGCAAAGACAATCAGAAGCGTGAAAAAACTGCCCGGCGAGATGGTCATCTCTCCGATGGTCAGACCGGTGCGCAAACGGGCCCAAAGCTCGGTCATGTCGGTGACCCGCGCGCCCCAGATCAGCGGCAGTAGCAGCAATGCCAGCAACACGACGACAAAGCTGGCCAGTGTCGGGAACAGGCTGTCCTCGGCCCCTTCGGACGGGCGCACGGCCGCATAGATGTCGCGCACCAGCCCCTGCAACAGGCGGGTGGTGCCAAACAGGCCAAGCGTCACAATCGATGGATAGACAAGAAACTTGGCCGCCGCGGTATAGCCGAACGTGGCCAGAAGAGGGGCAATGAACCCAATGACAATCACCCCTTTGCCCAGCAGCGAAATGAGCTTGTTATAGAGCTCGTTGTCCGCAGCGCCTTGGCCCGTCGCATCGTGGCGCACCCGGCGCAAGAGCCATCCGACCCGGATAAGCAAAAGGCTGGCGGCGATGATAAGCGGATAATTCAGAACCGCGTAAGCGGCCCGTTCGTAGCGGTCAAACCCAGACAGTCGTTCCAGCAGGATGTAGAAGGCGAGAACCAGGCCAAGGGAACACACATAGACCCGCGCCTCGACCCGCCGCTTTTTCGGCAGGCGTGTGGGCGTCCGCACGAGGTCGTCGCGCGGAAACACGCGACTGGCCAGCCAAAGCGAGAAAAACAGCACAAAGCCCATCGGCTCCAGTGCGTCCAGCACGACCTGACCGCGTGTGCCGAACATTCCGCTTGCCCCGACGGCGCGCACGATGGCCAGCAGACCCATCATCGGCAACACGATCTGTCCCAGCGACACGACAAAACCCGCCACTTCGCCCGAGGCCCTTGCGCCATTGCGCTGGATTTTCATCGCCAGCCATTCGGACCAGTAGCGCGCGCGGGTGACAAGCAGGAAACCGATGGCAAGAAGGAAGACAACCAGTGGCAGGTTGTTGCGCGCCAGTTCGCGCTGCGCCGGGTTTTGCCAGGCTTGCCGGGAGCCGGCCATCGCGGCACTGAGCGTATTTCCAAGAGCCCGCGCCGCGACAGGCCAGTTCGCCGGATTGATTGGCCAGGGACCAGCGTCCAGCAGCGCCTCGGTCTGCCGTTCCCGTATGATCCGGTCGATTTCGGTGATGATCCCGTTGGTGCGGCTGATCGATTCCTCGGCGGTGCGGCGCGGGGTGGTCAGCCGTTCGATCTGCGCGCTCAACTCGGCGCGTCGCCGGGCAATCTCGGGGGCCTCCGTGGCACCTTGTTCGGGCGCCGGGCCAAGGGCGGCGACCTGTTCGCGCAGCGTCGCAATCCGGCTGTCGTTGACCGTCAGTTGGGTCTGGAACTGTTGGCGCCAGTCGGCGATCTGGGCGCGCAATTCCTCCAGCGCCTGATCGGAGGCTTGCGCGGCCTCCACTGCGCGCTCGGCCCGCTCGGCCACGGATTGCCATTCGGAATAGTCGGGCGCCGTGGCTTGCGCCAGGGCAAGTCCGGCCCACAGCACAACGGCGAGTGCCGACAGGATGGGCCGAAAGATCGGTTGGCGCATCACACGTCCTCGAACACGCCGGGGATGCTCGCCGGGGCGCGGTCCAGCCATTCCGGCACGGGCAGGCCCTTTTCCCTGAGAAAGTCGGGATTGAACAGCTTGGACTGATAGCGCGTGCCAAAGTCACACAGGATGGTCACGATGGTGTGGCCCGGCCCCAGATCGCGTGCCAGTCGCATGGCACCCGCGATATTGACCCCGGTGGAGCCGCCCATGCACAGCCCCTCATCGGCCAACAGGTCAAACACGATCTGGCAGGCCTCGGCGTCCGGCACCCGGTAAACCATGTCCGGGGTGAAGCCTTCGAGATTGGCTGTGATGCGTCCCTGCCCGATGCCTTCCGTGATGGAATTGCCCGGATTATCTTCGCCGGTATAGATCTTGTAGAGGCCCGCGCCCTCCGGGTCCGTCAGTGCCATCTTGACCCCCTTGGGCTGCAATACCTCCGCCACGCCGGCCAGAGTGCCGCCCGAGCCCACCGCACAGGTAAAGCCGTCGACCTTTCCGCCCGTCTGTTCCCAGATTTCCGGCCCGGTCGTGTCGACATGAGCCTGCCGGTTGGCGACGTTGTCGAACTGGTTGGCCCAGATCGCGCCATTCGGCTCGGACTTGTCAAGTTCGGCCGCCAGGCGGCTGGAATAACGTATATAATTGTTGATGTTGGCATAGGGTTTGGCCGGAACCTGGACCAGTTCGGCACCTGCAAGGCGCAGCATGTCCTTCTTTTCCTGGCTTTGGG
>CAZITF010000354.1:0-3130 GCA_964542095.1 uncultured Rhodobacterales bacterium
CTCCCTCACGCCCGGCGACACGTTCCTGATCGGCGGGCAGATCGTAGCTTACGATTCATTGCGCGAAATGACCGTACAGGTGACCCGCGACGCGGCAAAAAAGCCCAGGATCGCAACCTTTCTCGGCACCAAATTCGCCACCTCGACCCAGCTTTCCCACCGCATCATCGACATGTTCCAGCGCGATGACTGGCCCGACCTGCCCGCCCACACCAGCGACTGGCTGGCCCTGCAACGCCGCGTCTCGCGCCTGCCCGAACCGGGCCGCCTGCTGATCGAAAGCTTTCCCCACGACGGGCGCGTCCACACCGCCGTCTACGGCTTTGCCGGGCGTAACGCCATGCAAACGCTGGGCCTTTTGCTGACCAAACGGATGGAGGAAACGGGTCTGAACCCGCTCGGTTTCCTCGCCACGGACTATGCCACCCTGATCTGGGGGCTCGAACCGATCCGCGATCCTGCGCCGCTGTTCGACATCGCCGCCCTGCGCGCCGGGCTTGACCGCTGGCTGGCAGGCAACGCGGTGATGAAACGTACCTTTCGCGCCAGTGCGACAATTGCCGGGCTGATCGAACGCAACCTGCCCTCCGCGCGCAAGACCGGGCGGCAGGCAACGTTCAGTTCAGACATTCTTTACGATACGCTGGCAAAATACGATCCCGACCACCTGATGCTGAACATCACGCGGCAAGAGGCGATGCGCGGCCTTGTCGATTTTGGCCGGATCGAGGAAATGGCCGCGCGCATCGGCGACCGGATCGACCTGATCGAGCTTGAGCGTGTCACCCCGCTCGCCGCGCCGCTGCTGCTCGAAGTGGGGCGCGTCCCGATCAAGGGGCTGGCGGAAGAAAAATTGCTGGCCGAAGAGGCGGCGCGCCTGATGAACGCCGCAGGCCTCACGCCCACCCGCTCCGGACGGGAATGGCGGGTGCCGTTCTAGATCCAGGGCCTTCTCTGTTTCAAAAAATCCTGGGGAGTCGCCGAACGGCGACGGGGCAAAGCCCCAAAACCGTAAGGCGCATCTTGATGCGCCCGCCCGCCACAGATATGAACAAAGTATGAACACGTGCGATGTCAATTTGGCGGGTATCCCGCTCACCGCATTCGGCTCGGGCGCGCTGTTCTGGCCCGAGCGGGCACTGCTTTGTGTCTCTGACCTGCATCTGGGCAAGGCGGAACGGATCGCCCGGCGCGGCGGCGGTCACCTGCCCCCTTACGAGACGCGCGATACGCTGGCCCGGCTGGCAAGCGATCTCGACCGGACGGGCGCGCGCACGGTTGTCTGCCTTGGCGACAGCTTTGACGATCTGGCCGCCGCCCGGTCCCTGCCCGACGAGGCGCGGCTCTGGATCGCGCGCCTGCAGGCGGGGCGCGACTGGATCTGGATCGAGGGCAACCATGACCCCGGCCCCGTGGAGTTCGGCGGCACGCACCTGGGCGAACTGGCGCGCGGGCCACTGACCTTTCGCCACATCGCCCTCCCTGGACAAAAAGGCGAAATATCAGGCCACTACCACCCCAAGGCAACGCTGGCGACGCGCGGACGCGCGATCACGCGGCCTGCCTTCCTGATTGATGCCGATCGCATCATCATGCCCGCCTATGGCACCTATACGGGCGGTTTGCGCAGCCATGACGCAGCGCTCACCGCCTTGATGCAGGCGGATGCGCAGGCCGTCCTGACCGGCCCCAGCCCGGTCACGATCCCGATGCCGCGCTAGGCGGTCAGCCCTTCGGGTTCGGGCAGGCCATGGGCGCGGCAACAGGCGGTCAGCGTGTTGGCCAGAAGGCAGGCGATCGTCATCGGCCCGACACCACCGGGGACCGGGGTTATGGCCCGGGCCACCGTCGCGGCCTGCGCGAAATTCACATCGCCCAACAGCCTGGTTTTACCGGGCTTTTCGGGATGCGGAATGCGGGTGATACCCACGTCGATGACCGTGGCGCCGGGTTTCACCCAGTCCGCCTCGACCATCTCCGCCCGACCCACGGCGGCGACAAGAATGTCTGCGCGACGGCACACGGCGGGCAGGTCCCTGGTGCGCGAATGGGCGATGGTGACGGTGCAGTTTTCGCGCAGCAGCAACTGACCCATCGGCTTGCCAAACAGGTTGGAACGGCCAATGACAACAGCCTCAAGCCCCGACATATCGCCCAGTTGATCACGCAGCAGCATCAGGCAGCCCAGCGGCGTACAAGACACCAGACCCGTCTCGCCACTGGCCAGCAGACCGGCATTGACCACGCTCAGCCCGTCCACATCCTTGGCCGGGTCGATCCGGGCCACAACGGCGCGTTCGTCCAGATGATCGGGCACCGGAAACTGGCACAGGATGCCGTGCACGGACGGGTCGGCATTCAACTGGTCTATCAGAGCGAACAGCGCCTCTTGCGACGTGTCGGCGGGCAGGCGATGCTCGAACGAGGCCATGCCGACCTCGACCGTTTGCCTGTGCTTGGCCGCGACATAAACTTCGCTGGCCGGGTCTTCGCCCACCAGGATCACCGCAAGTCCGGGCGTCAGGCCATGATCGGCCTTCAGGCGTTGCACATGCGTTTCTATCTGCCCGCGCACAACCGCTGCATATGCCTTGCCGTCAATCGTTTGCGCCGCCATTCCCGCGCCTCCTCTTTCACCTTGCTTCGTAATTTCGGGGTGCTGCCCGGCGGGTCGGGGCGCAGGTTTACACCCCGCCGCGCGGATCAGAACAGGCCTTCGATCTGGCCAGCATCATTGAGATGAATGCTTTCTGCCGAGGGCACGCGCGGCAGGCCCGGCATCGTCATGATCTCGCCGCAGACCGCCACGACAAACCCGGCCCCGGCCGACAGGCGCACTTCGCGCACCGGCACGGAAAAGCCGGTGGGCGCGCCGCGCAAGGTCGGATCGGTCGAGAACGAATACTGCGTCTTCGCCATGCAGACCGGCAGATGCCCGTATCCCTGCTGCTCCCACAGCTTCAGCTGGTCGCGGATTTTCTGATCCATCAACGCCTCGTCCGCGCGGTAGATGCGCTTGGCGATGGTCTGGATCTTGTTGGCCAGCGACATCTCGTCGGGATAGATGGGCGCAAAGTTCGCAGTGCCCGCGTCGGCCAGTGCAGCCACCTTGGTGGCAAGGTCAGCCGAC
>CAZITF010000355.1:0-3109 GCA_964542095.1 uncultured Rhodobacterales bacterium
TCCATCCCGCCGCCACGCATCGCCGTGGGGCGGTTTTCGCCCATCACCCAGCGCAGCGCTTCCAGCAGGTTCGACTTGCCGCAGCCATTCGGGCCCACCACACCCGTCAGACCGTCCGCGATGATCAGATCGGTCGGATCGACAAAGGATTTGAACCCCGTCAGTCTGAGTTTGGAAAAGCGCACGCGCGGCCTGTTCGGTTAGTTCACTCTGGGGCCACAGATTGGCCGGACACCCCACATGAGTCAACGCGATGTCCCCACAATCAGCGCCATTGCGCGGCTTATCCACAAGATATTGCGGTGAACCGCTCAAATCAGGGTGCAATCCAGATCAAGAACCAGTTCGTCGGTGGCCGGGCTGACATAGGAATCAAGCGTCAGGCAATCATATTCGCCCTGCGGCCTCAGCCGGTCGATGCGCGGCCCGCCCTTGCCGCAGTCAAGGATGCCGGTGGCCTGCGCCTGGTCGCCGCGCACCTCCTTGACGGCGCAGCCGCTCACCATCTCCATCGCCTTGCGCGCGCGGGCACGGATCGGGCCAAAGCGGGGGGCGTATTCGGGATTGGTGCGGATCGCCTCGGCCAGCCGGTCGTTCACGCGCACATCAAAGGTCGATCCGTCCACGGTGACCGTCGTGGCCGGCAGGCCGCGAAAATGCGGACCCGCCGTGTTGCAGGCAGCCAGCAGGAACAGGGCGGGAATCACCAGACGCATGTGCCCAGCAGACAGGCAACAGGGTTAATGTCTGGTAAAGATGTCGCAGCGTGCGTTGCGTTAATGCGCCCCGCGGCGCGCGTTGGGGGTGCATGGGGGGTGTACGCGGGGTGTACGCGGGGTGACACCCTGTTTTCGGCGTCAATCTTCATGAAAACAAGGTAAATGCGCGGTGCGACTCGGGGGGTGTCATCACCGATTGCACCCCCGGCGGATTGGTCATATCATTTTACCAATTCACCAAGGACGATCCATGCCCTTTCGCCCCGTGCAATCCGAAAAACTTTCCTCCGCCGTGATCCGCCAGATCGAGCAGTTGATCCTGCGCGGCATCCTGCGCCCCGGCGAACGGTTGCCGCCCGAACGCGAACTGGCCGAGCGGATGAACGTCTCGCGCCCGTCCCTGCGCGATGCCATCGGCGCCCTCCAGGACCGGGGCCTTCTGGCCGCCCGCCCCGGTGCCGGGATCTTTGTGGCCGACGTTCTGGGCTCTGCCTTCGCGCCTGCGCTGACCGACCTGTTCGCCCGCCATGACGAGGCGGTGTTCGACTATCTCAGCTTTCGCCGCGACCTCGAAGGGCTCGCCGCCGAACGCGCGGCGCGGCTGGCTTCGGACACCGACCTCGCGGTGGTCAACACCGTCTTCGAAAAGATGGAGGCCGCCCATCCCAAGCGCAACAGCGAGGAAGAGGCGCGGCTCGACGCCCAGTTCCACATGGCCATCACCGAGGCCAGCCACAACGTCATCATGCTCCACATGATGCGCTCCATGTACCAGTTGCTACGGGATGGTGTGTTCTACAACCGTCAAATCATGTTCAAACAGCGCACCACGCGCCAGTCCCTGCTGGACCAGCACCGCGCCATCAACGACGCCCTTCAGGCCCGGGAACCGGACGCCGCGCGCGCCGCCGTCCACGCCCATCTCGACTTTGTCGAACGCGCCCTGCAAGACCAGAAAAAAGCCGAAAGCAACGAGAATATCGCCCGCCAGCGGCTCGATCACGAGACCGGCGGCTAAAGCACGGGGCAGCCCGGCGGCCGCATGCCTTAGGATAGACAAAAAAACCCGGCCACGTCAGGGACGGGCCGGGTTTTTGGTATTGCAATCAGACAGTTCAGTGCAGCTTGGCATCCACCTGCGCAATCGCGTCGTCCACCAGCTTGTTGGCATCCGCCGCCGACATCTGCTTGGCGATCACGTCGCGCGCGGCGGCGACGGCCACCGTCACGGCGCTGTCGCGCACTTCCTTGATCGCACCGGCCTGGGCCGAGGCGATCTGATCCTCGGCAGAGGCCATGCGACGCTCGATCGAGCGGGCGAGATCGGCGCGGGCCTGATCGGCAGCGGCCTCGGCGTCGACCTTGGCCTGTGCCACGATCTTGTCGGCCTGTTCCTGCACTTCCTTGTGCTTGCGCTCGTAGGACGCCAGCAGCGCCTGCGCCTCGTCGCGCAGGGCGCGGGCCTCGTCCAGTTCCGACTGAATGCCCGAGGACCGGTCATCCAGCATCTTGGACACCATCCCCGGCACCTTGAAATAGAACAGGACGGCGACGAACAGGACAAAGGCGATCACGACGATAAAGTCGGTGTTGGCCAGGCTGAAGAACGGGCCCTCGGCGGCAAAGGCCGGACGGGCGATCAGGCCAAGGGCCAGCGCGGATGTGATGGTTTTCATTCCCATGGCCTTATCCCTTCATCCGGGCGGACACAGCCGCACCGATGGTCTTGGCATCGGCCTTGCCCCCCATGACAGCCACGATTTCCCTGGCAGTGTCCTTGGCGACTTCGGCAACCGCTTCCATCGCACCGGCGCGAATTTCGGCAATGGCCTTTTCGCTTTCGGCGGTCTTGGCCGCGATCTGGGCGTCTGCCTTCTGGATGGCCACATCCAGGTCGGACTGGATTTTCGCCTTGGTCTCGCCCGCGATGCGCTGCGCCTCGGCGCGGGCATCGGCCAGCGCCTTTTCATAGGCGGCTTCGGCCTCTTCGGCCTTGGCCTTGAGGTCCTCGGCGGCGGCGATGTCGTTGGTGATCGTGCCCTGCCGCTCGGCAAGGATCGCCGCGATACGCGGCAAGGCCACGCGCGACAGCACGAAATAGATGGCAACAAGGGCCACAAGCAGCCAGAAGATCTGGTTGCCGAAATAGTCTGGGTTGAGTTGCGGCATACCGGGCGCCGCCCCTGCTGCAACTTCTGCAGCTGCATTTGTATCGGTTGCCATATCGCTCGTTCCCCTGAGTGGACCCTGCCAACAGGGCCAGAATGCGAAGCCGTCACGACGGGCCGCGTGAGTGTATCACGCCGCCCGACCGTAAGGAATGCGTCTCAGAAGTCTTAGACGGCGAACATCAGCAGCAGAGCGACGAGGAACGAGAAGATCCCCAGGGC
>CAZITF010000356.1:0-3088 GCA_964542095.1 uncultured Rhodobacterales bacterium
CCTTTCGCGGCATCGACAGGGCGACGGCAATGCCAAGCGGAATTTCGATGATCAGGATCAGGAAGGTAAACAGAAACTGGCGGCTCAGGGCCGCCCGAAAGCGGTCGGATCGCAGGATCTGCTCGAACCAGTCCAAGCCTTGCCAGAAGAAGACGTTGTTGCCAAAGGTTTCCTGCACCGAATAGTTGACCACCGTCATGATCGGCACCAGCGCGTTGAAGGCGACCAGCAGCAGCACCGGCAGGACAAAGAACCACGCCCTTTGGTTTTCGGTTTTCATGTCGCTACCTCCGTCGCGATCCAGCCGTCGCGATACAGCCGTGTGTGTTTGGGCGCAAAGTGCAGATGCACAAGGGCGCCCTGTTCAGGCACCGCGCCCTCGACCACGGCCTTGACGGCTGTGTCGCCCACCATGGCCTCGACAACCGAATGGCGGCCCACGTCCGACACCTTGCGCACGCGCGCCTCAAGACCGTCATCGGCAAAGCTGACAAATTCGGGCCGGATGCCAAGTTCCGTCGCCCCGCCCTGCCCTGTTATCCTGCCCTCAACCGCGACGGGTTGGCCCTGGAACATCGCCCGTCCGTCGGTTTCGACGGCAGGCAACACGTTCATGCCCGGAGAGCCGATGAAATGGCCGACAAAAGTATGCTGGGGCCGTTCGAACAGTTCCACCGGCGTGCCGATCTGCACGACTTCGCCTTCCTGCATCACCACGACCTGGTCGGCGAATGTCAGCGCCTCGGTCTGATCGTGTGTGACGTAGATCATCGTGGCCCGCACCCGTTGGTGAAGTTCCTTGAGTTTCGAGCGCAGCTTCCATTTCAGATGCGGGTCGATCACGGTGAGCGGTTCGTCGAACATCACGACATTCACATCGTCGCGCACAAGGCCGCGCCCCATGGAAATCTTTTGCTTGTTGTCGGGCGACAGGTGGGCGGCGCGCACGTCCAGCATGCTCTCGACCTCCAGCATGGCCGCGATTTCCGCCACGCGCCGCGCGATCCGCGCCTCGTCCACGCCCCGGTTTCGCAGCGGAAAGGCAAGGTTGTCGCGCACCGTCATCGTGTCGTAGATCACCGGAAACTGGAACACCTGCGCGATGTTGCGCTGGTCGGGCGGCAGGTCGGTGACGTCGCGGTCATCAAACAGGATGCGCCCTTCGGACGGGACCAACAGGCCCGAAATGATGTTGAGCAGGGTGGACTTGCCACAGCCCGACGGACCCAGCAGCGCATAGGCGCCGCCATCCTCCCAATCGAGGTCGATCTGTTTCAGGGCGTAGTCCTCGGCACCTTTTGGATTGGGCACATAGGAGTGGCGCAAGTCGGAAAGGGTGATCTTTGCCATCAGGCCGCGAGCCTCCCGTCCGGGGCAAAGAAGAATGCCTTGCTTGCATCCATGTAAAAGCGGTGCTTTGCGCCGATCTCGTAGGGGTGAACGCCGTGGGCAAGGGACACCCACCCGTCCTCCCCGATCTGGAAATGGGCGCTGGATTCCGACCCTGACAATTCGGTCACCAGAACCGTGCCGTCCATCGCGACGTCGCCCGGCGAGGCGGCCACGGGAGTGACATGGTGGGGGCGAATGGCGACGGTGTAGGTGCCATCGGGCAGCGAGGCCGCAGCGCCCACGAGATCCCAGCTGACACCGGTTTTCATCCGCGCTGTCTGCCCCGTCTTGACGACCTCGGCCGAATTGATCGGCGGGTCCGAGAACACCCGCGCGGCGGTCAGGTTGTCGGGTTTGCGGTAGATTTCGGCGGTCGTGCCGAACTGAGTGACCACGCCATTGTCCATCAGGGCGGTCTTGCCGCCGAGCAACAACGCCTCTTCAGGCTCGGACGTGGCATAGACCACCACGGCCCCGCGCCCGGCAAAGAGTTCGGGCAATTGTTCGCGCAATTCCTCGCGCAGCTTGTAATCCAGATTGGCCAGCGGTTCGTCCAGAAACACCGCGCGGCTTTCCTTGGCGATGGCGCGCGCAAGGGCGCAGCGCTGCTGCTGTCCACCGCTGAGTTCATGGGGGCGGCGTTTCAGCATCGGGCCAAGCTGCAAAATGTCTGCCGCCTCCTGCACCCGCGCTTCAAGCTCGGATTTCGCCATGCCTGCAACCCGCAGCGGCGAGGCGATGTTGTCGAATACGGTCATGTGCGGGTAGTTCACGAAGAACTGGTGGACCAGGCTGATATTACGCTTTTGCGTGGACAGTTTCGACACGTCCATGCCGTCCATGAACACCTGCCCCGACGCGAGGGGGTCCAGCCCCGCCATCAGTTTGATCAGTGATGTCTTGCCCGACCCGGTCTGGCCCAGCAACACGTTGAAGTGCCCGGTCTCAAGAACCAGCGAAGTCGGTTTGATATGCGTGATCCCGCGGACCACCTTGCTGGCGTCTCTGAGTTCCAGTGTCATCTGCCCCGTATCCCCTGCTTCGGCAACGCTGAAATGTTTCGCGTGCGAAACTTAACCATTTGGAAACAAACATTAAAATTTCGTTTCTCTGGCGTGTCGTGTGGCCCCCGCCGCGTGGGCGGGGGCCGTTTCCTGCTTACTGGTTCCAGCGTGCGACCAGATCGTCATAGTTGACGGTCTCGCCCTGTGGCTTTTCATTTTCGAGCTTGGGCTTGGCGCCACCGTTGGCAAACCACCATTCAGCGTCGCGTTCCTCGTTCAGCCGTGGACCACAGCCGCCATACACACCTGCCGATTCATCCGCCTGCTGCATCCGGGCCATGGTGATGTCCATCTCTTCGGCCAGACGATCCATCGCCTGTTGCGGGGTGAAGGCACCGGAGTTCACGTCACCGATCTGCTGCCACCAGATCTGGGCCAGCTTGGGATAGTCAGGCACGTTGATGCCTGTCGGCGACCAGCGCACGCGGTCGGGCGAGCGGTAGAACTCGACCAGACCACCCAGCTTGGGCGCGCGTTCGGTAAAGCTTTCGTCGTTGATCGTGCTTTCACGGATGAAGGTCAGGCCAACATGGCTTTTCTTCACGTCCACGGTTTTGGAGGTGACGAACTGGGCGTAAAGCCAGGCCGCCTGTGCGCGATCTTCAGGCGTGGATGTAAGGATCGTCCACGAT
>CAZITF010000357.1:0-3080 GCA_964542095.1 uncultured Rhodobacterales bacterium
TAGCAGTATTCCGCAAGAGGCCCGAGCGTCTTGAGCGATGGGGCAGGCGGGCAGATATAGGTGCCGCGGCTCAGGTATTCCTTGATCAGGTCGTTCTGCACGGTGCCCTGCAAGGCGGCCACATCCGCGCCCTGTTCCTCGGCCACCGCGATATAAAGCGACAACAGCCACGGGGCGGTGGCATTGATCGTCATCGAGGTGTTCATTTTTTCTAAAGGAATGTCTGCGAAAAGGCTGCGCATGTCGCCAAGGTGGCAAACGGGTACACCGACCTTGCCCACTTCGCCCCGCGCCAGAACGTGATCGCTGTCATATCCCGTCTGCGTCGGAAGGTCGAAGGCGACGGACAATCCGGTCTGACCCTTGGCCAGGTTGGCGCGGTAAAGGGCGTTGGACGCCGCAGCGGTCGAGTGACCCGCATAGGTGCGGATCAGCCAGGGACGGTCTTTCTGGGTCATGTCGGCCTCGTGAATCGCTCAAGCAATAAAATTGCGTTTGAGGTGAGGTATAGGTAATAATGTGGCGTTGTCAATTCGCTGCGGCGCGGCGTGATTTACGCCGTGGCAGCAGGGCGACGATCAGCATGGCCCATCCCAGCAGCCCGGTGCTGTGCGCGGACAATGTGGCGCTGTGGCGAAAGGTCAGAAGGGCGATGATCTGCTCGGGCGGCGGCAGCGGGCCCAGCACCGATTGCGCGGGCAAGCCGTCAAAGATCAGGCGGTAATAGGTGTAGTAGCCCTGCGGCGAGGCCCAGACAAAGGTGATGAACAGAACGACCCAGATCGGCACCCTCAGGATGTAGGGGCGATAACAGGTCATCATGCGCGTGATCCCCAGCGCCGCCAATGCAAATGTAACCGAGACGGCAAACAGGCCGATCTGCCCCCAGAGTGTCAGGGTAAAGAAAGAGTCACCTTCATACATCACCCGACTGAACTGCAGGGGCGCGGAAAAGGCCAGCATGAACTTTGTCGTTTACCCCGATGGATACGTTTGCGAGGGTTCCGCGCAATGACAATGACTGTAGAACTCCCGCTCTGGCTGTTTGTGTTGATGGTGCTGTTTGCCACGGTGACGTTCGCCTCGCATTTCCTGTTCCCTTCGGTGCGCTGGTTTTTCCGCCGCCGTTTCGAACGCGCCGTCGCCCGGCTCAACACCCGGCTGACGCGGCCCATCGAACCGTTCAAGCTGGCGCAACGCCATGACATGATCCAGCGGCTGATCTATGACCCAGAGGTCACCCGCGAGATCGTGAACTATGCCGAGGAAAACGGCGTGCCCGAGGCTGTGGCCTTCCAGAAGGCGCGGGAATATGCGCGCGAAATCGTGCCGGGGTTTTCGGCCTTTGCCTATTTCAGTTTTGCCATGCGGGTGGCACGGCTGCTGGCCAATGCGGTCTACCGGATCCGGACCGCCGAAGACAACGATCGCCTGTTTGCCGAAATTCCGGCGGATGTGACCGTGGTGTTCATCATGAACCACCGCTCCAACATGGATTATGTGCTGGTCACCTACCTTGCCTCGCGCAATACCACGATGTCCTATGCGGTCGGCGAATGGGCGCGGGTCTGGCCGTTGTCCCTGATGGTCAAGCTGTGGGGCGCCTATTTCATCCGGCGTAAGTCGCGCGGGGCGCTCTATCGCAAGGTGCTGGCGCGCTATGTGCAGATGGCCACGCAGGGCGGCGTGACCCAGGCGATCTTTCCCGAAGGCGGCTTGACCGTCACCGGTGCGTTGCAACCGCCGAAAATGGGCCTTCTGTCCTACGTGCTCGAAGCTTACGCGGCAGACCCCGGTCGCGACATCGCCTTTGTGCCTGTGGCGATCAATTACGACAGGGTGCTCGAAGACCGCGTCCTGATCGCGGCGGGCAAACGCGGCGACCGGCGGTTCGGTGCCCGGATCAGCGTCGTGGTCTGGGCCTTCTTTCGCAAGTTCTGGCAGCGCGTGCGGGGCAAGGACACCCGGTTCGGCAGTGCCGCCGTCGCTTTTGGCACACCGGTCTCACTGGCCAAAAGCGGGCTGAGTGATGTCGACGCGCTGTCGCAAACCCTGATGCAGCGGATCGGTGAGGTGATGCCGGTTCTTGCCGTGCCGCTGATCTCCCATGTGTTGCTGCGCGACGGTCGCATCGGGGTCAGCGATCTGGTTGAAAAGGTGCGCGCGCTGATGGCGCAGGCACCGGCACGGAACTGCGCTGTCGCGCCGGATGAACTGGCCGGTGAGGTTCAGCGCGGGCTGACCGGTCTGCACCGCCGTGGCATCCTCAAGCTGGAAAACGACCACTGGATTGTCGAACCGGGGCAGAAGGATATCCTGATCTTCTACGCCCGTTCCATTGCGCATCTGTTGCCAGAGGATGCCGCAGGCGCAGAAATACTTGCTGCGACCGCAAAGTCATAAAATTACAAAAATGCCGTTGCGGTTGTTGCATTATTGCGTTTGAGGCCATATTCAGCCTTCAGAGGCCGCGATTCTGCACTGCGGCACATATTTCTGATCCGGAGGCTGACATGGCACTCGACCTTGCACCTGACACGACCATCGCGCCCTACGAGGCACCTGAAAAAGACCTGTACGAGATGGGTGAACTGCCCCCGATGGGCTATGTCCCCAAGCAGATGTATGCGTGGGCGATCCGGCGCGAACGCCACGGCGACCCCGACACGGCCATGCTGCAAGAGGTCGTCGACGTCCCGACGCTGGACAGCAATGACGTGCTGGTTCTGGTGATGGCGGCGGGCGTGAACTACAACGGTGTCTGGGCCGCGCTCGGCCAGCCGATCAGCCCTTTCGACGGGCACAGGCAACCCTATCACATCGCCGGATCGGACGCATCGGGTATCGTCTGGGCCGTGGGCGATCGCGTGAAACGCTGGAAGGTCGGCGACGAGGTCGTGGTGCATTGCAACCAGGACGACGGCGATGACGAACATTGCAACGGCGGCGATCCGATGTATTCACCGACCCAGCGCATCTGGGGTTACGAGACGCCCGACGGCTCGTTCGGCCAGTTCACCCGCGTGCAAAGCCAGCAGTTGATGCCGCGCCCCAAACACCTGACCTGGGAGGAAAGCGCC
>CAZITF010000358.1:0-295 GCA_964542095.1 uncultured Rhodobacterales bacterium
TCCCACGGCGGCGCGGACACGGCGCACGACCTCTACCGGTAGGCGCATCCGGTTTTCATAGCTGCCGCCCCAGCGATCCGTGCGGTGGTTGGTATGGGTCACCAAAAACTGGTTCAGGAAATAGCCCTCGGACCCCATGATCTCGACCCCGTCATAACCCGCCTCCCGCGCACGCTCGGCAGTGGCGACGATATCGCTGATCTGCTTTTCGATACCCTCTTCGTCCAGTTCGGCTGGGGGGAACGGCGAAATCGGCGATTTGATGGCCGACGGGGCCACGCACATCGGCCCATAG
>CAZITF010000358.1:307-3067 GCA_964542095.1 uncultured Rhodobacterales bacterium
CCGCATGCAGGATCTGCATCGCGATCTTGCCGCCCGCGTCATGCACCCGTTTGGTGACGACGGAATGATGTTCGATGTCCTGATCTGTCGTCATCATCGCCGCACCGGGTAGCACGGATCCTTCGAGGTTCGGCCCGATCCCGCCCGTGACCATCAGCCCAGCCTCGCCCCGCGCGCGTTCGGCATAGAATTCGGCCACGCGGTTCCAGTCCTTGGTTTCCTCAAGACCGGTGTGCATCGACCCCATCAGCACGCGGTTCTTCAGCGTGGTAAAACCAAGATCAAGAGGGGCGAGCAGATGGGGATACGCGGTCATTGGTTCCTCCCGGACGCAGTTTGTGCTTGGTGTCATGTATATGGCAGCCAAAGTCACGTGCAACGCGGCGTCATCAAGGGGTGCTGAATGGTCGAAGTCAGGTTGATGGAGGCGGGCGAGGCGGACGCGCTGGGGCACGTGATGTGGCGTGCAATTCACGAGGGCCCCAGTCTGTACTCGGAGGGCCAGAAGGTCGCATGGCTGGCGGCACCGCCCCAGGATGCCGCGTGGGAGGACAAGCTGAAGAGGCAAGCCGTCTGGGTCGCCACGCGGGATGCCGTGCCGGTCGGTTTCGTGACCCTGGCCGAGGGAGGGTATGTCAACCTGGCTTTTGTGGACGCAGTCGCGCAGGGGCAAGGCGTATTTTCGGCCCTTTTCGCTGCCCTTGAGGCCCATGCCGTAGCGCAGTCCTGCCCGCGACTCTGGACCCATGCCAGCCTGATGGCCGAGCGCGCTTTCGCCGCGCATGGCTTTCATGTTATCGCCCGCGAAAGCGTCGAACGCGCCGGGTACACGCTGGCGCGCGCAGAGATGGAGAAGTTGCTGAGATGACCCCCGACCACATCGACACACTGCCTTATCGCCGCAATGTCGGCGTGATGGTGATCAATGCCGCGGGCGAGGTCTGGGTGGGGCAACGCAAGGACCACTACACGGACGCATGGCAGATGCCCCAAGGCGGTATCGACAAGGGCGAAGACGCCCGCACCGCCGCCCTGCGCGAGTTGGAGGAAGAAACCGGCATCAGCCCCGATCTCGTCGAGGTGATCGCGGAATCCGATGGCTGGATTCCCTACGAACTGCCCCACGACCTCATCCCCAAGCTGTGGAAGGGCAAGTATCGCGGGCAGGAGCAGAAATGGTTCCTGTTGCGGTTCAAGGGAACCGATGATCAGGTGAATATCGAAACCGACGATCCCGAATTTTCGGCGTGGCGCTGGATGGCCCCTGCGGACCTGCCGGACGCCATCGTGCCTTTCAAACGCAACGTCTATGTCGCGGTGCTCGAATCGTTCGCCGATCACCTGTAGGCTGGATCCGACCCCTGTTATTGCATAACAACGGCGCCCATATCACATCTGAAAGTGGCTGAACGGGCCTGATTCCGTTCCGGGGTGAAGGAAGGTAAGGTATGCGTTTTCTGGTTCTTGCGTTGATGGTTCTGCCCTTGCCGGCCTTTGCCCTGTCCTGCATGCCTTATGGCGTCAGCGACGCCTATCTTGAGGCTGCCAACGCCGAGGAGGGCTATGTGCCCGTGCTGGGCAAGCTGACCTTTGATCCCGCATTGCTGCCCAAGGTCGATTGGGAAAAGCAGACAGAGGTGCCCCCGACGACACTGATCCCGGCAACGTTCAAGGGTGAGGCGCTGGGTCCGCGCGGCGTGCCGCAAGCCTTCGAGACGGACGTGGTGCTCGAGGTGCAATGCGCAGGGCCATGGTGTCCGTCGCCCGAGCCGGGAGAGATGCTCGGATTTCTGCGCAAGACCTCGCACAGCTATGTGCTGCACACCAATGCCTGTGGCGGTTTTCTGTTCGGCAATCCCAAACAGGAACAGATCAAGGAGCTGCGCGACTGCCTTGCCGGGCGAAAATGCGCGCCTTCGAACCTGCGTTAGGGATCGATGAGCGGGACATGCGGCGCAAGGCTTCGCTCATACCCATGCGCGATCCGGGGATCATCGGCAATTTCGATCCTTTGCATGATGGGCGTGAACCCGGACCGCTGGTAAAAGGACAACGCATGCGGGCTGTCGATGGTGCAGGTGTGAACGTGCAGCCGCGCGATGGGCGCGGCAAAGGCAATCTCGACCGCACGGTCCATCAGATACGCCCCCGCGCCGCTGCCGATCAGGGCGGCGGTCAGCCCGAAATAGGCCAGTTCGCATTCGCCGTCCTTGCGGAAATCCAGTTCCAGCAAGGCTTCGGCTTGTCCGTCTTTCTTCAGGGTAAAGATGCGGGTGGCCGGATCGTCCAGAATGGCACTCAATGCGTCATCCGACAGCAGCGTGCGGCCAAACCACAACCAGTCTTCGCCGACCCGGCGAAACAGGTCGCGATAGGTGGCGACATCCGGCGTAATTTCGACGAAATCCAGCCCCTCGGGCAAGGGCGCACCACGCAACTGCGGCGCGCGCATCTCGAGGTAGGTGACCACCATCGCAACCTTGCCCGGCGGCACGTCGTGATAGCCGTCGCTCAGCATCCCTATTCCAGACCGGCGGCCGCGAACCGTTGCTTCATGTCCACCTGGGGCCGCGGACCCACATGGCTGATCACCTCGGCCGCGCACAGGTTGCCCATGCGCCCGCAGGTGCCCAGATCGCGGCCCGTCGCCAGGCCATAGATGAACCCGGCGGCAAACTGGTCGCCCGCGCCAGTGGCGTCCACCGGCGTCACCTTTTCAACGGGAATGTCGTGGCGTTTGCCGTTGCCCATGATGGTGAC
>CAZITF010000359.1:0-3064 GCA_964542095.1 uncultured Rhodobacterales bacterium
CCTCTCGCCTGTCGCTCACGTGCTGCACAACGAAATCGGCATCGTCAAAGGGTTCATGACCACGATCCACAGCTACACCGGCGACCAGCCGACGCTGGATACGATGCACAAGGATCTCTACCGCGCCCGTGCGGCGGCTCTGTCGATGATCCCGACCTCGACCGGGGCGGCCAAGGCCGTGGGTCTGGTGCTGCCGGAACTGGCGGGCAAGCTCGACGGGGTGGCGATCCGGGTGCCGACGCCGAACGTATCGGTCGTGGACCTGACATTCGAGGCCGCGCGCGCCACCACCGTCGAAGAGATCAACGCCGCGATCAAGGCCGCCACCAACGCGGGTCCGCTCAAGGGGGTGCTGGGTTACACAGACGCGCCGCTGGTCAGCTCGGATTTCAACCACGACCCGCATTCGTCGATCTTTGCCACCGATCAGACCAAAGGGATGGACGGCACGATGTGCCGGATCCTGACCTGGTATGACAATGAATGGGGCTTTTCCAACCGGATGGCCGACACGGCTGTGGCAATGGGCAAATTCCTCTGAGGGCTGGGGCCACAGACAGGTTTGAGAAAAGGCGTCCTCTCGGGGCGCCCTTTTTTCGTATCTCGGCGTCGGGCAGGCAAGCGCCTCATATTTTTCAGTGGGTTACGGAGGCGCGTTCAGAATCTTCCAACGCTTGACGGTGGAAGAAGACCGCCCGTCCCCGGTGCCCCCACGCGCGGCGTTCTGGTGATCGCCGACATGGTTTGACTTGGCACAGCGCACGGCCCAAGCTGACGCACCAGTATGGGACAGGGTCGGGACCATGGCGCAGGACGAATATTTCGGCAATGACGATCAACGCGCCGTCCTGCGGCGCGGCAAGGCATTGGCCGAGTTGCTGCGGGATGATCCGCGGTTCAGCTATTACGGGCGCACGGTCGGGCTGGTCACGCCGCGGGACGGTAGCGTCGATGAGCTGGCGGCGCTGGCGCGTGTGCAGGGCAACTCGAACTATTCCGCCGTGCCCGTGGCGGACGTGCCTGCCCTCGTTTCCGCGCTGGAGAAACGCGGCCTGATCCCCCTGCACTATGCCAGATGGGAAGGCACGGACACGCCCCTGACAGCCGCGCGGGAGGTGGTCGATACGCTGGCCATGCCGCAGGACATCACCGTGCATCGCATGGATGCATCCACCTCTGAAGCCCATATGGACTCCTTTGCGCAAATGGCGCTGGGCTGTGGCGTGCTGCCGCTGAGCGGAGCGGCGATGCGTGGCATGTTGCACCCGTCCGTGTGCCTTTATGCGGTCGACAGCGCCGGAGCGGTGGTGTCCTGTGCCGCGGCCTCCGCCTTTGCCCACACCGCGCATGGCGGGTTTGGCGATCAGGCGTGGTGGGGCATGCTGGCCACTGATCCATCGCGCCGCGGCGAGCGGTTGGCGCTGATCCTCGGGGCGCAGGTGCTGATTGAAATGGCGTCCGAGTATGGCTATCGCCGGTTCATGACCGGGGTGGAGCCCGGCAATGCCCCGTCCGAAGCTGTTTGCACCCGGATGGGTCTGGCACCGGGGGATTATGCGATTATCGGATGTGCGGACCCGCAATCGCTTGCCTCGGGGCGGATGACCAAATAGCAGCATATGTGCATCAGTAAATTCCTTGCTGCACACAAATTCGCTTGCGTGATGTGCAGCAAACTATTATTTGATGCACATGGAAATACACTCCCATTCCCGCGCTGCGCAGGTCGCCTATCAGGACCTGTTGCGCCTGCATCTGGACGAACGCGCCTCGGCGCTGATCGGCAGTCTCGAGGAGCGACGGCGCAACGGACGCACCTATCTTTATGACAAATTCCGCCTCGGGACCGAAATGAAAAGCCGGTATCTGGGCGAGGACAGCCCCGAATTGCGCGCCCGGCTGGAACGCGCGACCGCGCTGAAGGCCGACAGCGACGCGCGGCGCAAGACCATGGGCCGCCTTGCGCGCACGCTGCGCGCCGAAGGGTTCTTGGCGCTTGACCGCGACACCGGGTCGATGCTGGCGGCATTCGCGCGCGCGGGCATGTTTCGCCTCGGGGGGACGATGATCGGCACGGCGGCCTATGGCCTATATCAGGGCGAGTTGGGGGTGCGGTTCGACGCGGACGAGATGGCGCGCACCGAAGACATCGATTTTGCCAGTTTCGAGCGGCTGTCCGTCGCGCTGGAGGACCGGGTCGAGGAAGACCCCGGCGCGATTCTGGGTGCTCTGAAATTCGACCCCGTACCCGGGGTGTTTGACCGTCAGGTCTGGCGCTGGCGGCAAAGTGCCGGGGCGGGGATGGTGGAATTCCTGACGCCGGCCTTTGGGGATGAAAGCGTGAAACCGCTGCCCAGCCTTGGGGTCAGCGCGCAGGGGCTCAATTACCTCAACTACCTGATTTCAGAACCTATTCACGCCGTCGCCCTGTATCGGTCGGGCATTCTGGTGCAAATCCCCCGCCCGGAAAAATACGCCATCCACAAGTTGATCGTGGCCGACCGCCGTCGCGAAGGGCCGGACCGGGCCAAGGCGCGCAAGGACCGCGCGCAGGCGGCGTTTCTGGTGGAGGTGCTGGCCGAGGATCGCCCCGACGATCTGGCAGAGGCTTTTGAGGTCGCGCGCGCGCAGGGTCCGCGCTGGCGCCACCGGATCGAGGCCTCTCTGGCGCGGATGCCGCAGACGGCAGAGCGGTTGCGCACGTTGGTCTGAGCGCCGTCAGTCGCCGTTCTTGAAGCGATTTTTCAGCGCGTCATTGACCAGCGGCGTGACGAATTTGCTGACATCCCCGCCAAGGCGCGCGATTTCCTTGACCAGTTTGGAGGCGATCGCCTGATGTTCAGGTTCGGCCATCAGAAACACCGTCTCGATGCTGTCGTTGAGTTTGCGATTCATGCCGACCATCTGGAATTCGTACTCGAAATCGGCCACCGCGCGCAGGCCTCGCACGATGATCTGCGCGCCCACGTCGGCGGCGGCATCGATCAGCAGGTTTTCAAACGGGTGGGCGATGATTTCGGTCCCGGTCTGGGCGCTGAGCTTGGCGCATTCGGCCTCGATCATG
>CAZITF010000360.1:0-3057 GCA_964542095.1 uncultured Rhodobacterales bacterium
CCTTGACGTTCGAACCTCTGCACATCGATCTCAATCCTGCAAAGGATCAAGATCAGTCTTCTGTTTGTTGTGCTTCAGGTTTTCATAAGAAAACAAGAAACCGTCCAAACAGTGAAGCTGACACTGGATTATCGGGTTGCCCCTACCAGCGCGATATGTCGAGGTTGATCCATCGAAATGAACCAAACCGCCCACATATCTCTTCAGTTATCATCAATTTCAAAGAGCGTAGAGACAAAAGTGACTGGATGCGCCCTAACTTCTTTGGCGCGCCCCGCCTCGATTACCTCTGATTTTATTCTTGCGTCTCGTCTCGGTCTGTTGCGTTTCCGCTCCGTCCCGCCCGTCTGGCGCCCCGTTGGTGCATCTCTGCGCCGCCGGTGAGGGGGGTTCTACGGTTAGTGCGGGATACCCGCAAGTGCTTTTTTGCAGAAACCTCATCTTTTTTCGAAAAAGACCATTTTCCGTGCAAAAACATGCTTTTAGGCAATGATATTTCGCGGACCCCAGGTCAAATCGGCAGAAAATTACTCACGCTAACATCCCTCTGAGGGGCTCCAACCGCTAGATATAGGGTTATCCCCAGACCTATCCCCAAGAGTCGGCGGACTCGGGTGGTGAATCACAGATGAATCACTGCGGAAGCAGGCAGATGATTCCGATTCACCCCCCGACTCGCCCCGCAAAACGCAAAACTGCGACCCCGTGGGGCCGTCCTTCCTGTCTTAACTGGCATTCCGACGCGGATCAGCGGCGGCGACGCATCGCTTGCTGCGCTCAACGCAACGACGATCATCGCAATAACGTCCTCACCGCCCGCCCCGTGCAGGTGTTCGACTCCCTTCTGCGTATCGGGTCGGGCCAGAAACAATAACCGGCGGCGGGTACTTTCGACCCTACTGGGATCTACCCCCGCACCGGCAGCCTCGCATCCCGCTGAATGCGCAGAGCGGTGAGCCCGATCAGCGCGGCGAGGTAAATCAGCGGTTCTGTTTCCCAAACCTTCTGCACCATCACGAAATGCGTCGCCCCAAGGATTGCGGCCGGATAGACCAGCAGATGCAGCTTGCGCCACGTCGCCCCAAGGGCGCGCACGGATCGGTTGTTGGATGTCACAGCCAGCGGCACCAACAGGGCAAAGGCGGCCATGCCGACGGTGATATAAGGCCGCTTCCTGATGTCCGCCCACATCTGTCCCCACAGCAGGTTCATGTCCAGCACGACCCAGACCAGCAGATGCAGGACGAGATAGGTAAAGGCCAAAAGCCCGATGGTGCGGCGAAACTTGATAAGGTTGAGACCGAAAAACCGCCGCAATGGCGTGATGCACAGTCCTATAACCAGCAGCTGCAACGCAATCAGGCCCAACTCACGCTCCAGCGCATTGATCGGCTCGCGGCCAAGGCCCCCGGTCTGCGCCATGTACAGGAGAACAGGCACCGGAATGAGGTACGCTATATATAACGTCCAGGTGGGAACCTTGCGAGCCCATCCATTCAACCAATCCACCAGACTCATGCGCAACACGACTCCCCGCCCTGAACCGGCGGGCACGGGACAGTCCCATAGGAACAATACACACAGCAGTCCCCGACCAGAGGCTTCAGGACGGTGCCGCAACCCGTGCATTCATAGAACCACTGGCAGGCATCGGTCGGCATCGTCTCGTCGCTGGCGTGGCGACAGTGTGGACAGATCAGCGTCGATTTCAGCTCAGCCATTGCGCCGCATCCTTGTGAACAACGCCACCGACAGCAAAAGGATAAACATGAACAGCATCGGAAAAAGAACCATGTCGAGATAGGCAATCGTCCCCACCAGTCCAAGCGCGCTCAGCGCGACCACCAGGATCGGCGTGAAACAACACACAGCCGTCACAACCGTTCCGATGCCGCCAATGCGCAAGAGCTTGCGATTTTCCATCAATAATTCGCGCGCAGATCCATACCTTCGTACAGGTGCGCCACCTCTTCGCCGTATCCGTTGAACATGAGCGTGTCCTTTCGCTTGGAAAACAGCCCGCCGCCGACGACACGCTCGGTCGCCTGACTCCAGCGCGGGTGATCCACTTCGGGGTTCACATTGCTGTAGAACCCGTATTCCTGCGGCAGCAGCTGCTCCCATGTACCGACGGGCTGTTCGTCGGTCAGGGTGATGCGGACAATGGATTTGATCGACTTGAACCCGTATTTCCACGGCACCACCAGACGCAGCGGCGCACCGTTCTGGTTCGGGATCGGTTTGCCATAGATCCCCGTGGCCATGATGGTCAGCGGATGCAGCGCCTCGTCCACCCGCAGGCCTTCGATATAGGGCCAGTCGATCCAGGCCGATCTCTGGCCCGGCATCTCCGCAGGGCGGTACAGTGTTTCGAACCGAACGAACCTGGCTTCGGGCTTCACGCCCGCCAGCGCCAGCAGGTCGGCCAGCTCGAACCCGTTCCAGGGCACGACCATCGACCACGCCTCGACGCAGCGCAGCCGATAGATGCGCTCCTCGACGGTCATCTCGGCCATGATATCCTTGAAATCGAACGCGCCGGGCCGCTCTACCATCCCGTCGATCGTGACAGTCCAGGGATCGGTCGTCAGCGCATCCGCATAGGCGGCGGGATGCCCCTTGCCGGTCCCGAACTCGTAAAAGTTGTTGTATTGCGTGATATCCTCCCACGCATTCGGCACCAGCGCGTCCTCTGTGGCACGCGCTGCTCCCGCCGCGCCGACAACCCCCAAACCGAGCGCGCCGCCCATCAGCTGACGGCGGTTCATATATGCGCCAAAAGGCGTCGCATCGGCGCGGGTCAGATCGTTCTTCCAGCGGTAGGCCATTCACGGTTCTCCAACGGTTTTGCGGTTGCTTGTCACATAGTTCGCAACGGCAGGTGAGTAAAATAAGCCCCGCTCACCAGGTTGTCAGATCTTTGTAACGTCAGACCCGCGTTCCCCATCGGCAATTTTCCGCATTTTGACATTGTTGTGAGTGGAAACCCCAAACAGGCCCGGCTTAGGCAAATCCGCCCTTGTTTCAAGGTATAGTGGAGATATTTCCACGTGATCT
>CAZITF010000361.1:0-3055 GCA_964542095.1 uncultured Rhodobacterales bacterium
TGATCGAGGCGTGTTGCGCGTAAAAGTGCGTGAGGTCCGGGATCAGGTCCTTGACCACGGGCATGTGCGGCAAGGGGTAGATTTTGACGTCGCCCTTGATCTCGTCCATGCCATAGATGCAGGCCAGCGTGTTGATCCCGTCGATGTTCATCGCACAGGACCCGCAGATCCCTTCGCGGCAGGAGCGGCGGAAGGTCAGCGTCGGGTCGATCTCGTTCTTGATCTTGATCAGCGCGTCCAGGATCATCGGGCCGCAGGTGTCCATGTCGACAAAGTAATTGTCCACTTGCGGGTTTTTGCCGTCATCCGGGTTCCAGCGATAGATGCTGAACTTGCGCACGTTGGTCGCCCCTTCGGGCTTGGGCCATGTCTTGCCCGTCTGGATGCGGGAGTTCTTGGGAAGCGTCAGTTGAACCATGAAAAGATCCTTTCAAGAGACGGTGTCGGCTGGGTCGTGCGCGTCGCTGCGGTGATAGCGCGGGCGGCGGCGCGCGCGCAATCGGTCACGGTGCCACACACAGGGATGTGCCCTGCCGCATCACCCCGCCCCTGCGGCTGCAACCCACGTAGATGGCCGCATTGGTATCGACGGGCGGGGCAGTGGCGGCGGCGACGCAATCGGCATAGCGCTGGTTTTCGCGTTTCATGCCGGCTCTGACCCCGACAATGCCGCCGATGGTTGCGGCGGTATACGGATCACCCAGAGCGGCAATCACCCCGACGGTGGCGGCCACCCCGGTGCCGACCCTGCGATTGCGGATCCGTTTGCATTCCTGCACGGTCGCGGCGGCGGTTTGCGGGGTAATGTCGGCGGCGGGCGTGGTGCCCGGTCTGGCCCCGTATTGCACGCCGTAGGCATCCTTGAGGCAGTCATTGATCCGCGCGGCCCCGTCGGTGGTGCCGCCCTGTCCGGGCAGCACGTGGGGCAGGCCCGGCGCGTTCGAGACGTTGTAATTGCCCGGTGCCCGCGTGCTGAGCGCGCATTTCTGCGCCGCCAGTCGCTGGGCATCCGCCAGGGCAAGGGTGGTCGAGAGGGTGAGTACGGCCAGAGCCGCCCAAAATATCCGCACAATCATTGGTCCGTTGTATCCTTCGCTCTGGTCTGTCGTTTGAAATGGTCAATCATGGTTCGCCCGCTATCCCGTGCCCAGCGTGCTGACGCCCGCGCGCACCACGCATTGCTGCGTTTCGGGGCGTTCCAGCACCGTGCGCACGAGGGCGGCGGTGGTGTCGGACACGCCGATCACCGCGTCGCGCGCAAAGACGCCGATCTCGCGCGCCGAGGAATTGTCGATCACGCAATCGGTGAACGGTGTGATCAGTGCCTTGGGCACCACCGGGAAACGGGTGACGACGATTTCGGACACCGCCAGTTTCGCGCTGCGCCGCGCGGCATCGTCCACGGCCAGGGTCGCATTTTCGCAGGCTGTCAGGGCCACGAGGGCGGACAGGGCAAGCAGTCTCATCATCATGGCAATGTCACCTTTGCGGTTGCGGTATCCAGCAGGCCGGACAGGCGCTCGGCATCCTCTGGAAACACCTCGGCCAGCGCCACCATGAAATCGAGGTCGCGCGCCGCTGTCCAGAGCACCAGCTGATATTCGAGGTCCCGTGCCATCTGCGCGGCCCGTTCGTCGGTGGCCAGTGCGTTTGCCGTTGCGTCCTTGCCCTGAAAGGACGACCCGCCGCCATAGCGCTGCACCGCCCCGAGATCGAGGTCGCGCCCGGGCAGGGCCAGCCGGTCGAGGGTGGCGCGGCGATAGCTTTCGTCCTGTTTCCAGTCGTCATAGCAGACCGGCACCACATCATCGTCCCGCACCCGGCCCAGCATGTCGCCGTAGGTGCGCATCGCCTGCATCATCACCCGCATCCGTTCGAGCGGGCCATAGCCCTTGTTGCGCTGGATCTTGCGCAGCAGCGACGCGGCCCAGTGCAGAAAGCTGCGATAGATGATCACGCAGGTTTCAGGTGCCGCGAACAGCGCCTTGCGCTCGGGCGGCGGCATCGTGTCCTCAAAGCTGACAAGGGTGAACGGGGTGGGCCCGGCCGCGCGCAGCTTGTCGGCTTCGGAGTCCAGCGCCAGCTCGGTCCCGTCCGCATAGGCCGCCAGACCGCGCGCCGTTTTCAGCGGATCGCGGTTCGGCTTGCAGTTGTTCATGAACAGCCCCGCCCCGGAAGGCGCGTTGCGCATCATCCAGTCGATGACCGCGTGGTTGCCGGACCGGCGCATGCCATAGACCCGCAGCACCTGCGCAGGGGCAAGTGCCGTCGAGTCCTGGATACTGAGGCTTTGGGACATGCGGGCCTAGTACACCCGTGCCTTGGGTGCGATCTTTTTCAGGTCGATCCCGCCGTCGTTGTGGCTGGTCAGCGGCTTGGTGATCACGCCGCGATAGCCCAGGCTCGCTTCGCTGCCCTTGAACCACACGAGCGAGTCTGTGCTTGCGCCAGTTCTTGTCGTCGCGGTCGGGATAGTCCTCGTGCGCATGGGCGCCCCGGCTTTCCTTGCGCGCGGCGGCGGCGGTGATGGTGGCCACGGCGTTGGGCATCAGGTTGGTCAGTTCCAGCGTCTCCATCAAATCCGAATTCCACACCAGCGAGGTGTCGGTGACCTTGAGGTCGCTTTGCTTGGCGGCGACGTCTTCCATCTTTTTCTGACCTTCGGCCAGCGTCTTGTCGGTGCGGAAGACGGCGGCATCGGCCTGCATGGTCTTTTGCATCTCGAGCCGCAGTTCGGCCGTGGGCACGTGGCCCTTGGCATAGCGCAGCCCGTCGAACCGGCTGAACGCGGCCTCGACCGAGCGCAGGTTGGGCGTGGGCACAGCGGATTTGGGATCGACGATTTCGGCGGCACGGATGGCCGCCGCACGACCGAACACCACGAGGTCGATCAGGGAGTTCGACCCCAACCGGTTGGCCCCGTGAACGGACGCACAGCCTGCTTCGCCCACCGCCATCAGACCGGGCGAGACGTTGTCGGGGTTGTCCTTGGTGGGGGCCAGCACCTCGCCCCAGTAATTGGTCGGGATGCCGCCCATGTTGTAGTGGACCGTGG
>CAZITF010000362.1:0-3044 GCA_964542095.1 uncultured Rhodobacterales bacterium
ACGCCTATAGGCGGTGATGGGGCGGGGCAGCGCTGCCTCGTCACGTTCGTCGCGCCAGGCATAGGCAAGTCGCAGTTCGGTCTCGGCATCCAGCAGTTCGGCTTTCATCGCTGTCCGTGACAGTGAAAACTCTCGGGCAGTGTCCAATGGCATCTCAATCATCCCCCTGTGGATGTTATGCTTGTTTTGCGCATTCGATATGGTTACGCACGGGATCGCCCATTGGTTCACTCACGAGGTCGAAAATGTTGCCCTTTCTGACCCTCGTGCTGGGAGGCGCTGCGTCGGGAAAATCGCAGGTTGCTGAAAACATAATCACAAACAGCGGGTTAAATCCAGTCTACCTGGCGACGGCGCGAATCTGGGATGATGAAATCCAGACCAAGGTCAACCGGCACCGCGCCCGTCGGACCCCCGACTGGATCACCATCGATGCCGAAACCGACCTCGCCGGACCATTGGGCCGGGCAACACCCGATCAGGCGGTTCTGCTGGATTGTGCGACCATGTGGCTGACCAATCTGATGCTGGACGGGCCCGAAAACGACGCCGCGCAAACCGTACTGCTGAATGCACTTGGCACCTGCGCCGCACCGGTGGTGGTGGTGTCAAACGAGGTCGGACAAGGCATCGTCCCCGACAACGCACTCGCCCGCCGCTTTCGCGAGGCCCAAGGGCGGCTCAACATTGCGCTGGCCGCGCAGGCCGATTGCGTCGTGCATGTGGTGGCGGGTCTGGCACGGACCCTCAAGGGCGACCCGCCATGACCACGTGGCACTGGGTCCGCCATGGCCCGACCCATCAGAAAAGCTTTACGGGCTGGCGCGACGCTCCGGCGGACCTGTCGGACGTGGCCGCACTCGAAAGGCTGCGCGCGCATTTGCCGCAAAATGCTCTGGTGATCTCCTCCGACCTCACCCGCTCTGTCGATACGGCAACCGCGATCCAGGGCGCGCGCACCCGCCTGCCCCACGATCCTGGCTTGCGCGAATTCCACTTCGGCACCTGGGACGGGGTGGGGTTTGCAACCGTATCCGACTGGCACCCCGACCTCAGCCGCGCCTATTGGGAGGACCCGGGCCACCACAGCCCGCCGGGCGGAGAAAGCTGGCATGCGTCAGCCGCGCGCGTCGCAACGGCCGTACGCCGGGTCGAGGCGGCCTACCCCGACGCCGAGATCATCGCCGTCGCCCATTTCGGCGTGATCCTAACGCAAATGCAGGCGGTGCTGAGGCTCGCGGCCAAGGACGTACTGGCCCACAAGATCGACAACCTGTCGGTGACCACGCTGATCCCACGGCTGGGCGCGGCGCGGCATATCAATCACTGTCCGTGATGGCAGGGACCACAAAACGGCGTTGGCCAGCACATATGGCCGCCGACTAGCGTCCGCCCCCATGACATATGACCTCTATATCGGCGATCGCACCTTTTCCAGCTGGTCCCTGCGCGGCTGGCTGATGATGCAGAAATTCGACATTCCCCACCGCACTCATCTGGTCGGGCTTTATTCCGGAACCATGGCGGATGACCTCGCAAAGGTTGCCCCGGCGCGGCTGGTACCCGTGATGAGAACACCGCAGGGCACGGTGGTCGGGGAAAGCACGGCCATGGCCGAAACACTGGCCGAAGCGCATCCTGATCGCGGCATGTGGCCCGCAGGGGCCGCGGCGCGCGCCACCGCACGCTGGCTGTGTGCAGAAATGGCCAGCGGGTTTTCCGCGCTCAGGGGCGAATGCCCGATGCAATTGCAGCACGTGAACCAGGGGTTTCAAACCACGGATGCCATTCGCACGGATCTTGCACGTATCGAAACGCTCTGGGCTCACGCGGCACAGTTCAAGACCGATGGCCCGTGGCTCCTCGGGGACTACTCCCTGGCGGACTGCTTTTATGCCCCGGTCTGTGCGCGGATCATCGGCTATGACCTGCCGGTCAGCGACTCCGCCCGCGCCTATTGCATGACAACGATCAGCGACCCGGCCTTCAAGGCATGGCGGGCCGAAGGGCTGAAGGTCACTTACGACCCCTTCCCCTACGACATGGGCGTCAAGACCACGGACTGGCCGGCCTGATCTTCAGTGGTCCAAAATCCGCCTGCACCCTCTCGACGCGCGTTAACCAATCGTAAACCTAGCCCCGCTAGCCATTAACCCTGTCCGGACAGGGGAAAACCATGGTGACGCGGGCCTATACAGTGGCATTTCAGGGGGTCGAGGCGCGCGAAGTCGAGGTGCAATGCGCCATGACGCCCGGCCTGCCCGCTTTTTCCATCGTCGGCCTGCCGGACAAGGCCGTGTCCGAGGCGCGCGAACGGGTGCGGGCGGCGCTGACGGCGATGTCCATCGCGCTGCCCTCCAAACGGATCACGATCAACCTTTCGCCCGCCGACCTGCCCAAGGAAGGATCGCATTTCGACCTGCCCATCGCCCTCTCGCTTCTGGCTGGCCTCGGCATCCTGCCCACCGACGCGGTCGAAGGGACGGTCGCACTGGGCGAACTCTCTCTTGACGGCACGCTGATGCCCGTGCTCGGGGCACTGCCCGCCGCGATGGCCGCCGCCGAACAGGATCGGGGGCTTCTCTGCCCCGCCGGTTCCGGGTCAGAGGCGGCGTGGGTCGATGCGACCAAGGTGATCGCCGCCGCCACCCTGTCGGATGTGGTACGCCACTATACCGGTCAGGTGCCTCTGGAACCGGCCAGGGCGGGACAGATCGCCAGTGGCACCGGCCTGCCCGACCTGCGCGATGTCAAGGGACAGGAACGGGCCAAACGCGCACTCGAAGTCGCCGCCGCCGGGCGCCACCACCTGTTGATGGTGGGCACTCCGGGGTCGGGCAAATCCATGCTGGCCGCGCGCCTGCCGGGAATCCTGCCACCGCTGTCCGCGATGGAGGCGCTGGAAACCTCGATGATCCACTCGCTGTCCGGGTTGCTGGATGCAGGCGGCATTTCCATGGACCGCCCCTTTCGCGAACCGCACCACACCGCGTCGATGGCCGCCATCATCGGCGGCGGACGCGGCGCGAAACCGGGCGAAGTCT
>CAZITF010000363.1:0-3043 GCA_964542095.1 uncultured Rhodobacterales bacterium
GCATTCGTCGCAGTCTTGAACATGTCATAGCCATCCCCGCCGTTGCGCACATAGTTGTTGGACACAACGCCGTAGAGCTTGTCGGGGTCGATCGGCGCACCGCCCACCATGACATCGCTCACACGCGCGCCGGCAGGTTTGGACGCATCGAAGGCAAAGGTCATACCCGCCACCTGCGGGAAGCGGCCCGCGCCTTCCTCGATCTGGCTCACACCGTTTTCAAGAGCAGCCAGCACGGTCGCGCCTGTCACCTGAAAGGTCGACAGCGTGTTCTGAAACGGCAGCACCGTCAACACTTCGCCCATGGTGATCGGCCCGGCATCGATCGAGGCGCGAATACCGCCGCCATTCTGGATCGCGATCTCGATCCCCTGTTCCTTGACCCGGTCCAGCATGGCGTCCGCGATAAGCGTGCCCATCGAGCATTCCATGGCCCGGCACACCTCGCGGTCGCCGCCAATGGGCGATGCAGCTTCGGCCACGACCATGTTGCGGATTTCATCGAGCGGCACCGCCGCTTCGGCGACCCGCGCCTTGACACCTTCATCCTCGGCGACGGCCGCATCCATGATCAGCGGCTGACCGGAGGCTTCGGTGACTTCACCGGCATCGTTGAACGTCACGTTCAACTCGCCCAGGAACTTGCCGTAGGCATAGGCCTGCACGATCGCGGTGTTGCCGACCATGGTGGGGTAAGGCCCCTCGGCGCGGTCCATGTCACCCAGCAGCGTGTTGGAGTGCCCCCCCACGATCACATCCACGCCCGTGGTTTCGGCGGCCACGCGCTGGTCCACGACATATCCCGAATGGGACACGACAACGATCTTGTTGACCCCTGCCGCCGTCAGTGCGTCGACTTCGGCCTGCACAGCCGCCACCGGGTCCGAAAAGGCGACATTGTCGCCGGGGCTGGCGAGCTCGTCCGTGTCCTCGGGCGTGAGGCCGATCAGGCCGATCTTTTCGCCGCCCCGCTCGATCACGGTCGACTTTTTCAGCACGTCCGACAGCAGCGGTTCTGCGCTGACATCCGCGTTGGACATCAGCACAGGGAAATCCACCGCATCCATGAACCCGCGCAGCACTTCGGGGCCGTCGTCGAATTCGTGGTTGCCCACGGTCATCCCGTCATAGCCCAGCCGGTTCATCATTTCGGCCGCCAGCGCGCCCTTGTAATAGGTGTAGAACAGCGTGCCCTGGAACTGGTCGCCGCCATCCACAAGGATCGAATTGTTCGACCGCGCGCGGGCTGCGTTGATCGCCGTGATCAGGCGGGCCGAGCCGCCAAAGCACTTGCCCTCGGCGTTGTCTTCCGCGCTGCAGCCGCTGTCATACTTGCTGATCGGCTCAAAGCGCGCGTGAAAATCGTTGGTGTGCAGGATGGTGAGCGAATATTCGGCCATCGCGGTGCCGGCGCTCAGCGCAAGCGCTGCGGTGCCCATCAGAAATCGGGTCATTGTGAAGTCTCCCAGGTTGGTTATGACGGTATCGTGACTCCAAGTCGCGCCGAGAGTCAAAGCCAGATATGCGTCGCTGACGTGACGGACGGGTGACAGCGCGCTCTTGACCGTTTGCCGGGCGACAGGCATCAGGTGGCCATGCTGATCTACAAGATTTTCCGCGCCCCCGAATGGGCCACGCTGCGCCGCGACGGGGCCACCGCCGGTGCGCCCATCGACGTCACCGATGGCTATGTCCATTTTTCCACCTCCGATCAGGCCGCAGAGACGGCGGCCAGGTATTTTGCGGGCGTCGAGGATCTGTTCCTGATCGCCGTCGAGACAGACAGGCTGGGCGATGATCTGAAATGGGAGCCCTCGCGCGGCGGCGCGTTGTTTCCCCATCTGTACCGCGACATGCGCATCGCCGACGTCCACTGGGCCCAGCCCCTGCCCCTTGTGGACGGCGCTCACCAGTTTCCCGCCGGGCCCGGATTCGACACATGAGCCCGGCCCATATCGATCCCACCCGCGCGCAATTCGACGCCTTCAAGGGCCTTGATCGGGACCACCCGATCGAGATGCTCAACCTCGTGCGCTTTCGCGATCTGGCCAATTACCCCGGCGATCACGACCTTGCCCGCGATGGGCTGACCGGGGCCGAGGCCTATGCGCTTTACGGCAAGCACACCGCCGCCATTCTGCAAAGGGTCGGAGGCCACATCCTGTGGCGCGCCAAATTCGAGACAACCCTGATCGGACCCGATGGCGAGGCGTGGGATGCGATGTTCATCGCCCGCTATCCGACGGCGCATGCCTTTCTCGCCATGATCTCGGACCCCGACTACCAGCGCGCCGTCGTTCACCGTCAGGCCGCCGTCTCTACATCACGCCTGATCCGCTCCAGGCCATCTGAAACCGGGACCAGCTTTGGATGAAGCGCGCGATCGAACAGTTCGGCGTCGCCGCCCTGCGCCGACTCGATCCGGAAACCGCGCACGGGCTGGCCCTGCGTGCGCTGCACACGCCGCTGGCACACCTGCCCGGGCCGGTGACCAGCGACCGGTTGCGCTGCACCATCGCCGGGTTGCAACTGGCCAATCCCGTTGGTCTTGCCGCCGGTTTCGACAAGAACGCCACCGCCATCGCACCCCTGTCACGCGCAGGCTTTGGCTGGATCGAAGTGGGGGCGGCCACCCCCCTGCCGCAACCCGGCAATCCGCGCCCGCGCCTGTTTCGCCTGCCCGAAGACAGGGCCGCGATCAACCGCTTCGGCTTCAACAATGACGGGATGGAGGCGATTGCCAGGCGTCTCGCCAAACGGCCCCAAGGGGTGCCCGTCGGCCTCAATCTCGGGGCCAACAAGGACAGTGCCAACCGGGCCGAAGACTTTGCGCGCGTGCTGCAACACTGCGCGCCGCATATCGACTTTGCCACGGTGAACGTCTCGAGCCCGAACACCGAAAAACTGCGCGATCTGCAGGGACCGATGGCGCTGGCCGCCCTGCTTGACGGAGTGATGCGGGTGCGCGGCACGGTGCCGGTGTTCCTGCAAATCGCGCCGGACCTCACCGATCAGGATCTGGCCGATATCGCCAAGGTGGCCA
>CAZITF010000364.1:0-3040 GCA_964542095.1 uncultured Rhodobacterales bacterium
GTCCACCTGGCCATCGCCGCCTGGGAATGGGGCAGCTACTACGGCGACGCCAAGATGAAGGGCGCCAAGATCGACATCGCCAAGTGGAAGCGCCCCAGCCCCGAAACCATCCCTGTCCATGCCAAGGCCGCTGGCCTTTACATGATCTGCACCATGTCGAAACACGCGGCCGAGGCCAAGGGCTGTTCGGACGCGCTGTTCATGGATTATCGCGGTTATGTGGCGGAATGCACCGGCGCCAACATCTTTTTCGTACGTGACGGTGAAGTGCACACGCCCAAGGCCGATGTGTTCCTGAACGGGCTGACCCGCCAGACCGTCATCGGGATGCTTGAGGACAAACAGATCAAGGTGCATCAGCGCGTGATCATGCCCGAAGAACTGGAAGGGTTCGAGCAGTGCTGGCTGACCGGTACCGCTGCCGAGGTGACTCCGGTAGGCCAGATCGCCGATTACAATTTCGAGGTCGGCGCGATCACCCGGGACATCGCCGAAAGCTATGAAAAGCTGGTGCGCGCGTAAGTCCGGTGGACTTTGATGCCTTTGCCGAGGCGTGGGAGGCCGCATGGAACTCCCACGACGTTGACCGCATCCTTGCGCATTATTCCGAAGCCGTCACCTTTCGCTCGCACAAGGCAATGCGGCTGGTCGGCACCGGCGAACTGAACGGCAAAGCCGCATTGCGCGACTACTGGGCCAGGGCCCTCGCCGCGCAACCCGATCTGTCATTCGTGGTGGTGGATGTCCTGCATGGATATGGAATGCTGGTCATCACCTACCGCAACCAGCATGACGTGCTGGCCGCCGAAACCCTGCGGTTCGGCGCCGACGGTTTGGTGATAGAGGCGTCGGCCTGTCATCGCCCCTAACCCTTCGGATCCGTCACCGACCGGGCCTTGCGCCGTTCCAGCCCCAGTTGCCGTTCGCGCCAGATGATCAGCACGCCCCCCAGCGAAACAAGTGCGGCACCGGCCACCATGTTCCAGGTCGGCACTTCGGCAAAGATGAAATAGCCGATGATCGCCGCAAAGATCAGCGAGGCATAGTCGAAGGGCGCCAGCATCGATGCCCCGGCGAACCGGTAGCTGGAGGTCACCAGGATTTGCGCGATGCCGCCGATCAGACCGGCACCGACCAGCAGAACGGCATCGGTTGTCGAGGGGATGACCCAGCCAAAGGGCAGGCTGAGCAGGCTCAGGACCGTGGCTGTCAGTGAAAAGTAGAAAACGATGGCGGCGGTGTGTTCGGTCTTGACCAGCGTACGGATGTGAATCTGGACCAGCGCGCGCAGGATCGACGCCCCCAGCACCATCAAGGCTCCCACCATTCCGGCCGTTCCAAGTGTGTCGGTGTCCACACTGAGGCGCGGCCAGATCACGATCATCACGCCGACAAGGCCCAGCGCCACGGCACTTATGCGGAACAGGCGCACGGTTTCGCCCAGCATCAGCGCCGCGAGGATGACGGTGAACATCGGCGTGGCGTAGCCGATGGCCGTCACTTCGGGCAGCGGCAAAAGCGCGAGGCCCGCAAAGGTCAGTGCCATCGCCGATGTGCCGAACAGACCGCGCCAGATGTGGCCCATCAGGTTCACCGGGATCAGCGCCTCGCGCAGATCGCCGCGTTGCCAGATCCAGCCAAGGATGATCGGCATCGCAAAGAGCGAGCGGAAGAACACGGCCTGCCCGGCGGGCACGGACTGGGTCGCTTCCTTGATCATCGCGGCCATGACCATGAACAGAAACACCGCCATCAGCTTGAGGGCGATGGCGGTGCCGGGTTTGTTTTGGGTCGAGGGCGCTAGCATGTCCCCCGACCCATGGAACGTTAGCGAACGCTTGGCAAGCCGTCAGTTGATGGATGCGACGCCGAGAGGCACGTTGAATTTGAGGCACCAGATGTAGACTTCGTTATAATCCGCCGGATCGACGCCTGCGGGCACAGTGAACGATTGCGTTCCGTTCAGCGATTTCAGCAGACCCATGCCGGTGGCCGTGTCGTATTTTCCATCCTTGCCGAATCCGACCCGCGGGTCGGGCGCGCCATCGAGGCTGAAATCGGCGCCAAGGACGACCGTGTGGCTGCCATCATCATTTCTTATCACTTCGACGCCACCCGTCGTGACGTGGTTGGAGGCCCCGGTAAAGGTGCCCGAGGCGATGCCGCCTGCATTTGCAGTGACGGCGGCGAACGAGATGAAGCCTGCAAGGGCGAGTGCCAGGATAGTTTGAAGTGCTTTGAACATTGCGGTGATCCTTTGCGAAGTGCGGGGTTGCTGTGCCTATCACATAGCATAAGGAACCAATCAGTCCAAAACACGTTAATGTGAGTTATGGACTATTCAGTACCGAATGTTATATGAAGGATCAGGCAAATGGAGAGACAACAATGGCCCGCCCCCGTTCCTTTGACACCGACGACGCCATCGAAAAGGCGATGCAGGTCTTTTGGACCCATGGCTATGAAGGCGCGTCACTGCCCGAGTTGCTGGACGGCATGGGCCTGACACGCGGAAGTCTTTACAAGGCGTTTACCGACAAGAAGACACTTTTTCTGCGCGTTCTCGAACATTACGAGGGAAAGGCGGTTCAGGCCGGTGTCACGTTGCTGACTGATTCTGCGATTCCCGATGGCGCAGACCGTATAATGGCGATGTTTACCAATTCTTACCGCGCCGTGACGGAGGGGGATCAGCGCGGTTGTCTGCTGTGTACCGCCGCCGCCGGACCCAGCATGTATGACGACGACATCGCCGCCGCCGTGTCACAGGGTTTGCGCGCGTTGCGCGACGGGATGGATACAGCGCTGAAAGCATCCCCGAAGCATCAGGCGTGGCTTCCGGAAGAACGCGGCGCCCTGGCCGATATGCTGCTGGCCCAATATGTCGGGCTGCGCACCATGGCCCGCGCCCGGATTGCACCGGACATGCTGCGCAACGCTGTCCGCTCGGTCGGCATGATGCTGGCCTAGCCGATAGGGCCGCGCACGCCGCCGGTCTGCCCGCGATCCAGCAGCAGGTGATCGAGGATCACGCAGGCCA
>CAZITF010000365.1:0-3022 GCA_964542095.1 uncultured Rhodobacterales bacterium
GCCATCAGGAATTCCGGTCGCATCACCGAAGGGTCCGCCATCGGGTCGCGCGGACCCGTTAGCACGATCCCTTCGGCCTGTTCCAGCGGAACCATCTGCACATCGACCGGGTCCTTGATCACGCCGATGGGTTCAAAGAATTTCTCCTCCCCCGGCTGGCCGATGAAATACACCTTTTCGCCGACCACCCCGCGAAACATCGCGGCGCGCGCGCTGTCGCCGGAGGTGGCGATGGTGTCCCAGGCATCGTCCGGAACGCCGAAATGCACCAGTTGCCGGGTCACCCCGGCGCGGGGGCGGGGCGAGTTGGTGACCAGCACCACCTAGCCGCCGCCCTTGCGATAGGTTTGCAAGGCCGCGACCGCGTCGGGCAGGGCATGCACCCCGTTGTGGACACAGCCCCACAGATCGACAAACAGCGCGTCATAGCGGTCCGATATTTCGGACAGGGCGGAAATGATCTGGGTCATGGGCGTCTCCGGACAGGGGGGAGGGTGCAGGACACCTGCACCTTGCGTCGCATCGGTAAGGCGCAGGTGCCCTGCGCCTTGGCACCTCAGACCTTGAGGTTGGGGATGATCTGCTTCTTGCGGCTCATCACGCCGGGCAGAACAACGGTGTCGCCCGAAACCTTCACGCCAAAGCTCTTTTCGGCCACGCCCTTCACCCGGTCGTTGGGGACCAGCATCGTGGCTTCCTCGTTCAGGATATCGACCACGAACAGCAGCACTTCGTCCGCGCCGTCTTCCTTTGCCACCTGTTTCATCGACGTCATCAGGCTGTCCTTGCGGTCCAGCACGATCCTGGGCGCGGTGGTTTCAAGGACCGAGACACGGAATTCGGTGCCGTCCACGGTGTATTCCTTGCTGTCCATGCGCAGCAATTCGGCGTCGGAAAAGGCAGACACATCCGATTTCGCCTCGAACATCTCGGCGGCATAAAGCGGGATGTCGATCCCGAGATCGCGGGCCAGATCATAGGCGATGGCCTTGTCTTCCTGCGTGGTGGTGGGCGAGCGGAATTCGAGCGTGTCGGACAGGATGCACGACAGCACGGCACCCTTGATGGCGGACGGGGCCTGCGCCATGTCCTTGCCGATCATCTTCCACATGAGGGTGGCCGTGCAGGCCAGCGGCTCGATCCGGATCTCGATGGGGCCCTTGGTTTCCAGCCCGCCGACCAGCTTGTGATGGTCGATGGTCGCGGTGATGTCGGCATCGTTGATGTTGTCGGGCAGTTCGGCTGGGTTGTTCGTGTCCACGATCACCACGGGCTGGTCCGCTTCCAGCTTGACCAGCACGCGCGGCATGCTCAGCGACCATTTGTCCAGCATGAACTTGGCTTCGGTGTTGGGCTCGCCCAGCAGGACGGCTTCGGCCTTCACGCCCTTGATCTCGTTCAGGTACCACGCCCAGATGATGGGCGATCCGGTGGAATCGGTGTCGGGGGATTTGTGGCCAAAAACGAGCGTCGTCATAATGTGCATGTCCTTCGGGAGGGATTGGGTTTGGCGCCCTTATAGCAAGCTGTGTTGCGGTGTCACGGGGGGCTGATCGGACCATTCGTGTTGATCGGGCAGGGCGCATGGGTTAAGGTTCTGCCATCTGAAAAGGAGTGCCCTGCACATGGACAAATCGGCCTGACCGCCCACCCGTTCCTGCACCACGCCACTGGTGCGCCTTGATTCCAGGAGTGATCTGTCAATGGACCAGAACCGATGACCCGCATGCGCGGGCATCGCACGCGCGCTCTGCGCGTTCCATTTCTTCAGACGCGAAAGGGGCACCTCATGCCCGGAAAATCAAAGAAGACCGCGAAACGCGGCACCCATCGTCCTGCGCCCAAACCCCCTGTCATACCGCGGCCACCGGCCCCTGCCGGTCGGCCCGCCCATCTGCGTACGCAGGTGCGCGGGGGGCGGCCGCCGCGCTTTCCGGGGCGCACCGGCGGGCGCTAGCACTTGCATCGCGGCCGCGCGTGGGGTTTCCTCGCGCGGCCCAACCTTGCCCGGACATCCCCCTTGAGCGCCCGCGAAACCGACCTTTACCCGCCTGTCAAAACCTTTCTCGAAGGGCAGGGATATGTGGTGAAATCCGAAGTGGAGGCCGCTGATGTGGTCGCCGTGCGCGGGGGCGAGCCGCCGGTGATTGTCGAACTGAAGTTGTCGTTTTCGCTGGCCCTTGTGCATCAATGCGTGACGCGCCTTGCGGTGTCGGACGAGGTCTATATGGCCGTGGCGCGGGGCAAGGGAAAACGGTTCCTCAAATCGGTCAAGGAAATGACGCGGCTGTGCCGCCGGCTTGGCCTTGGGCTGATGACCGTGCGGCTGTCGGACGATCTGGTGCAGGTCCACTGCGATCCGGGTCCCTATGCGCCGCGCAAGAATGCGCGCAAACAGGGCCAGCTGCTCAAGGAATTTGCGCACCGTGCCGGCGATCCCAACGACGGCGGGCAGACCCGTGTGGGGCTGATCACTGCCTATCGGCAGGACGCGCTGAAGCTGGCCATGTACCTGTTCGAGGTCGGGGCGAGCAAAGGGGCGGATGTGGCACGCGAAACCGGAGTGGGGCGGGCCACGCGGATGATGCGCGACGATCACTACGGCTGGTTCGAGAAGGTCGAAAAGGGCGTCTACGGGCTGACTCCCAAAGGCGCCGAGGCAGTGGCAAAGTCGGGCGCGATGCTGGGCGGATAGCGGCCGCCTCCGCGCGGATGGGCCCGTTTACCGGTTTGCGAGATTTTTTCTGAAATGATGCGTGGTCAAGGCGTTGACACGTCGTGCGGACATCCCTAACTACATCTCGTTGTCACTCGACCCAAGTGAGTGCTAATGGCCCCGATGCAGGGGTGAGGAGAAGAAACTTTGAGCCTTAAGGAGCTGCAAAGATGGCATTGAAACCGCTTCATGACCGCGTGCTGGTACGCCGCACGGAAAGCGAAGAGAAAACCAAGGGCGGACTTATCATTCCCGATAGCGCCAAGGAAAAACCGAGCGAAGGCGAAATCGTGGCCGCAGGCCCCG
>CAZITF010000366.1:0-3021 GCA_964542095.1 uncultured Rhodobacterales bacterium
CGGGGCGCGATTGCAGCCGCCCGCGCATGTCGGGGATGATGCAGAATTTGCACTTGTGATTGCAGCCCTCGGAAATCTTGAGATAGCTGAAATGGCGCGGCGTCAGGCTGACCCCGCGGGCAGGCAGCAGGTCGATGAACGGATCGGGGTCGGGCGGCACGGCGCTGTGAACCGCATCGAGCACCTGTTCGTATTGGTGCGGGCCGGTGACGGCCAGCACGCGTGGATGTGCGCCGGTGATATAGTCAGGCTCAGCCCCCAGACAGCCCGTGACGATCACGCGGCCGTTTTCGGCCAGCGCCTCGCCAATGGCCTCGAGGCTTTCGGCCTTGGCACTGTCAAGGAACCCGCAGGTGTTCACGATCACTGCATCCGCGCCGGAATAGTCGGGAGAGATGCCGTATCCTTCGGCGCGCAGGCGCGTCAGGATGCGTTCGCTGTCGACCAGCGCCTTGGGGCAGCCAAGCGACACCATGCCGATGGAGGGTTGGCCGGGGCGGCTGTTGCGATCCAACTTCGCTGCGGGCGCAGTATCATCGAGCCGCACCTTTGGTGCGAGATCGGGGCGGAGGTCTGGCGGATTTGTGCTCATACCCCGCCTCTTATGCGATCACATCTTCGGCGAAAAGGGTTGGGATGGGGGGGCGGCCTGCGCTAGGCTGTTTTCAACACGTCATCAGAACGGAGCAGGTGCCATGAAATGGATCACGCGGATCATCGGATTCTTCCTTGTCCTCATCCTTGTGGCGGGAGTGTCGCTGTTTTTCCTGCCTGCGGACCGGATTGCGCGGCTCGCCGCCGATCAGATGCGCATCGCGACCGGGCGCGATGTCAGCATCACGGGCGATGTGTCGATGACGCTCTGGCCGGTGCTGGGCGTCAGTGTCGGCGGACTAGAGGTCGGCAACGCCGACTGGTCCGAACAGGGGCCGATGCTGACGGCGGAAAATGCGGCCATCGGTGTAGACGCCCTGGCCCTGCTGCGCCGCGAAATCCGGATCACCAATATCGAGGCGACACGCCCGACCATCCGCCTGGAAAGCCGCAGCGACGGGCGGGCCAGCTGGGTGTTTACCGATGCCAGCGGAGAGGCCCAGATCGAGACAGAGGTCGCGCCCGCCACCCGCACGCCGCAAGCGGTCTGGATCGAAAAGCTGACCGTGACGGACGCCACGCTGGTCTATGATGCCGAAGGGGCCGATCTTGTGTCCTATTCCGGGGTCGATCTGGCGCTGGACTGGCCTGAACGGCTGGGCGCGGCAGAGGTGGTCGCATCGCTCAGCCCCGCCGGGACGGATGTGGATGTGCGCGCCAGCATCGGCGGGTTTGCTGGGTTCATCACCGGGCAAGTGCAGACGATCAAGGCCACCGTCACGGCGGCGCGCGGCACGCTCGGGTTGGACGGGCGGGGCAGCACGGCCGGGGATGTGGCCGGACGGCTGACGCTGGACATCCCCGACACCGACGCCTTTCTGACGGCCCTCGCCCTGCCAGCGCCGGGCCTGCCCGAGGATCTGGGGCAATCGGTGGATCTGAGTGCCGATCTGACACTGACCGCCGACCGGCGCTTGTCGTTGCGCGACATCAGGGTTGATCTGGGCGGCAACGCGCTGACCGGGGCTGCGGATATCGAACTGAACGGCAAGCCGCAGATCAACGCACAGTTGAACGCAGGCGCGCTTGATCTGCGCAATGCGACGGGTGGGGAAAGTGCAGGGGGCGGCGGCGGTCCTGCCCCGGCAGGCAGCGGCTGGCCGAAGGATCGGATCGATGCCAGCGGCTTGGCGGGCTTTGACGGAGACATCGCCCTGACCGCCAGTTCGATTGACCTCGGCCGGTTCAAGCTGGGCGAGACCCGATCCCTTTTGCGCAACGACAACAGTCGCATGGTGTTCGAGCTGCGACGCATTGAGGCCTATGGCGGCACCGTCACGGGCGAGTTCGTGATGAACAACCGCTCCGGCCTGTCGGTGGGGGGCAAGCTGATTGCCAGTGCCATCGACATGCAGGCCGTGCTGCGCGATGCGGCGGGGATCGAGCGGCTGACCGGTGCGGCGAATGCCGAGATGACCTTTCTCGGGACTGGCGCATCGGTCGATGCGATCATGAAGTCGTTGTCCGGCAATGGCGCGATCAGCTTTGGGCAGGGCACCATTCTGGGAATCGATCTGGACCGGCTGATGCGCTCGGGCGCTGTTGGCGGCGGGACCACCGTCTTTGACAGTCTCGCGGCCACATGGACCGTCGACCAGGGCGTGATGCGCAACAGTGACCTGCTGCTGAAGCTTTCGAACTACGAGGCGCGGGGTGCGGGGCAGGTGGGACTGGGCATGCAGACCATCGACTATACTTTCACGCCCGTGGCGTTGCGCGCCAACTCAGGCAACGGTATCGCGATCCCGGTGCGGCTGATCGGGCCCTGGTCCGATGTCAGCATCCGTCCCGACCTTGAGGCGGCGATTGATCTGAACCTGTCCGAGGAAAAAGAGCGGATCAAGGTGCAAGCCAGGAATGCGATGCGCGCCAGGGTCGCCGAAGAGTTGAACGTGATCGACGAAGGGCAGGACCTCAAGGAGGCTGCCAAGGACAAGCTGGAAAACGAGGTGAAACGGGGCATCCTCAAACTGTTCGACTGATGGCGTCCGCGCAGAAACTCAGAACGTCTGGTCGTAGTCTCCCACGCCCGGTTCGGTGCGGATGACCGCGTCCAGTTCATTGAAGATGGCGCGCAGTTCGGTTTCGGATTCCGGGCTTTCGCAGACCACCACGAGGTTGGGCGTGTTGGATGACGCGCGCACGAGGCCCCAGCCGCCATTGTCGAGGATCACGCGGGCGCCGTTCACGGTCACGACCTCTTTGATCGCGCGCCCGCCCAAGGTGCCGCCGCCTTGGTGGCGCTCGACCAGCTTGGCCACGATCCGTTCGAGGATGTCGTATTTCTCGGTATCGGCGGCGTAGGGTGACAGGGTCGGCATCGCATAGGTTTTGGGCAGGGCCCGGCGCAGGTCGGACATTTTCATG
>CAZITF010000367.1:0-3013 GCA_964542095.1 uncultured Rhodobacterales bacterium
GCCTACTCCCTTAGCAGGGGAGCGCCTTCGACCACTCGGCCACGTCTCCGCTGACCTGAATATGCGGCAACATACTGAATAACAAGCAGATTTATTCCCGCATAGCAACTTGACAATAAGACATTGATTTTCCTGCATTTCATCGCCGCACCGGGCGCGTGAACCGTCAGGGCGCGCGCCCGGTGGCAGCGACCGCCACGCCACTCGGATGGCGAATTTGTGATGGCGCGTGCCCTGCCCACACCCTCCCTCTCAGGTTGTCACACCCGGATCGGCTGTCTAGACTTCACTTCGGGCAGGCACCCATTTTGCTGCCCGCTTCACACTTTGATCCCGTGACATCCCGGAGACGACCCATGCCCTTCAAAGACCTGGCCGACCTCGAAGCTCCCGCAAAATATCAAACGCTGTTCAAGAAGGAACTGAAGCGGATGAACGCCGAACCGACGGAGTTCTTCTTTTGCGAAGGGTTCCCGCAAGGCGAGGAAAAGGTGGACATTCTTGTCTTTGGCGAGGTGAAGGAATCTGTCGTCAAGGCGCTCAAGTCCAAGGGCACAAGGATTGCTTACGGGCAATGCGCCATGGACGCCGGCAAGGATTTCCAGATGGTCGTCGCCAAGGGCAAAGTACCCGAAACCAAGCTCAAGCCGATCTTCAAGCTGGCGCCGGGCTACAGCTATTCACTGACCGACGCCTTCGCCGCTCCGACCCGGAAATCCGACGAGGAACATGATGAGGAACAGACCCGGGTGCGCCTCAAGCGTGCGCTGTATTCCGTATCGCAGACCTTTTCGGACATGGGCCAGCTGCTGGTCGACAAATCGACCTATCGCAAGAAACTCGAAGATGCCGCCGCCCATATCGAGAACGGCAAGTTCAAGGAAGCGGAAGGGTTGATCAAGGAAACCGCCAAGGAACTTGCCGCCCAAAAACCGGCAATCCAGGAACAGGCCCAAAAGAGCAAGGACGCCACGGAAACCGAACTCAAGGAAATCGCCGGCCAGCTGAAGCCTCTGACCGACCAGTTGGACAAGGCCGAGAAAAAGATCGAAAACCTGCAACGCACCATTTCCCAGATGCAAGAGGCCCAGCGCACGGCCAAACGCAGCAACAAGAAATACGCGGAGCGCGAGGAAAACATCAGGAAATTCAACACTGATCTCGACGAGGCGCAGGAAGAGTTGAAAACCCTGCGGGCCAGGCTGGACCCCGACATCAAACGCCTGAACGCGATGAAAGAGGCCGCACCCGAACGGTTGAAAATCGTTCTGACAAACATCGAAAGCCGCCTTGCGGTTGCCGAAAACGCCTCCAAATCCGCCGAAGAGTCGCGCAAGGAACTCGAGAAACTGGTTGGCGAAATGGGCGAAGCCGTCGCCTGGCAGGACGACCAGCTGGGCGGAGATGGGCACGGCACCGGTCGCCATGGCGCCCAGACCGGACTGGACCGCCAGGCCATGCGCGCGGCCACCGAAGAGGGCGTCACACCCGATCAGCCCGGCAACAAGGCCGGCGTCACGCGCCACCAGACGACCTGGAACAAGGTCAAGATCACCTACGAAGAGGACGAAGAGGGCAAGCGCGTCATCAAGGACAAGGACGTGACGGCCAAAAACATCGTGAACGTGATCACACAAAGCATGAAAAGCGACACCGGTTCGATGTGGGCCACGCCCGTTCTCGAACGCGAGGCGGTCACAACCGCCCTCAAGACGGCCAATGCCCTGAAAAAATACGAAAAATACGAAAAGGACAGCAACTACAAGAACTTCCTGCGCCTGTCGGTCGTTGTCCCCAAACCGTCCAAGGGGCCCGGCTGGGGCTATGCCGTGGTCAAGGATGGCCCGGCCATCGATCCCGGCGTGGCGCTTGGCGTTCTGGTGGATTTCGAAAAAGGTGCAAAAACACTGGACCAGATGTTTTCGGACCTGAACGTCAAGCTGGTCAGCGTCGATGGCGGGGCCAAGATGATCCCGCACGCGATCGTCGTGTTCAAACGGGACAATGTCGGGGATGCCTGGAAACTGGTCACCCACTATCCCAACATGGATCTGTCCGCTTCGGACGTGGGTTGGGAATGCGAACGCGACTGGCGCCCCGGATCGGTCAAATTCAAGGTCGGCACGACCGTCAAGCAGTTCAGCAACGCCAAGCTGGCTTGATCCGCGCCATCCCTGCCGGTGTACAACCGGCGGGGGCCAAACCCCTCACGTATTGAACAGGAAGTGCAGGACGTCCCCGTCCTTGACCACATATGCCTTGCCCTCGGCGCGCATCTTGCCCGCATCCTTGGCCGCCTGTTCGCCGCCCAAATTGACGAAGTCGTCATAGGCAATCGTCTCGGCCCGGATGAACCCTTTTTCGAAATCGCCGTGGATCACGCCCGCCGCCCTGGGCGCGGAGGTGCCGGACTTGATCGTCCAGGCGCGCGCTTCCTTCGGGCCGACGGTGAAATAGGTCTCGAGATGCAGCAACGCGTACCCGGCACGGATCAGCCGATCCAGCCCCGCCTCGGCCAGCCCCATCTCTTCGAGGAACATCTGCGCCTCGTCCGGTTCCAGCTGGCTGATCTCTTCCTCGATCCGGGCCGAGATCACCACATGGGCATTGCCCTGCGCGGCAGCCATCGCCGCCACCGCTTCGGAATGGGCGTTGCCGCTCGCCGCCTCGGCCTCGCCCACGTTGCAGACGTACAGAACGGGTTTCGACGTCAGCAGTTGCAGCATGGTCCACGCCTTGCGGTCCTCGGCGTCCACCTCGACCAGACGGGCGGGTTTGCCCTCTTCCAGCGACGACAGGGCCGCGCGCAACAACCGCTCCTGCTGGATCGCCTCCTTGTCGCCGCCACGCACCTTGCGCACGATGTTCTGCAGGCGCTTTTCGATGCTCTCGATATCGGCCAGCATCAGTTCGGTCTCGATGGTCTCGGCATCCGCCACCGGGTCCACGCGGCCCTCCACATGGGTCACATCGCCGTCCTCGAAACAGCGCAGCACATGGGCGATGGCGTCGA
>CAZITF010000368.1:0-3005 GCA_964542095.1 uncultured Rhodobacterales bacterium
CAATGGGCCGCCCTCGAACGGGACGGGCAGGTCGAGATGCCCTCGGACTACATGGAGCCCTATATCATCACCCGCCGCCTGATCGAGGATGGCCGCAACCAGCTTGTGCTGCGCGCGCCCTTGCCGCTGCCCTTTCCGGTGCGGTGCCTTCAGGGCACGGCGGATACGGCCGTCAGCACCGGGACGGCGGTGCGCTTGCTGAACCATGCCGATGCGCCCGACATGCGGCTGCTTTTGGTCAAGGACGCCGATCATCGGTTTTCGGATGGCCCTTGCCTCGGTCTGATCGAGGCGGCGATTGCCGAAATTATCGAGACCGCGGCGTGATTTGCATGGCGCGGTGGCCCGGTTGTGCCATGATCGGGATCATTGCCGGGGTGGCCGCCTGACGGGCCGTTCGCTGCGGGTTGCGTGAATGGTTTGCGAACCCGGCGCGGTGGTGGCGGGCTTGGCCAACCGGACGGGCGGGATGGAGGGAAAAGGATGGAGCAACGGGTTTCGCTGATCACGTTGGGCGCGCGCGACATGGCGGGCCTTGCTGCATTTTACGAGGCATTGGGATGGGCGCGGGTCGACAGCCCGGATGGCGTGATCGCCTTTGATCTGATCGGGCAGACGCTGGGGCTGTACCCGCTTGAGGCGCTGGCCGAGGACATCGGCGTGCCCGTCGGGGACCTCGGGCGCGGGGCGATGACGCTGGCCCATAACCTGCGCAACAAGGCCGACGTGGCCCCCTTGCTGGCAAGGGCCGAGGCGGCGGGCGCACGGGTGCTCAAACCGGCCTCGGATGTGTTCTGGGGCGGCCACCACGGCTATTTCGCCGACCCCGAGGGGCATATCTGGGAAGTGGCGTGGAACCCGTTTTCGCCGCTGGGGCGGGACGGTGCATTCCAGTGGAACGGGGTCACCTGATGCGGCGACCGGCCAGCATGTGGAGCCTTGAGACGCTGGGCCGCGTGCGCCTGTCGAAACATTTCTACATGCGCGATTTCCTGTATTCCGAGATCGGAAATTTCCACGAAATCAGGAACCTGCCGCGCGATCCTGATCTGGCCATCGCCAACGGGCGGATGCTGTGTACGCAGTTGCTGGACCCGCTCGAAGAATCCTTTGGGCGGCTTGCCATCCGCTCGGGTTACCGCTCGCCCGAGCTGAATCGCTACGGCAACGAGAACAGGCTGAACTGCGCGCGCAACGACAATCCGCTTGAGTGCCACATCTGGGATCGGGGCACGGGTGAGGCCGCAATTGCGGGCACGTCGCTGGCGATCCCGTGGTTCACCGACCGCTACGAGGCGGGCCGCGACTGGCGCGATCTGGCGTGGTGGGTGCATGACCATCTGCCCTATTCCGCGATGTGGTTCTTTCCCAGGCTCTGCGCCTTCAATCTGGATTGGCGACCGGTTCCGCGGCGCATGATCGGCAGCTATGTCGCGCCAAAGGGGTTGCTGTTGCGTGCCGGGGCCGCGCCGGATGAACCATTGGCGCAAAGGCGGCAGCGCTATGCCGACTTTCCGCCGTTTCGCGGAATCGCATATCCCTGAACCGAGACAACATCTTGGGCTTGCCGCGCCGCGCCGGGCAAGCCATTGTGGCGTCAAGACCGACAGGGGATGGGTGATGTGATGAGACTGTGGCATGGCTGAGCCGCTGGTTTTGCTTCCGGGGATGATGTGCGATGCGCGCCTGTTCGGCCCGCAGATCGCCGAGTTGTCCGCCGAGTTCTCGATCATGGTCTCGCCCGTTACCCGTGGCGAGCGGATCGAGGAAATCGCGAGCGGTTTGCTGGATGAGTTGCCTGCCCGCTTTGCCCTTGCGGGTCTGTCCATGGGCGGCATCGTGGCGATGGAGTTGCTGCGCCGCGCGCCGGATCGCATCACGCGGCTGGCGCTGATGGACACCAGTCCGCTGGCCGAAACGCCGCAGGCCTCGACCGCGCGCGAACCCCAGATCGTCAAGGTGCGCACGGGAAAACTGCACGCGTTGATGCGCGATGAGGTGGTGCCCGGCTATCTCGGCCCCGGTCCCTATCGCGCCGAGATCACCGAGCTGATGCTGGACATGGCCGACGCCCTTGGACCGGAGGTGTTCGTGCGCCAGTCGCGCGCGTTGCAGCGCCGTCGCGACCAGCAGGGGACGCTGCGCAAATGCAAGGTGCCGACGCTGGTGCTGTGCGGTGCGCATGACGAAATATGCCCGGTCAAACGGCACACGTTCATGGCCGAACTGATCCCCGGGGCCGAGCTGTGTGTGCTGGACAATGCAGGCCACGTGCCGAGCCTCGAAACCCCTGCCGAAACCACCCGGGCGCTGCGCGACTGGATGCGGCAGCCGCTGATTTTGCGGTAGCGGGCGAACTGGGCCTGTTTCCCGGTTTTATGGTTTTTTCAGAAAGGTTTACGGGGCGAATCGGGGTATGCACCATGCGTACACCCCCCGTACACCCCCCATGCACCGGGGGGGTGCATGATCGCGCGGGTTAACGCACCGTGCGTTGCGCGCCTCAGCCGGGCGCAGGCGTGGCGGCGGCGCGTTCGTCCCGGCTCAGCACGTAGACCTCGGACACCGGTTCGAGCGTTTCGGGATCAAAGAAAGGTGTCACCTTCCATGCCCCGGTCAGCCGCGCGGGGATGGCGTTGCGCGCCATCGAGATCACGGCGTGCCGCAATCCTTCGTGATGGGAGGTGCCGTCGTCCTTCTGGATGTTGGCGCGCGTCTTGACGGGGCCAAGGGGCGTCGCGTCGGGCGTGCGGTCGGTAAAGAAGGTGGCAAAGGCGATCCTGGGGTTGCGCAGCGTGTTGAACAGCATCGCCCCGCAACACCGCGCATACCAGCGCAGCACGCCCTTGGGCGACAGCGAGAACACCGCCAGTTGATCCTGTCCCGCGTCAAGACGGATGCGGTGCGGACTGGTCTGGCAGAGGTGAACCGGCCCGTCCGGCGCGGCCCCGTCCGGTGTGGCAAAGGCGATCGAGGCGCGACAGTCACGGCAATGGCAATCGATC
>CAZITF010000369.1:0-2988 GCA_964542095.1 uncultured Rhodobacterales bacterium
AAATACACGCCGGAGGTCAGTTCGCGCACGATCATGATGTCGAGGCCCGCGACGATGTCCTTTTTCAGAGACGAGAAATCCGCTAGCGCGTCAAAGCATTGCGCCGGGCGCAGGTTGGAAAACAGGTCCATCTCCTTGCGCAGGCGCAAGAGCCCGCGTTCGGGTTTGACGGAAAAATCCAGATCGTCGTATTTCGGTCCACCCACGGCGCCCAGCAGGACGGCATCGACCTCAAGGGCCTTGGCCATCGTGTCGTCGTGCAGGGGTGTGCCGTGCGCGTCATAGGCCGCGCCACCCACCAGATCGGTCGACACATCGAACGGCAGGTCGCGCTTGGCACCGAACCAGTCGATCACGCGAACGACCTGATCCATGACCTCGGGGCCGATACCGTCACCGGGCAGGATCAAAAGCGATGGATTGGACATGTGCGAACTCCGTAAAATCGACGTTTCCGACCGACTACGCCCGCAGGCGGGCAGGGTCAATAAGGGTGGGTTCAATAAGACAGGTCGACCCAGACAAGACGGTGACGGCTGGCTTCTGCCACCGTTGCTGCCATCGGATCGTCCGGGGCGGGCCACATCACGCCGCTGTCGATCACCCGCCAATCGGTCGAGGGCAAGACATAATCCACCCGCAGATCGCCCGGCACCGGGTCATCCCAGTCGGCGGTGTCGGTGCCTGATGCGCCGCGCGGTGCCGCATCCTGTAGTTTGGGCGAGGACAGCAGTGCGTTGATCGCCGCCTTGATCCCGGACCCATCGACCGGGTCGAGGTTGGCATCGCCCGCAATCACGAACGGGCCGGGGGGTGGCGTGCCCACCGTCCCTTCCAGCACCTTTAGCCACAACATGATTTCGTCGTGGTTGCGCTTGCCGTTGCGGTCCTCGGGGCCGTCAAAGACAGGGGGGCTGGCGTGAAAGGTCATAAGTTGAAACGGACCGTCGGGCCCGATGATCGGCACAATCCAGTGGCCCGTGGTCGACAGGCGCTGGGCGGCCTGCGCCTCGGCGCTCGGGAACGGCGCGCCGTCGACGGTCGGCAGCAGGGCACCGGGCACATCGCGCCACAGAAGGGCGGACAGGTCCTGCACGTTGGCGGTGTCGATGGGCAGGCGGGACAGGATCGCCATGCCGCCTTGCCCCGAAAACCGCCCGTATCCCTGGGCGTCACGCGGCCCGCCAAGCCGCCCGTCTCCGTCCAGATCCAGACCGGTGGGCATGCCCGTGTTGGGGCGCAGGGCAAAAGCGTGGGGATAATCCGCCATCTCTGCCAGACGGTTCAGGGCTTCGCCCGTCAGATCGTAGTCGATGCCCTGCAACGCGATAACGTCAGCGTCAGCCGCTGCAATGACGGCCAGAACGGCGGCGATCTGCGTGTCCTCACCGCGCGCGAGATCCCGCAGGAACAGCCCCGGTCCGTCGCGCTGAAGTTCGGTGTTGTAGGTGGCGATGCGCAAGGTTTGCGCAAGAGCGCCCGTGCCCGCAATCAGGCACAGGCAAAGTGCAATCAGGCAACCTGCAAATCGCTGTCCGCAGTCGCGTAGGCGCGCTTGCGCTGGTCGCGGATCATTTCTGCGATCCGTTGCAGGGCGATGCCGCGCATGATCATGCTGGCAGGAAGAAAGGCCCATGCGCTCATTGTCCAGATCAGGGTTTGCGGGTTTTCCAATGAGATCGGGTTTATCAGATCAGCCGCCAGCTTGACCATCGCAGGAATGGCGAAAGGCAACAGAAAACCCAAAACGATGTTGATGCGCGCATCGCGATTGAGACGCTGCAACACGTCCCCGCCCGTGGTCGGATCGAACAGGGGCAGATTCACCCATACGTTGAAGGCGCCCTTGCGCGATGGCCATCCCAGAATGCGCACCAGCACAAGGAAGGCCGCCATGGCTGTCAGCGAAATGAGGTAGGACAGGCCTGCCGCAGTGCGCACCGACTGCACCACTTCGAGGTCGGAACCGGCAGGCAGCATCAACACGACAAGGCGTACCGGCGAGTAGGGGAAATCGATACTGTTTCCGACAATTGTGCCGACGGAGGTCAGCGCGTTTGTTGTCAGTGTCGGGTCGATCTTGCCCTTGCAGATCAGGCTGAGCATGAGAACCGTCAAGAACAACGCGATAAAGCGCAGCCGGTTGAACGGGGCGGCGTCGCGGAATTCGACGATGCTGGGGCTGGCGGAATTGTATTCCACAAATGTCAGGAAAGCCGCCAAAAGTGCAATAAGAACAGTGGCTTGCGACGAGTCTATCGAGATGCCCGGCACAATCAGCGCAGGCAAGGCTATCATCAAAGCCATCATCAGGCCGCGTATCGCGGCTCCGTACAGTCGTGCTATCACGTCTCGTTCCCTTCAAACTGGCCAGCCGCGATGCATTGCCGCGTGCTTGTTCCAACTTGATCCCACCGGGTCAGGCGGGTGCCTCATTGTTGCCCCATTTGTGCCTTGATTGACCCGGTCTCTCAAGCCTTGCGTTTACTGAAACGTAACTGCTGGGGCATTTTGAGGGAGGGGGTGGTGCCATTGTGCATCATTAGTATGGCGGCTTTTAGGCAAGGCCCAACATCTTGTGGTTGGGCCTTGAGGGACGCATAGCGACGTTCACTTTCTTCTACCACAGGTGGGTTAATTGTTTCCTAGACCCAAGGGCGGGCCTGCGCGGCACGGTCCTCGAAATTCCGGATGCTGTCCGCCTTGGCCATGGTCAGGCCGATGTCGTCCAACCCTTCCATCAGGCAGTGCTTCTTGAAGGCATCCACCTCGAAGCTGAACACGTCGCCGTCCGATGTCGTCACGGTCTGCGCCTCGAGGTCGACGGTCATGCGGGCGTTGGCCCCTTTTTCGGCATCCTTCATCAGCACGTCCACCGCTTCGGCGGGCAGCACGATAGGCAGAATGCCGTTCTTGAAGCAGTTGTTATCGCAGATATCCGCAAAGGACGTGGAGATCACGCCGCGGATGCCGACATCCTTGATCGCC
>CAZITF010000370.1:0-2956 GCA_964542095.1 uncultured Rhodobacterales bacterium
CTGCGCCTTACAAGAACGAGGCCCCCCGCAATCCCGTAGGGCGGGCTTCAGTCCGCCAACCTGACAACCTGCCACCCGTAAGGCGCAGGTGTCCTGCGCCCGCCTTGCGTTAACCAACCCTTCACACTTTGCACCGCGCGCTGTGTTAACCCAGCCATTTCGCCAAATCGTATGCCAGGCGGTGCACAGGTTGTGCACGACCTGTGCACCGGGTGTGACTCGCGCAAACCCCTTGTTTTCCTGCCGTTAACGCATTGATTCGCACCCTGCGCCAGATGCGCCCGTGCGCCGTTGCGCGCACGCTGCCCTCAGACCGGTTGCAGCACCCGGCGCGGGCGGCTGCGGCTCAGCAGCCAGAGCATGATCGCGATGTTCAGACCGTTCCACGCGATGCCGTTCAGGAACGCCGCCTGATAGCTGCCGGTGACGTCATGGATCCAGCCTGACATCCACCCGCCCAGCGCCATCCCGAGGATGGTCGCCATCAACACGAAACCGACCCGCGCGCCCGCCTCGCGGGCAGGCATGTATTCCCGCACGATCAGTGCATAGCTGGGCACGATCCCGCCCTGGCTCAGCCCAAAGATCAGGCTGACCACATACAGCGACACCAACGCATCCGACGGCAGATAAAGCATCAGTGCAATGGCCTGCAGAACCGAGCCGAGCAGCAGGGTGCGCACCCCGCCAAGCCGATCGGCCAGCAGCCCGGACACGAGGCGCGAGGCCACGCCCCCCATCAGCATCAGCGACAGCATCTCGGCCCCCGCGGCAGAACCAAATCCGAGGTCGACGGCGTAGCTCACGATATGCACCTGCGGCATCGACATCGCCACACAGCATCCCACCCCGGCAAGGCCCAGCAACCACGCCAGCGCGCGCGGCGACAGGCCCGAGGACTGCGCATTCGCGACCGAGGCCGCCTGCGCCATTTCGTGAGCACTTTCAGGTACTTGTCGGCGCAGGGCAAAGGCCAGGGGGATCACGATCGCCAGCGTTGCGATGGCCAGCACCGCATAGGCGGTGCGCCAGCCGCTCTCGGCCAGGATGCCCGCCAGCAGGATCGGCCAGATCGCACCCGAAAGGTAGTTGCCACTGGCCACAATGGCGACCGCGATCCCGCGCCGCTTCATGAACCAGTGCGAGATATCCGCGATCAGCGGGCCGAACCCCACGGACGTGCCGAAACCGACCAGCAATTGCGCCAGGGACAGGGCAAGGACCGACCCGCTGGCCATCGCAAATCCGTACCCCGCCGCAATACCAAGGGCACAGACCACCAGAACCCGCGTGACCCCCCAGATGTCCACGGCGCGGCCCACCGCAAAATTGCCCACCGCAAATCCGATCATCGTCAGGGTATAGGGCAGGCTGGCCTCGGCGCGACCCACCCCGAATTCGGCCTCCACCGCGGGCATGATCACGATGATGGCCCACATGCCGACATTGGCCACCATCGCGATGGCAAGGGTCAGCCCCAGCCGCAGCCAGGAATAGGCACTGTCATGGGCGGTGTCCGTCATGGCTACATCTGCGCGTGTTTGCGCAGGCGGCACAAGTGGCAAGCGCAAATCCCGAAAATTGTATCTGTTAAGGGTGATGAAACGCGCGCCGGGTATACCCCTCCTCGGGTAATCAGAGGTGTGGGATATGAGCGTGCAAACCAATGCGCGGCCAATCATCATCAAGCGCAAGAAGGTTGTGGGCGGCGGTGGCCACCACGGCGGCGCATGGAAAGTGGCCTATGCGGATTTCGTGACCGCGATGATGGCGTTCTTCATGTTGATGTGGTTGCTGAACGCCACGACCGAACAGCAACGCAAGGGGCTTTCCGACTATTTTTCACCGTCGGTTCCGATCAGTCGAACCTCGGGCGGGGGTGACGGCAATTTTAGCGGAAATTCCGTCTTTTCCGAAGATACTCTGCCTCAAAACGGCCTCGGCGCCTCGTCGCAACGCCCCACCGAAGCCAATCAGGCGCGGGGCGACGCGGGCATGTCGGACGAAGGCGCGGCTGCCGCACAGGACGAAGTCTTTGAGTCCCTCGAGGCGTTGCTGGTCGGCAAAGGCGGGGAATCCAGCGTGATGGAGAACGAACTGCGCCACATCACGACGCGGCTCACCGACGAAGGCCTGGTGATCGAGGTGTTTTCGACCGAGGAAGCGACGCTGTTCGAGCCGGGGACGGATACGCCGACCCCCTTGTTGCGCAGTTTGGCCGAAATGATTGCGGATACCTCGCGCACAGTCTCCAACGGCATCGCCGTCGAGGGGTATGTTGCAGCTGAACCCATTGTTTTGGCGAACAATATGACATGGGACCGCTCGGCAGAGCGGGCAAGTATCATGCGGAAATTGCTTGAGCAGTCAGGCGTCGCCACAACCCGCATCAAGCGGGTAACGGGCCATGCCGACCGCCAACCGGTCACAGAGCGCAATCCCATGGCGATCAGAAACAACCGTCTCGAAGTCATTTTGCTGAGATAGCGGCGCATGAAGGGCGAATAGATTGAATTTTATCTGTTAGCCTGACGTTAAGCGAGCGTCCCTATCTGTAAGTCAACTCAGGTTGATACAGCAGAAAGGCGTGTCTCATGACCATCTCTTCATCGCTCAACGCAGGTGTTGCGGGCCTCCAGACGAACGCGACGCGCCTTGCGTCGATTTCGGACAACATCGCGAACTCGTCCACCTATGGCTACAAGCGGGTGCAGACGGATTTCCACTCGATGGTGATCTCATCCAGTGGGGGCACTTATTCGGCTGGTGGTGTGCGCGCCACGACCTCGCGGCTGATCGACCAGAGCGGGTCTCTTGTCTCGACATCCAATCCGACGGACCTCGCTGTGCGCGGACGCGGCATGCTTCCCGTTGCGCAGGCCAGCGAAATCAACGTAGCCAACGGCAGTCCGCAGATGAACCTGACAACCACCGGCTCGTTCCGCACAGACGCCGA
>CAZITF010000371.1:0-2925 GCA_964542095.1 uncultured Rhodobacterales bacterium
TCTTCAACCGCGATGGTGCCACGGTTGCGGAAGAAGCAGACGAGGATCGCAAGGCCGATGGCGGCCTCGGCGGCGGCGACGGTCAGCACGAACAACGTAAACACCTGCCCCACGAGGTCGTCGAGGAAAGAGGAGAACGCCACAAGGTTGATGTTCACCGCGAGCAGCATCAATTCGATGCTCATCAGCAGGATGATCACATTCTTGCGGTTCAGAAACAGCCCGAAGATACCGATGACGAACAGCGTCGCCGCAACGGTCAGGTAATGTTCAAGTCCTATCATGTCGTCCCTCCGGGGCTGTCCCCGCTTGTCTTCGCTTTCCGGTTTCAGACCGGATTGGATTCTGTCCTGTGACCCCGATTTTCGGGGCGGAGCCTGGTTCGGCCAGTCGCCGCCGGATATGCGACCCCAAAGGTATGGCTCACAGACCCTGCCCCGGTTTGACGTCTTTCAGCTCCATCGCCAGCTTCGGATCGCGCATCATCTGCGCCACCACGTCCTGACGTTTGACATCGGTCCGGTGGCGCAGCGTCAGCACGATGGCTCCGATCATCGCCACCAGCAGGATCAGACCGGCCAACTGGAACAGCAGGAAATACTGGTCATAAAGGATCAGGCCCAACGCCTCGGTATTGTGGCGATCCACCGGGGTCACCTGCGCGCGCAGCCCTTCGGCGGCGGCATTGCTTTCCCATGCGCCAAAGGCGATCATGAACTGCATCAGGATCACCACGGCGATCAGCAGGGCCAGCGGCATGTATTTCGCCATCTCGGCCTTCAACTCGGCAAAGTCGATGTCGAGCATCATGACCACGAACAGGAACAGAACCGCGACTGCGCCCACATAGACGATGATCAGCAGCATGGCGACAAACTCGGCCCCCAGCATCACGAACAGACCGGCCGAGGACAGGAACGCAAGGATCAGCCACAGCACCGAATGTACCGGATTGCGGCTGATCACGGTGAACAGGCCCCCCGAGATCACGCAGATGGAAAACAGGTAAAAGGCGAACACGCTCATGTCTTGTCCTCGCTGTCACCCATGACCTCTTGCGCCAGTTCCATGGCGCGGGTCATGGCGGGCACGCCGGCAAAGACCGCCATCATGCCCAAAGTCTCGGAAATCTGCTGGTCGGTGGCCCCGGCCTCGCGCGCGTGGCGCACGGTCTGGCGTACCGCGACATCGGCCTGCGCGCCCTGCATGGTCAGCCCCGCAAGGGTGATCAAAAGCCGCGTCCTGGCATCCAGCCCGTCCTTGTTGACCGCATTGCCGAACCACGCCTCCATCACGTCCTTGGGCATGGTCGGCCACAGCGCCTCCATCGCCTTGGGATCGAACCCCTTGGCCGGGTCGAACGCGCCCATCTGAGGAAAGGCCTTTGCCATTTCCTGCATCTGCGCCATCATGGCGGCGAAAGGGTTTGCGTCGTCGCTCATCGCGCCTCTCCCTTGACCGGGCGGCAGTCATATCCGGACACCGCCTGGGCATAGGCGCCCGCTTCACGGCTCACGAAACTCGGAGCCTCAATTGACACGCTCAGATAAACACCATCTGCATCCAGGCTCCATCCACGGTCGGTTTTTGCAGCGGAGGACCCGTATTTTGCCGTCAAAGCACCCTCGACGGCCTTATCCAGTTCTTCCTCATCCAGACCGGGGCTGCCAACTTCGCAGTAGCATATTGGACCGGACGGAACGCGGGTTATCGTGATGTCATCATCGCGCAACCGCACCATGGACGAATCCGGGTTGCCAAGCGCCACGTTGATTTTGCGCAATTCCTGAAACTCCGGCGCATCGTTCAGGCAAAACCGCACAAAGGCCTGCACCGCATTCGATACAGTCGCGTTTTGCGCAAGCACACCAGTCGGCACAGCCAACATCAACGCAACAAGGGCAGCTTGAGTGGATATATTGGCGCGGGTCGTCATCTGTAAGGCGCATCGATTTCGAGGTTGCGCGCGATCTCCGCTTCCCAGCGGTCACCGTTTTCCAGGAGCTTGGCCTTGTCATAGTACAGCTCCTCGCGGGTCTCGGTGGAAAACTCGAAATTCGGCCCCTCGACGATGGCATCGACCGGGCAGGCCTCCTGACAAAAACCGCAATAGATGCATTTGGTCATGTCGATGTCATAGCGCGTGGTGCGGCGGCTGCCATCCTCGCGCGGTTCGGCATCGATGGTGATGGCTTGGGCGGGGCAGATCGCCTCGCACAGCTTGCAGGCGATGCAGCGTTCCTCGCCATTGGGATAACGCCGCAGCGCGTGTTCACCGCGGAAACGGGGGGAAAGGGGGCCCTTTTCATGCGGATAGTTCAGCGTCGCCTTGGGGCGGAAAAAGTATTTCAGCCCCAGTTTGAACCCCTGAAAGAAGTCCTGCAGCAGGAAGTATTTCGCGGCACGTCCGTAATCGATCTGCGTCACAGCGAGCCCCCGAGAGATTTGTTCATCATCTTTGAATAGTTTGACAGCGCGGCTTCCATAACCTGCGAAGCCTCTTCTGAGTCATCTTTTGCAGCCACGAAACGCATCATGTCTAGATTATGAACGAGATGATGACCTAAGGACTCGAGCTGCTTTGGCGTCATATCACTGATGAGCTTTGCAACTTCGATATTCGGACCGCGATCCATAACTACCCTCCTACGGTCCAGCGGGCGTAAAAGCCCCAGAACCAGTCAAACTTGGCCGCAAAGGCCACGAACACGACCCAGGCCAGCGAGAACGGCAGGAACACTTTCCAGCCCAGACGCATCAGCTGGTCATAGCGGTAGCGCGGCGTGATCGCCTTCACCATCGAGAAGATGAAGAAGACGAACAGCATTTTCAGCACCATCCAGAAGATGCCATCGGGCAGGAACGGCACCGGTGACAACCAGCCACCGAAGAACAGCAGCGACACCAGCGCGCACATCAGAACCA
>CAZITF010000372.1:0-2923 GCA_964542095.1 uncultured Rhodobacterales bacterium
GATAACATGGCTCTGTCGATCCTGCGTCAGATCGAAGAGGAAGGGACGCGCCGCCGCTCGCGCGAGGTGCTGGTGCGGTGCCCGGTCAGCATTGCCAACTTCCTGATGAACCAGAAGCGCGAGCATATCGCGCAGATCGAGGCCCGCTATGGGCTGTCGGTCCGCGTCGAGGGCGAGCCGCATCTGATCAGCCCCGATTTCACCATCGAAAAGTTCAAGACGGCGACCCGCGTGGTCAAGGCGGTCGAAGCGGCGGTGGTGTCCGTCGACACGTCGCTGATGGACCAGGTGGACGAGGACGAGGATGTGACGGAGATTGTCGAGGACGAAGCGCCTGCCGCGACCGGTTCCGCGCCTGCGAGTGAACCGTCTCAGGACGATGGGGAGCAAAAGCCCAAGCGCCGTCGCCGCCGTCGGCGCCGGGGTCGTGGCAAGGGCAATGGTCAGGACAATAACGGGGCTGACGAAGCGGCCGCTTCGGATGCGGACGAAACGCCGGAGTCCGGCGACGCGGCATCAGACCCGGACGCCGAGGCCGCACCAGACGGCAAGGCAGATGCACCCGCGCCCAGGAAAAAGCCCACGCGCACCCGCCGCTCCAAATCAGGCGATGCGCCCAAGGTCGAGGCCGATGCACCTACCGCAGATCCAGCCGCGCCCGAGGCACCTGCGCAGGTAACCGCAGAAGCGCCGGAGGCTGAAGCCGAACCTGCGCCCAAACCCAAGCGGACTCGCAAACGCGCACCCAAGGCCGCCGCGCAAGAGGCCGCGGCAGAGGTCGTACCGCAAGACGCTGTGGCAGAGGACACTGTCCAAGAGGATGCCGTACCCGCGGCGGCGCCCGAACCGACACCGGAACCGCCTGCACCCGAACCGGTGACCGCAGCGGCAGAAACCGTGCCCGACGACGGACCACCCAAGCCGAAAAAGCGCGGCTGGTGGTCGCTGGGCAAGTAAGATTTGGGGCGCGCCGCAGGGCGCGTCCTTTTTCCTTTAGCCTTTGCGGATCACATAGGTTTGCACCGCACCGCTCAGATCGCTGGACACCAGCGTATGGCCAGCCTCCGCGCAGAAGTGGGGCACATCGACAATGGCCGCAGGGTCATCGGCCCGCAGGGTCAGCATCTCGCCCGACCCGATGGCGTGCAGGCGTTTGCGCGCCTTGAGCACGGGCAGGGGGCAGAGCAGGCTGGTGGCGTCGAGAAAATACATGTCATCCATGACCTCGCATTTAGGCGCGATGTTTCAGCCTGTCCACCGGCATGTGTGTGCGCGAGGGGCTGACGCAGGGCGCGCTGCGGGATCGGGCTGCACCCATGCCGGGCATTGACCTTTTTGACTGGCGCCTTGTGCCCGCGATGAGCGAGGCACGGCTCGCGGGGATCATCCGCTTTCTCAGCCCTTGCGTTTTGCGCGGTGTGCCACCCCATCTCGCCTGTATGCCGGGCATGACCATAAACGAGGTGGCGGATGGGAGATCGGGGCGCGAGCGCGTGATCATTACGGCAGTGTTCTTTGTCATGGGACTTGGCACCCTATTCCTGATCCTCGGCTTTGCCGCATCGGCGTTCGGAGCGTTTTTCCTCACCAATCAGATAATGTTCGCGCAGATATAAAATGTCGTGATCACGATTTTCGGGCTGCACTTCCTGTCCGTGTTCCGCATCCCTTTTCCTGACCGCCAAGTGCGGGTGGATGCGGGTGATCAGCGCGGTTCATTCTTTGGAGCCTGTGTTCCGGGGCTGGCGTTCGCCTTTGGATGAACGCCCTGAATTTGGCCGCAACTGGGCACGATCCTGTCTTTGTCAACGTCCGAAGCGTCCATTGGCTGTGGCACGTTCCTGCCTGGTGTCTATGCTGCGGGCCCGGGCATTCCGTTCCTGCTGTCGACGTTCGGATGACCGGTCTCTGACGCAGAGACCGGTCGGAAATCGACGCGATTTCCTCTCCGTCCCGATTTTCCGCGTCGGAAAATGGCCGCAGACCGCGTCGGTCTGCGAAGTCACGTCAGGATGCGCACAGGTTCAGCATTGCAAAAGATCACGATTTGCCCGGCATTTTCGACCGCCCTGTAACCCCGTCGATCGAGTTCACGCAAAAACACATCGCGCCCGATCAGCCGGTCGATGTCGCGCGACTTGCGCCGGATCACGGCCCCTTCGCGCGCGGCCTTGGAACTGAACATGTCCAGCAAGACGAGATCGGGGCAGGGCGGGGTGCGTTGCAGCGACTGGGTCAACGCACAAACCTGCCACGAACAGAGTTAACGATCCGTGTATCGTTTCAGCACGAACACCCGAATGGCCGAAGCCAGCCCGACTTCGGGCGCGCGCCCGGCATCGATCTCGCTGGCCAGCGCGTTGACCGGTTTGCCCTGTTCGGCAGCGATTTCGCGAAAGGCGGTCCAGAATTCAGCCTCCAGCGACACGCTGGTGCGGTGCCCCTTGAGGGTCAGGGAATGCTTTTGCGGGCGCCCGCTCATGTCCTGTCTTCGCCCTCGTCGCGCAGCACCTTGCCATCGAGCCGTCTGGCGGCCCGGCGCTGTTCCTTGCGGGTCGCCAGCTTTTCGGCCTTGCTGCGTCCAAACGCCACCGCGTTTTCATCGGCCCGCGCCTTGTCGGCGGCGCGTGCGCGGGCCTTGCGCACCTTGTTGAGGTTGACGGGGCTGTCGCTCACTTGGGGCCGATCATGTTTTCGGGGCGCACCACGCGGTTGAATGTCTCTTCATCCACGAACCCCAGCGCAATCGCCTCTTGGAGCAGCGTCGTGCCGTTCTTGTGCGCCGTCTTGGCCACCTTGGTGGCGTTGTCATAGCCGATTTCGGGGGCAAGGGCGGTCACCAGCATGAGCGACTCGCGCATCAGCTTGTCGATGCGCACCCGGTCGGCATCCAGACCGACCACCAGATTATCGGTAAAGGCCG
>CAZITF010000373.1:0-1467 GCA_964542095.1 uncultured Rhodobacterales bacterium
GGCTTGAGGCCGATCAACTCGTAGTTGCCCTGGGTGTGTGTCATGGCAAATCTCCTTTGGGTTCAGACACTTCACACCCAAGGCGATTGCGCACAGCGGCGCGCCATCGCTGGCGCGGCCCTGCACGTTCTCTTTCATCCGGACTGTGACCGTCGGCTCAGGCCTCTCACCTGATCTGCTGGACCCCCGGAAAACCGGGGCGCTCGCGGGCTTTTGGGTCGATGCCCAAATACCGCCGGTGGGGAATTCCGCCCCGCCCTGAGAACAGGATCAGGTTGCCAAGTTGCATGGGCCAAGGCAAGAGGGGCGGGACGTAGAACGGACCGAGCCCATGCATCCCAACCCGGTTTTCCACACAGAGACCGAGCAGGCGAACCTTGCCTTTGCCCGCGCCCGCGCTTTTGGCATTCTGGCGGTGAATGGCGAAGCCGGACCGGTGATCGCCCATGTGCCGTTCCTGATCGATGAAGATGGCCAATACCTGCATCTGCACCTGGTGCGCTCGAACCCGATCGCACGTGCCCTGAAGACCCCGCTGCACGCGCGGATCGCGGTCAGCGGGGCGGATGGCTATGTCTCGCCCGACTGGTACGAGGTACCCGACCAGGTGCCCACGTGGAACTATGTGGCCGTGCATCTGACGGGGGTGCTGGAACTGCGCGATCAGAGCGAATTGCGCGTACTGCTGGATCGTCAGACCATGCATTTCGAGGACCAGCTGGAGCCCAAGCGCCCGTGGACAACGGACAAGATGACGCTCGAGGTGCTGGACCGGATGATGCGCCAGATCGTGCCCTGCCGGATGAAGATCGAGAGCGTGGACGGCACCTGGAAGCTGAACCAGAACAAGCCCGACGAGGTGCGCCTGCGTGCCGCCGACTATATGGACGCCTATGGTATGGGAAGCGAAACGCGCATCCTCGCTGCCCTGATGCGCGGCGCGAGTGGACAGGGCTGATGCCTCTGCTAGGGTCTGCGCAAACAGCAAAGGAAACGACATGAAACTCTACCATTCGCCCGCCTCGCCGTTTGTGCGCAAAGTCGTTGTTTTGCTTCATGAATTGGGCAAGGCGGATGCGGTGGAACTGGCCACGGTGACAACGACGGCGCTGGAGTCCGATGCCAGCCTGATGGCGGCCAACCCGCTGGCGCGCCTGCCTGCGCTGGAGCGGCCCGAGGGGGTGACGCTGTATGACAGCCGGGTGATCACGGCCTATCTGGATGACCTCTATCGGGGTGGCATGTATCCCGCAGACAACAGCCGCTGGGAGACGCTGACCCTTGAGGCCACCGGCGACGGGATCATGGATAGTGCCGTGTCCATGGTCTACGAGCTGCGGCTGCGCCAGGAGGCGCAGGTGTCCAGGGCGTGGATCGAGGCGCAATGGGGCAAGGTGGCACGCGGATTGGATGCGCTCGACACCCGCTGGATGAGCCATCTGTCGGGGCCTGTGGGCGCGGGCCACA
>CAZITF010000373.1:1567-2921 GCA_964542095.1 uncultured Rhodobacterales bacterium
GCGCTCGACACCCGCTGGATGAGCCATCTGTCGGGGCCTGTGGGCGCGGGCCACATCTCGGTTGCCTGCGCGCTGGGATACCTCGATTTCCGCCACGAGGACCGGGGCTGGCGGCAGGGGCGCGAGGCGCTGGCCAGGTGGTACGAAGGCTTTGCCGCACGCCCGTCGATGACCGCCACAACCCCCTGAACAAACCGATCCGCGCAACGCGCGCTGCCTTGAAACGGCACGCAGGGCGAATCTGTTGATTAATGCCATGAAAACAAGGGAATCGGCGGTACACGAGCCGTGCACCACCCATGCACCCCCCGTACACCCCCCATGCACCGCAGGCCCGGTTAACGCACCGCGCGGTCCTTGAGTCTTAACAAGGGGTTAATCAAGCCCCCTGCGACCACGTGTGGCAGATTGCATGCTGGACGCGGCCCGCGGACAACGATAGATAACGCGTCAACATCGGTGACGCCGCGCGCGTGACCCATTTGTCATTGGCCCTTCGGGGTCGCCTGGAAACTGGAGAAGTCCCCGTGTCCCACGCAGAAGAAGACCACGACGGCGACCGCCGCGATTTCCTGTACTACGCCACCGGTGGCGCGGGTGCAGTTGCTGCCGGTGCCGCCATCTGGCCGCTGGTCAATCAGATGAACCCGTCTGCCGACGTTCTGGCCCTGTCATCCATCCGGGTCGATATCAGCAGCGTCGCCCCGGGCACGCAGTTGACCGTCAAATGGCTTGGCAAACCCGTCTTTATCCGCCGTCGGACCGAAGAAGAAATCACCGCCGCGCGCGACGTCGCGCTTGACGACCTGCCGGATCAGGGAGCGGAAAACGAAAACCTGCCGGCCGGCATGGACGCCTCCGACGAAAACCGCGCCATGGACGAGTCCGGTGAATGGCTGGTGATGATCGGGGTGTGTACGCACCTTGGCTGCGTGCCTCTGGGCGAAGCCGGCGACTTTGACGGGTGGTTCTGCCCCTGTCACGGGTCGCACTACGACACAGCGGGCCGCATCCGCAAAGGTCCCGCACCGCGCAATCTGCTGGTGCCAGTCTCTGAATTCGTGGACGAAGCCACGATCAAACTCGGTTAAGGGAGAAAACGACCATGGGTGGAATTCCTCACGACCATTACGAACCGAAGGCGGCCTGGGAAAAGAGCCTTGCCAAGCGGTTGCCGATTGTTGGCCTGCTTTATGATACGCTGATGATCCCGACGCCGAAAAACCTGAACTGGATGTGGATCTGGGGCATCGTTCTGACCTTTTGTCTGGCGTTGCAGATCGTCACGGGCATCGTTCTGGCGATGCATTACACACCGCAGGTCGATCTGGCCTTTGCCTCTGTCGAGCACATC
>CAZITF010000374.1:0-2917 GCA_964542095.1 uncultured Rhodobacterales bacterium
TGATTCAGTGATTGCCGCACAGAAGCTCGACCTGACATGCCAGGCCAATGACGGCCCCGTCCACGGCCTCAAGGGCGTGGCGCTGGACATCGAGAAGGGCGATTTCGTCAGCTTCATCGGCCCGTCGGGCTGTGGCAAGACCACCTTTCTGCGCGTCATGGCCGATCTTGAACAGCCCACGGGCGGGTCCATCACGGTGAACGGGGTTTCGCCACACGAGGCGCGGATGGCGCGGGCCTATGGGTATGTGTTTCAGGCGGCCGGCCTTTACCCGTGGCGCACCATCGGGCGCAACATCTCATTGCCGCTCGAGATCATGGGATATTCGAAAGCGGATCAGCAGGCCCGCGTGGCGCGGGTGCTGGACCTGGTAGAACTCGCCGGGTTCGAAAAGAAGTTTCCCTGGCAGTTGTCGGGGGGAATGCAGCAGCGGGCGTCGATTGCGCGGGCCTTGGCCTTTGATGCGGATATCCTGTTGATGGACGAACCCTTTGGCGCGCTGGACGAGATTGTGCGCGATCACTTGAACGAGCAGTTGCTGAAGCTGTGGGCGCGTACGGAAAAGACCATCGCATTCGTCACCCACTCGATCCCCGAGGCGGTGTATCTGAGCACCAGGATCGTGGTGATGTCGCCGCGCCCCGGACGAATCACGGATGTGATCGACAGCCCGCTGCCAAAGGAGCGGCCATTGGATATTCGTGAAAGCCCCGAGTTTCTGGAGGTGGCGCATCGGGTGCGCGAAGGGTTGCGGGCGGGGCATGCAGATGTGTGATCGGCCCTCCGGGGGGGATTTTTCCGAAACAGAGAAGCGAGGGACGTGGCCTTGATGCGCAATTTTGTTCCCGTTCTGACCGTTGTCGGTGCGATCTTTGCGATCTGGTACCTGGCTGCCATCTGGCTGAATGCGCCCTGGGCCTATGACAAGGCGCAGCGGGCGGGGGTCGCATTGAGCGCGACGGAGCTGATCGCGGACACGTGGGCGCAGGACAAGCCCAAACTGCCCGCCCCGCATCAGGTGGCGGTCGAGATCTGGGAAACGACGGTCGAGAAGAAGATCACCTCGAAACGCTCATTGATCTGGCATTCCTGGGTGACGCTGAGTGCGACACTGCTGGGGTTTGTGTTGGGCACCGGCCTTGGCATCCTGCTGGCAGTCGGGATCGTCTATAACTCGGTCATGGATCGTTCGGTCATGCCTTGGGTGATCACCAGCCAGACCATTCCCATTCTCGCGCTTGCGCCGATGATCATCGTCGTGCTGAACGCTGTGGGTATTTCCGGGCTGCTGCCCAAGGCGATGATTTCGATGTACCTGTCGTTCTTCCCGGTGGTCGTCGGCATGGTCAAGGGGTTGCGCAGCCCCGAAGTCATGCAGCTCGATCAGATGCGCACCTGGAATGCGAGCCCGTCCCAGACGTTCTGGCGGCTGCGTCTGCCGGCCTCGATGCCCTATCTGTTTGCGTCCCTCAAGGTCGGAGTGGCGGCGAGCCTGGTGGGTGCCATTGTCGGTGAGCTGCCAACGGGCGCGGTGGCTGGTCTGGGTGCGCGGTTGCTGGCGGGCAGTTATTACGGGCAGACCATCCAGATATGGTCGGCGCTGATCATGGCGGCGGCGCTTGCGGCGCTGCTTGTTGCCATCATCGGGCTGGTCGAGCGTCTGACGCTGGCCCGGATGGGGATGGCATGATGGGCTGGCTTGGCTTTGCTTTCGCCGCGTGGGCGGCTGGATGGACGCTGAATGTCTGGCTGTCGCGCCGACCGTCCACGGGCCTTGTCCGCCTGATGATGCCCATCGTGTTCGGTGTGACCCTGATTGCGATCTGGGAAGGTGTCGTGCGGGGTCTGGATATCTCTGCCGTCCTGCTGCCCGCGCCATCGGCGATTGCGGTGCGCTTTGCCGCTTCCACAGGTATATTGTGGGAAGACTTCGTGCAGACCGTGATCAAGGGAGCGCTCAGCGGTTATGTCCTGGGCTGTGGTGCAGCCTTTCTGACGGCGATCCTGATCGACCGTTTCGCATTCCTGCGCCGGGGCCTGCTGCCGGTGGGTAACTTCGTGGCCGCACTGCCTATTGTCGGAATGGCGCCGATTCTCGTGATGTGGTTCGGGTTTGACTGGCAGTCCAAGGCGGCGGTCGTCGTCGTCATGGTGTTCTTTCCGATGCTCGTGAACACGGTGCAGGGCCTGCAGGCCAGCGACCAGATGCAGCGCGACCTGATGCAGACCTATGCGGCCAGTCCGATAACCACATTGTTGAAACTGCGCCTGCCCATGGCGATGCCGTTCATCTTCAACGGGCTCAAGATCGCGACGACCCTGGCGCTGATCGGCGCCATTGTCGCCGAGTTTTTCGGCTCTCCCATCCGGGGCATGGGATTTCGCATCTCGACCTCGGTGGGGCAGCTTGCGCTTGACCTCGTATGGGCAGAGATTGTCGTGGCAGCCCTCGTCGGCTCGGCCGCCTATGGGGGCGTTGCGCTGATCGAGCGGATTGTAACATTCTGGCATCCATCGCAACGGACCCGGTCATGAAGGTCCGATCCAACCACCAAACCAACAAGGAGAGTACAAATGAAGATCATCACCAGTTTCGCCGCCAGTGCGGCCCTTGGCCTGAGCGCCTTTGCCGCGCAAGCCGCCGATGACGTGACGCTGCAACTCAAGTGGGTCACGCAGGCACAGTTCGCAGGCTACTATGTCGCCCTCGACAAGGGGTTCTACGAGGAAGAAGACCTGAACGTCACCATCAAGCCCGGTGGCCCCGACATCGCCCCCACGCAGGTGCTGGCCGGTGGCGGTGCGGATGTGACCGTCGAGTGGATGCCAGCAGCCCTGGCCGCCCGTGAAAAGGGTCTGGGCATGGTCAACATCGCCCAGCCGTTCAAATCGTCCGGCATGATGCTGACCTGCCGCA
>CAZITF010000375.1:0-2897 GCA_964542095.1 uncultured Rhodobacterales bacterium
CAACAGCCAGGTCTTTATCATGTTAGCCCAGGGTCCGTGTCTGGACGGTCAATCCCCAGTGGTAGGGCAGGTCACCGACGGCGTCGCCGTGCTGGACGCGATCAAGCTGGGCACCGGGCCAAACGGTGCGGTGGTCGGCGCGCCCGACCTGATGCAAAAGGTCACCGTGACCGAATAGGATTCGCGGATCATTCACAAAAAAACGGGCGCTGCGGGGAAACCGCAGCGCCCGTTCTTTTCGGACTGTGGCGTTTACGGCCTATTCGCTCTTGGCAACCGGGGCTGGCTGGCTGGCCGGGCGCGCTGTCTTGTTGCCCGAGTTCAGCGGATCGTCTTGACGCTGCACGGAGCCTTCGAAATGGGCGCCGGATTCGATGGCGATGGTCTTGTGGATGATATCGCCCTCGACCCGCGCGGTCGATGTCAGGCGAACCTTCAGACCACGCACGCGGCCCACGATACGGCCGTTGATCACGACATCGTCCGCGATCACTTCGCCCTTGATTGTCGCGCTTTCGCCGATGGTCAGCAGGTGGGCGCGGATATCGCCTTCGACCGTGCCTTCGACGTTGATGTCACCGGTGGTTTTCATGTTGCCGGTGATATGCAGATCCGCCGACAGTATCGAGGCGGGAGGCTTGGCCTTGGGGGCGCTGGCCTTGAATTCGCTCGCCTGGGGCGCTGCTGTCGGGGCAGGGCTGGCCGGGGCGGGCGATTTTTTTGCATCTGCACTGGGGCCGGGTTCGTTGATTTTGCTCTTAGAAAACATCGTTCGCTGCCTTGATATAGGTCATGGGGTTTACGGGTTTGCCGCCGACGCGGACTTCATAGTGCAGATTCACGCCTGTCACCCGTCCGGTGGCTCCCATATCACCGATCCGATCCCCGCGCGAGACCCTTTGGCCAACTTTCACGTTAATGCGAGACTGGTGCGCATAGCGGGTTTCGATACCGAATTCATGCTGGATGACCACCACCCGGCCATAGCCCGATTGCCAGCCCGCTTTTGTCACGACACCATCGGCCGTCGCATAAAGCGGTGTGCCAAGACGGGCCGCGAAATCGACGCCCTTGTGTTGGCGGCGGCCCCCGGTCTTGGGGTCGCGGCGTGGACCGAAAGGTGACGTAAAGCGGACGCCGGCCTTGACGGGCGAGGCAAAGGGCGCCTGCTCCGCGGCGATCCGGTAGAGGTTCAGCTGATCCATCTGGTTCAGCAAGCGGTCGGCGCGCAGCGCGTCGGCGCCGGGTTCCTGGCCACGGGTCGTAAACATGATCGGGCTGAGCGGCCCGCCACCCTGACCGGAATAGCCCTGACGCACCTGTTCGAGGATGCGTTCGGTCGGCATGCCGGCGGCGCGGAACATCTTGTCGAGCGGCGCGACCGAGACGGTCATCGCCTCTTCCAACTGGCGGAAGATCTGGTCGTTCTGCTCTTTCATCAGCGCGATTTCAGAGGCCATGGCGTCGGCGGCAAGCAGCGCCTCTTGCGCGTCCTCGACGACCTGATCACGTTCGGCGGCTGTTTTGGCCAGCGCCTCGGCGACAAATTCCATCGGCTCAATTGTGCCAGTTCCGGCTTGCGCGCGCGCCACGCCGTCGGTTTCGAGCTGGTCTTCAAGGTCGGCAAGCTGTCCGCGCGCGGCCTCGCGATCCTGCATGGTGTCGCGCAGGGTCGACTGGATGACGTCGATTCCCGTCTCCAATTCGCGGCGGCGCGTTTCAGAGGACAGCAATTCGGTCTGCATCACGGAAATCTGGCTGAGGGCGGCGTTAAACCTTTCCTGCGCGGCCAGCGCCTCTTCGGCGCGGCGGTCGCGTTGGCTGGACAGGTCGTCCAGACGCGCCTGATAGGTGCGCTGATCGCGTTTGGCCTGTTCGCGGAAATTACCCGCCCCGATGCTGTCCATCAGCAGGATGGCGGTGGCGACGATGGCCCATGCGACAAGAAAGGAACTGCCGGCAAACGCCAGCAATTGCGTATGAGGCTTGAGCCGGATGAACCGGGTGTCATTGTCGGATTTCAGAAAGACGCGTCGTTCAGGAAAGTAGTGTTCCAGTAATCCGTGCACTTTGATGCCGATGCGTGTCCGCACTGCGTATTCCTTGTCCTGACCCAATTCCGACACTCCTGTCCCCCGCAGGGTGTCTTGCCGCCTGTGCATAAAGTGGTGCGCCAAGTGCGGCAAGTGCCATCCTTTTACATGAGCAAAAATGACGCCAAAGCGCGACGTATCGGCGGAATTCCGCCTATGAAAACCCATACGGATCAGTCCGCTACGGCAAGAGGCCAGTAGAAATCCGGGGGCAATCCGGCCTCGGCCCGTTTCTCCTCGTTAAAGGGGGGCTTGAGCGGGCTGTGGAAATATCGCTGTACAAGGGTGTGAAACGCCTCCTTCGGATCCTGTTCGTGGCGCCCGCACAGAAAGTGGAACCATTTCGAGCCATAGGCGACATGGGCCACTTCCTCGGCATAGATCGTCTCGAGCGCGGCAACGGCCTGATCGGCCCCGGCCTTCCTGAAGACCTCGATCATGCCCGGTGTCACATCCAGCCCGCGTGCCTCGAGCACCATGGGGACGACGGCCAGCCGCCCCATGAAATCATCCGCCGTATCCTCGGCGGCGCGCCACATGCCCGCATGGGCCGGAAGGGCACCGTAATGGCTGCCTGCGGCTTCAAGACAGTCGCACATCAGGTTGAAATGTTTTGATTCCTCGTCCGCCGCCTTGACCCAATCGTCATAGAAACCCATCGGCATCGGCACATCCGTGAACCGCGCGATGATGTCCCAGTGCAGATCGACCGCGTTCAATTCGATATGGGCCACCGCATGCAACAGCGCGATGCGTCCCTCGGGGCTGCCCGGGCGGCGGCGCGGCACGTCGCGCGGGCTCAGC
>CAZITF010000376.1:0-2894 GCA_964542095.1 uncultured Rhodobacterales bacterium
CCCGATTCCGGCGCCGCCGAAGAAGAGCTGGCCGTTGCCTATTCCGATGAAAAGCTGGAGATCGGGTTCAACGCGAAATACCTGCTGGAGATCGCAAGCCAGGTGGACCGCGAGAATGCGGTGTTCCTGTTCAACTCTTCCGGCGATCCGACACTGATGCGCGAGGGCAATGACCTGAGCGCAGTCTACGTCGTCATGCCGATGCGCGTTTGATTTTTGCCTCCGGCGGGGATTTTTTTGAAACAGAGAAGGGGACGGTGAATGGCGCTGTCCCTTTCTGCCTTGACCCTTTCGCATTTCCGCTCGCACAAGGTTGCGCGGCTGACGCTTGATGCCCGACCCGTGGCCATCCATGGACCGAACGGCGCGGGCAAGACCAATATCCTGGAGGCGGTGTCGCTGTTGTCCCCCGGGCGCGGGCTGCGCCGGTCCTCGGCCGAGGATATGACCCGCCGCCCCGAGGCGGTGGGCTGGAAAGTGTCTGCCGTTCTGCGCGCCCTCCATCAGGTCCACGAGGTTGAGACGTGGTCCGAAAACGGCGCCGCGCGGCAGGTGCGCATCGATGGCAAGACCGCCGCCCAGACCGCCCTTGGCCGCATTGCCCGCGTGTTGTGGCTGATCCCGTCCATGGACCGGCTCTGGATCGAGGGGGCCGAGGGACGGCGGCGGTTTCTCGATCGCATGACCCTCAGCTTTCTGCCCGATCACGCGCAGGTGTCGCTGGACTATGACAAGGCCATGCGCGAGCGGAACCGACTGCTCAAGGACATGGTGCGCGACCCGCACTGGTACAGCGCACTGGAGCAACGGATGGCCGAAACCGGCACCGCCATCCATGCCAACCGTTTGCGTGCGCTGGAGGCACTGACAGAGGCGCAGGGCGATGCACAAACAACCTTTCCCGCCGCGACCCTGACCCTGCAACCGGGCGAGTTGGGGATGCCGGAAAGCCCGGAGGATCTGCGCACGGCCCTCGCCGACGGGCGTAAACGTGACCTCGCGGCGGGGCGCACCCTGATCGGACCGCATCGCGCGGACCTGTTCGGGGTCTACGCGGCCAAGGACGTGCCCGCCCGTGACTGTTCCACCGGCGAGCAAAAGGCGCTGCTGGTGTCCTTGATCCTCGCCAATGCACGGGCCCTGGCGCGCGACTTCGGCGCGCCGCCCCTGTTGCTGCTGGACGAGGTCGCGGCACACCTGGACGCCGACCGCCGCGCCGCCCTTTATGACGAGATTTGCGCGCTTGGGGCACAGGCGTGGATGACAGGCACGGAAATGGCGCTGTTCGACGGCCTGGCCGACCGCGCGCAATACCTCGAAGTGACCGAAGCCGACGGCGTCAGCGCAGTCTCTGGCCCATGACGCTGGGCGCGTGGGACATCGGCCTGTATGCGGGCGCGCTGCTGGTGCTGTTCCTGACGCCGGGGCCGGTCTGGGTGGGCCTGATCGCGCGCAGCCTGTCGGGCGGGTTCCATGCCGCGTGGCCGCTGGCGCTGGGGGTGGTTGTGGGGGACGTGCTGTGGTCGCTGCTCGCCATCTTCGGCATCACATGGGTGCTGTCGGTCTATGGCGGGTTCCTTCAGGCGCTGAAATGGGTGGCGGCGGGCATGTTTCTGGTCATGGGCGCGCTGGTGATCCGACACGCGGGCGATCGGATCAGCACCGACAGCCGCCTGACCCGGCCCGGCATGTGGGCGGGTTTCATGGCGGGGCTGGTCGTGATCCTCGGCAACCCCAAGGCCATCCTGTTCTATGCGGGCATGCTGCCGGGCTTCTTTGACCTCACCCGGCTCACGGCCCTCGACATCGCCATTATCGTCGCCCTGTCGATGGTCATTCCGCTGCTTGGCAACCTCACCATGGCGCTGTTCATCGACCGTGCCCGTCGGCTGATGCAACGGCCCGAGGCGCTGCGGCGGATGAACATCATCGCAGGCATCCTGCTGATCTGCGTCGGCCTTGTCATCCCTCTGACCTGAAACGCAAAATCTTGTGTCAGCGGCGTGACATTCCCCCTGAAAAACAGTATATCTGGGGCAACCAATCAAGAGGCCTGACTATGGCAGAAAACGAGCAAGCCCCGGAAGAATACGGCGCGGATTCCATCAAGGTTCTCAAGGGCTTGGAAGCCGTGCGCAAACGTCCGGGGATGTATATCGGTGACACCGACGATGGCAGTGGCCTGCACCACATGGTCTACGAGGTCGTCGACAACGGCATCGACGAGGCTCTGGCCGGTCACGCGGACGCGGTTACGGTCACGATTCACGCGGATTCCAGCGTGTCCGTCAGCGACAACGGGCGCGGCATTCCCGTCGGAATCCACGAAGAAGAGGGCGTGTCGGCGGCCGAGGTCATCATGACCCAGCTGCATGCAGGCGGGAAATTCGACAGCAATTCCTACAAGGTGTCGGGCGGCCTGCACGGGGTGGGTGTGTCGGTGGTCAATGCGCTGTCCGACTGGCTCGAACTGCGGATCTGGCGCGACGGCAAGGAACATGTCGCCCGCTTCGAGGGTGGCTTTACTGTCAAGCACCTCGAAGTCGTCGGCCCGTCAGGCGGCAAGACCGGGACCGAGGTGCGCTTTCTCGCCTCCACCAGTACTTTTTCCAACCTCGACTACGTGTTCGACACGCTGGAAAAACGGCTGCGCGAACTGGCGTTCCTCAATTCCGGTGTGCGCATCATCCTGACCGATGAGCGGCCGGTGGAAACCCTGCGCTCCGAATTGTTCTACGAGGGCGGCGTGCGCGAGTTCGTCAAATACCTCGACCGACACAAATCCTCGGTCATGCCCGAACCGATTTTCATCACCGGTGAAAAGGACGACATCGGGGTCGAGGTCGCGATGTGGTGGAACGACAGCTATCACGAGAACGTCCTGCCCTTTACCA
>CAZITF010000377.1:0-2893 GCA_964542095.1 uncultured Rhodobacterales bacterium
CGCGCCCGCAAGATCCAGCGTTTCCTCAGCCAGCCCTTCGACGTGGCCAAGGTGTTCACAGGCTCGGACGGCATCCAGGTGCCGCTGGAAGACACGATTTCCTCGTTCAAGGCGGTTGTGGCCGGTGAATATGACCACCTGCCCGAAGGCGCCTTCTACATGGTTGGCGGCATCGAGGACGTGATCGCCAAGGCGCAGAAAATGGCGGCTGACGCGGCTTAAGGTGCGTGGCGGGGTGAACCCCGCCCTACACTTCAATGGATGCTCCGGGCGTAGGGTGGGGTTTCACCTCACCGCCCATACAAGGAGAAGAATATGCAGTTTGATCTGGTATCCCCCGAACGTGCGCTTGCCTCGATGGAGGCGGCGGCGATTCAGATCCCCGGCACGGATGGCGACATGACCGTCATGGCCGACCACGCGCCCACCATCACGACGCTGCGCCCGGGTGTGCTGCGGGTCGAGGCGGGCGGTGCTACTCATGAATATGTGGTGACCGGCGGTTTCGCCGAAATCAGCCCGCAGAGCGTGTCCGTATTGGCCGAACGCGCCGTTGCGCGCGCTGACATGACACAGGATGACATGGACGCGATGTTCGACGAGGCCCAGGAGGTCTATGACCGGGCCAAGCAGGCCTCGGCCAACGAACCCGGCCCGGTCGATGACGCGGTCAAGCTGTTGGCGGACATGGTGGCCGTCGGCACTGAAATCGGGTTGAGCACCAAACAGCCAAGCTTGTAATTCTGCGCGAGACGGCCCAATTTCAAAGGCTCTGCCACAGGCAGGGCCTTTTTCTTTCACCGGACCCAAAAATTGCCCTTTTGTTATTGTAACGATGCCCATGCCATTGAGACGACCCAATGAAGCGACTTGAAAACCATTTGATCGGCATCGACCAGGGCGATGAAATCCTGTTTTCCGATTTTCAGGATGGCGGCGAGATGTGGACCGGGCGCGGGCCGCGCGAACGCCGCCGCCGGATTCTGTTCTCCGAGGAATTCCGGGTGCCGCCGTCCGTTCACGTGTCGGTCTCGATGTGGGATGTGGACACCCATACGGCCCTGCGCGCGGATGTCTCTGCCGAAGTGATCGACTCCGCAGGGTTCGATCTCGTGTTCCGCACATGGGGCGACACGCGCGTGGCGCGGGTGCGTGTGGCGTGGCTTGCCACGGGAGAATTGCCTGAATCAGACGAGTGGGACATTTACTGACAGGTCGCGCCGGTGGCTGCCCGGCCCTTCGGGGACGGTTTATCTGGCGAAATGAAGATTGGATCAGCGCAGGACCGAGGCGAGAAACTGTTTCGTGCGCGCCTCGCGCGGGTTGGAAAAGATCACGTCCGGCGGTCCGTCTTCGGCGATCACGCCCTTGTCCATGAAACAGATGCGATCCGCCAATTCGCGCGCGAATCCCATTTCGTGGGTCGCAAGCACCATCGTCATCCCGTCATCGCGCAAATGGCGCAGTACATCCAGTACTTCGCCCACCAGTTCGGGATCGAGGGCGGATGTGATCTCGTCAAACAGCATTGTCCGGGGGCGCATCGCCAGCGCCCGTATGACCGCCACCCGTTGCTGCTGCCCGCCCGACAGCTGGTCGGGGAATTTTGTCATATGGGCGTCGAGGCCAAAGCGGGCAAACAGCGCTTCGATCCGGGTCCGTGCATCCTCGCCCAGCACCCGCGCAGGAGCGAGGGCGACGTTGTCATAGGCGGTCATGTGCGGAAACAGGTTGAAGGACTGGAACACGATGCCGATCTGCTGGCGCACCGGACCAAGGTCGAAGCCCGGCTCGGCGATGTCGATGCCGTCCAGGCGTATTTCGCCGTCGTCGACTGGTTCCAGCCCGTTCATGCAGCGCAGAAGTGTGGACTTGCCCGATCCGGAGGCGCCGATCAGGCACACCATTTCTCCCGGCGCGACCTCGAGGTCGATACCGTGCAGCACCTGCACGTCACCAAAGCTCTTGGTCACGCCGTGCAAGGAAAGCCTAGGTTCGGGCATCGCTGTCCCTGTTCATCAGGTAATCCGCATAGCGAGTCGCGGGCACGGTCACGCAGAGGAAAATGACGGCCGCCACCACATAGGGCGTGAAATTGGCCAGCAGGCTTTTAAAGATGCCGGCCTGCCGCAGGATTTCCACGGGCCCGATGAAGGACAGGAGCGCGACATCCTTTTGCAGCGCCACCAGCATGTTCATGTTTGCGGGCACCGTGCGGCGGATGGCCTGCGGCAGGATGACGTAGCGCATGGTGTCCCGCTCGCTCAGGCCAAGGCAGATGGCCGCGTTGCGCTGGCTGGCGTGGACGCTTTCGATACCGGAGCGCAACACCTCTGCCACATAGGCCGAGTAGGTCAGCACCAGCGCCACTGTGCCCCATATGTAGGGAGAGTTCCACGGGCGGGGCAGGCCGAGCCCCGGAATGCCGAACCCCACGAGGTAGACCAGCAGGACCACGGGAATGCCGCGAAACAGATCGACATAGATCATCCCGAAAATGCGCATCGGGAACAGAACGGGCGCGCGCGCGCCCCGCGCCAGCGCGATGGCCAGGCCAAAGGCCGCGATCAACGGGACGGACCAGGCGAAGATGGCGATGTTGATCAGGAAAGCGCGGGCGAGGTCGGGAAAGGTGCGGGCAAAAATCTCACCATTGAAGAACGAGGACTTGACCGCCGCCCAACCCGGCGCGAGGGGCACCAGAAACACCAGAAGGCCCAGCACGACGAGCATGCTGGCCCCGGCCAGCAGGTTGGCCCGGCGGCGTTGCCGGGCCTCGTAGGCGGCGCGGCGTGTGCTCACTTGATCAGGGGCACTCCGACGGCGTCCTGCAGCCATTCGGCCTCGATGGCGGCAAGCGCGCCGCTTTGGGTGAGGGCGGCGAGGGCCGCGT
>CAZITF010000378.1:0-2889 GCA_964542095.1 uncultured Rhodobacterales bacterium
GGTCGAAGATCTCGCTGGTGGTCTTCTCGACCAACTTCCACCCCAACGAGATCTTCGACCAGGCCGCCCTGCGCCGGATCTTCTTCAAGATCAAGATCGACGGGCCAAGCCAGGCCAACTTCCTCAAGATCTTTGCCATGGTCGCGCGCAAGAAGGGCATGGCCCTCAACGAAGAGGCGCTGGTCTACCTGCTCAAACAGAAATACCCGACCATCGACAACATCTATGCCAACTATCAGCCGAATTTCCTGATCGACCAGATGGTCGCGACCTGCAATTTCGAAGGCATCCCCAAGCAGATGACGCCCGAGCTGATCGACCGCGCATGGGCCAACATGTTCGTCAAGGACGAGCACATCGTCAAATGATCGGCGTCGCGGGCTGTGGGCGCATGGGCGCGCCCATGTGCGCGGCATTGCGCGATGGCGGCACGCAGGCCATCGGCTTTGACGTGGTCGACAAGGGTGTCGCCCACATCACCACCAACCTGATGGGCTTTGCCCCGCGGCTCGACACCCTGTTCAGCGTGGTGCGCGACGCGGTCGAGACCGACACGCTGCTGTTCGGCGCGCAAAACCTGATCACCACCGCCCCCAACCTCAGCCGCATCTTCATCTGTTCCACCCTGTCACCGCGCTATGTGAAGGGGTTGCGCGACCGCATCCCCGCGCACATCACCCTGATCGACGCCCCCATGTCCGGCGCGCAGGTGGCGGCCCGCAACCGCAGCCTCAGCTTCATGCTGGGCGGTACACAGGCCGATATCGACGACGCCATCCCCCTGCTGGCACTGATGGGCAAGCACTTTCACCACATGGGGCCCTACGGGTCGGGGATGCAGGCCAAGGTGCTCAACAACCTGCTGGCCGCCTCGCACATGGCGATGACCCGGCTGGTGCTCGACTGGGCGGACGCATCCGGGCTGGACGCGGACAAGTTGCTGGCGCTGATCAACACCTCTTCCGGCCAGAACTGGTTCGCCTCGGGGTTCGACACCATCGAATTTGCCCGGCACGGCCACGCGCCCGACAACTCCGTCGCCATCCTGGTCAAGGACGTGGCCGCGGCACTCGATGCAGCCCCGCAAGGGGCGGACACGACGCTGCCCGAAACGGTACAGGCCAGCATCCGCGCCCTCACCCCGCGCGGCTGAGCGCGGGCGCGCGTTGCGTTAACCAGGGCCTTTGCGCGCGGTGGGGGTGCACGGGGGGTGCACGCCCGGTGCACGGGGGGTGACACCGCCAAAAACGCCCTCAACCTCAATGAACAAAGGCTGAATCAAGCGCGACTCACCGCCCGTCCTGCACCCCTTCTCTGTTTCGAAAAAATCCCGGGGGTTTTGGGGGCTGGCCCCCAATCCGCAGCCTGCTACATTCCCGACAATGGCCAGGCTTCCCGAAATCTTCATCGACTGGTTCGCCGAGCGCGGCTGGTCGATCCACCCCCACCAGCAGACCCTGCTGGAGCGCGCCGACGCGCCCGCCCTTCTGCTGATCGCGCCCACCGGCGGGGGCAAGACCCTGGCCGGCTTCCTGCCCAGCCTGGCCGAGCTGAGCGACGCAAACCACACGGGAATACACACACTCTACATCTCGCCGCTCAAGGCGCTGGCGGCGGACATCAAGCGCAACCTGCGCACCCCCGTGGACGAGATGGGCCTGCCCATCCGTATCGAGGACCGCACCGGCGACACCTCGGCCACGCAAAAGAAACGCCAGCGTGCCGACCCGCCCCATATTCTGCTGACAACCCCGGAAAGCCTCGCGCTTTTAACCAGTTACGAGGACGCGCCGCGCATGTTCGCGGGCCTGAAACGGGTGATCGTCGACGAAATCCATGCCCTTGCCGAAAGCAAGCGGGGCGACCAGATGTTCCTGGCCCTCTCGCGCCTGCAAGCGATGTGCCCCGACCTGCGCCGCGTCGGTCTGTCGGCCACGGTCGAGGACCCGGACGCCATCGCCCACCTGCTCGCGCGCCACCCCGACCCCTGCCCGATCCTGCACGCCGATCCCGGTCCGGCGCCGGACATTCAAATGCTGGTCACGGACCAGGCCCCGCCCTGGTCCGGCTCGGGTGGCAAATACGCGATCCCGGCCGTGCTCGAACAGGTAAAAGCCCATAAAACCACGCTTATTTTCCACAACACCCGCGCACAGGCCGAGCTTTATTTCCACAACATCTGGCTCGCCAACGACGACGGCCTGCCCATCGGCATCCACCACGGCAGCCTTGACCGCCAGCAGCGCGAAAAGGTCGAACAGGCGATGGTCGCAGGCCAGCTCAAGGCCATCGTCTGTACCGGCACGCTCGATCTCGGCATCGACTGGGGCGATGTCGACCTGATCATCCAGATCGGTGCCCCCAAGAACGTCAAACGGTTGGTGCAGCGGATCGGGCGCGCCAACCACCGCTACAATGCGCCCTCCAAGGCGTTGCTGGTGCCCGCCAACCGCTTTGAGGTCGTGGAATGCGTGGCCGCGCTGGAGGCGGTGAAGGCGGGCGCGCTGGACGGCGAACCGCGCGGCCCCGGACCGCGCGATGTGCTGTGCCAACACATCCTGATCGTCGCCGCCTCCGGGCCCTTCGATGCCGACGCCCTCTACGGCGAGGTGACCAGCGCCGGGGCCTACAGCACTCTGACCAAAGAAGAATTCGACGCCTGCCTCGATTTCTGCGCGACCGGCGGCTACGCCCTGCGCGCCTATGATCAATGGAAACGGCTGCACCAACGCCCCGACGGTCTGTGGCAGTTGCGCGACCCGCGCGCGGCACAGCGAATCCGCATGAATATCGGCACCATTCAGGACACCGACACGCTCAAGGTCCGCTTCAAGGGGCGTGGCGGCAAACCGCTGGGCGAGATCGAGGAAGGCTTTGCCGCCTCCCTCA
>CAZITF010000379.1:0-2878 GCA_964542095.1 uncultured Rhodobacterales bacterium
TGGCGGGGCTGTTTCGCCTCGTACGGGCAACTGGCCCCGCTCAGCGCGACGCTTACCATCGCCAGGGGCGTCATTCAGCCCACCGACGCCACCCGCCCCGTGCCGTTCAACGCCGCGCGCAGCTATTTCTCTTATGATCCGGCGCCGCGCGTTCTGACCTTTGACGAATTTTATGTCGACAGCGCCTGGATCACGGGCCGCATCGAGGGCCAGACCGTTCTGGGCCTGACCGAAAGCGGCGAGTTGGACGACCTCGTGGGCCAGTTCCGATCCAGCACGCTGACGGCCAATCCCGACGATCTTTACGACGCGCCGGTCAGTTTCGAAGCCGCCGAGATGGATTTCCGGTTGCGGCTGAACCCGTTCCGGCTGGATGTGGGGCAGGCGCTGTTTCAGGATCAGGGCCAGATCCTGCTGGCCCGCGGCGCGCTCGAAGCGACGCCCGAGGGCTGGCGCTATGGCGTTGACGGGCAGTTGGACGGGGTGTCGCCCGAACGTCTGCTGGCCCTCTGGCCCGAGGCGGCGGTGCCCAAGACACGCGAGTGGCTGGTCGAAAACCTGCTGGGCGGCACGCTGAGCAACGTGGATGTCGTGCTGCGCCATGCGCCGGGGAGCGCGCCCAACGCCTTTCTCAGCTTTGACTACGCGGACACCGATGTCCGTTATGTCCCGACATTGCCGCCGGTCACGGGCGCGCGCGGCAGTGCCAGCCTGGTCGACAACCGCTTTGTGGTGATGATGGATGCCGGCCAGGTCGCCGCACCCCAGGGCGGGATCATCGACGTCAGCGGGTCGTCCTTCATCATTCCCGATGTCAGGGTCAAGCCCGCGCCACCGGCCGTTGTCCGGGTGCAAAGCAGCGGCACGGTCACGGCGGCGCTGTCGATGCTCGATCTGCCGCCGCTCAACGTGATGGCCAAGGCCGGGCTGCTGCCCGATCTGACCGACGGGCGGCTGGAAACGACGGGTACGCTGTCATTGCCCCTGCGCAAAGGGCTGCCGCCGAACGAGGTTGTCTTCAACGCGACCGCCATCGCGCGCGATGTACTCAGCACCAGCCTGATCGCAGGGCGGCGACTGGCCGCCAGCGCGCTGACCGTCACGGCCACCGATCAGGGGGTCGAGGTATCCGGCCCCGGCACCATCGACGGTGTGCCGTTCAACGCGACCTGGGCACAGCCCATCGGCGCCGGGCCACAGGCCAGCACGGTCACCGGCACGATCGAACTGTCCGAGCGCACCATCGACGCCTTTCGCCTTGGCCTGCCCGCAGGGCTGGTCACCGGGCGGGGCACGGGCAACATCACGGTAAACCTGCCCGCGGGCGGGGGGGCGCCGTCCTTTGCGCTCGACACCGATCTGGTCGGCCTCCGCCTGTCGGCCCCACCCCTGGGGTGGAGCAAGCCGGCGCGCACACGGGCCAACCTGTCGCTGGCCGGGCATCTGGGGGAAACCCCGCGCGTGGATCGCCTCGCCCTTGATGCGCCGGGACTGCGGGCGGTCGGCGCGATTGCGTTGCGCGCGGGCGGCGGGCTGGACCGGGCGCGGTTCGAACGGGTTCAGGTCGGCGAATGGCTCGATGCGCCGGTCGATCTGGTCGGGCGCGGTGCCAATGCGCCTCCCGGTGTCGAGGTGCGTGGCGGGTCGCTGGATCTGCGCCGCGCCGATTTCGGCGGTGCGGGCGCGGGGACGGGGGGCAATCAGGGCGGAGGGCCGCTCAGCCTGACTCTCGATCAGCTGACGATCACCGATACCATCCGGCTGACCGGCCTGAGCGGCCAGTTCAACATGGCGCGCGGGCTTGATGGCGAATTTCAGGCCCGGATCAACAATGGCACCCCCATTCAGGGGCGCGTGCTGCCGCAGAACGGGCGCAGCGCGATCCGGGTGACCTCGCGGGATGCGGGCGGCGTGGCGGCCTCGGCCGGGATCCTGAAACAGGCGCGCGGCGGCACCCTGTCGCTGACATTGCTGCCCGTGGGGGCCGCCAGTTTCGACGGCACCCTGCGAATCGAGAACACCCGCATTCAGGACGCCCCCGCCATTGCCGCCCTGCTCAATGCGGTCAGCGTCGTCGGCCTGCTCGATCAGATGCGCGGCAGTGGCATCCATTTTCAGGAGGTCGAGGCGGCGTTCCGCCTGACCCCCTCGACGATGGCGCTGACACAGGCCAGTGCGGTCGGCCCGTCGATGGGGCTGTCGATGTATGGCACTTATGATGTGACCCGCTCGATCCTCGACATGCAGGGAGTGATTTCACCGCTGTATCTGGTCAATGGGATCGGCAGTATCTTCACCCGCAAGGGCGAGGGGCTGATCGGGTTCAACTATGGGCTGCGCGGCCCGGCGGCCAGCCCGCAGGTGCAGGTCAACCCGCTGTCCGCGCTGACACCGGGAATGTTCCGCGAAATTTTCCGGGCCCCGGCCCCAAAGTTGCCCGATGTGGCCGGAGGCGCAGGACCGGCCACCGCCCCGGAGGCGTTCGCGCCGGAAACTCCGACCGAGACCAATGCGCAGCGCCGCCTGCGTGAGGCCCAGGAAGCGCGTGACAACCGCTGATACGCGCGCTAGGCCGCGGCGCATGAAGCTGAGCGATTTCGACTTTGACCTGCCCGACGACCTGATCGCGACCCGCCCTGCGGTGCCGCGCTCGTCCGCGCGCCTGCTTGTGGCACAGGGCGATACGATCCACGACCGGCGCGTCACGGACCTTGTTGATTGGCTCAACCCGGGCGATCTGCTGGTGCTGAATGACACGCGCGTGATCCCCGCGCGCCTGTTCGGCACCCGCGCGCGGACCTCGGCGCAGGGCGACACCACCGCACGAATCGAGGTGACCCTGCTGGAACCGCGCAGCGACGGCACATGGGCGGCGCTG
>CAZITF010000380.1:0-2864 GCA_964542095.1 uncultured Rhodobacterales bacterium
ATTCGAGGCGGAAACGCTGTCACCGATCTATGACGGGATGTATGCGGCCGAGTAGAATATGCCCTGCCGAGGTTACAAGGGTCCGTTGTGCGGACGGAGCAGACATGCTGCAGTGACTTTTTGCTACTCTCAGCTCTGTTCAAGTTTCCCTGAACCGAAGTTTTGCATTATTCATAATAAATGACCAAAAATCGCAGATTGTCTGCCGTAATCGCAGCCGACGTAGTGAACTACTCCGGGCAGATGAAAGCAGACGAAAACCAGACGCTTGAACAACTGGGCAAGCTTCGCAGGGAGGTGTTGGAGCCGCTGGTAGGCGATCATCGGGGCAGAATCGCCAAGCGCATGGGTGATGGATGGTTGATCGAGTTCAAGTCGGTTTCTGACGCAGTGCGTTGCGCGCTTGATCTCCAAAGCCAGGTGCTCGCACATTGCTCACTGAAGCTGAGAACTGGCGTTCATCTGGGCGACGTAACGTTCGATGAAGACGATATGTTTGGCGATGGCATCAACATCGCTACGCGGTTGCAAGAGGCAGCCGAGGAGGGGGCGGTACTGATCTCTGATGTTGTACATCGAAGCATTGATGGACGCCTATCAGAGCTGTTTAAACGTGCCGGAGAACGGAAATTCAAGAATGCCCCAGCTCCTGTCGCGGTTTTCCAATGGTCACCGCCCGGTTCTGCTCCACCTCGCGTTACTCCGCCAAATCACGCAGGGTCTTTGCTGCTTGGTGTCCTCCCTTTCGACAATTTGTCTTCGGACCCAAATCAGGAGTTCTTTGCCGATGGAATTACCGAAGAGATCATCACTACGCTGTCAAAGCTGCCAGATTTGCTCGTAGTCGCGCGCAACTCCACCTTTGTGTACAAAGGTCGGTCCGTAGATGTGAAACAAGTCGGCTTGGAACAGGGTGTCGATCTTGTTCTTGAGGGAAGTGTGCGCCAAAGCGGCAACCGGGTGCGGATTACAGCACAGTTGATCGATGCGAAATCCGGCATGCACGTTTGGGCTGATCGCTTTGATAGGCATATGGAAGATGTGTTTGAGGTTCAGGACGAAATCGCTCTTAGGATCGCAACCGAGCTTCAAGTTGAACTGCTCGCAGGCGAAATGGCTCGATTTAGAGGATCGGGAACAAAGAACCTGGACGCTTGGACAGCTCAGCTTCAGGCAGTTGAAGCATCACGCAGCATCACCAAAGAGGCACAGGCCGATGCCCGCCGTTTTGCGCAGAAAGCAATTTCACTGGATCGAGGATACTCAGCGCCGCATTGCACTCTGGGTTTTGTCTGCACCGTCGAAGCACGTCACGGCTTTACCGCAAACAAGGCTGCAGCATTGAAAGAAGCAAGAGAATGTGCTCGTCGCGCCTTGGAAATTGACAGTTATAACCCGGAAGCGCATGCTATTGATGGTTTTGCGGACGCGATAGACGGCCAGCTGGCTTCCGCTATCCACAAATTTAGCAAGGCTCTGGCGCTCAACCCAAACCACGCCGACGTAGCCGCCAGGCTGTCCCTTACCCTATCTTTCGACGGCCAAGTCAACGAGGCAATCCGCGTCGCCCGCCAAGCAATTACGCTCAACCCCCACTATCCGGGTTGGTATGCGGGTGTTCTGGGCTTCGCGCTCAGGCTCGCCGGGAAATACGATGAGGCCATGTCGGCATTTACAGAATATGGCCAGAAAGTTGAGGGCTTTGGTCATGTCGACCTCGCTATCGTCCACGCGGAGTTGGATAATCTTGAGGCAGCGCGCGACGAGGCACAAAACGTGATTCAGTATCGGCCACAGTTTTCTATCTCTGAGTGGGCAAAAACGCAGCTGTTCTCTGACATTACCCGGCTGGAAAGAGACTGTGCCTCTCTTCGTCTGGCCGGTCTGCCGGAATGATCGGGTTCTGATCCGCCTTGCGCAAAATCGCGTAGACAGATGTGTCCGTTCCGGGCTCAAAACGGTCATCCTGAAACCCGCGCCCCAACCGATTGGCGACAACGTGGCACGATACGTGCAATGCCTTGAAACCCCCTAGACACCTTACCTTAGTTGCCTGAGTATCCCTGCATCCAAATGGGGAGATCACCGATGAAAACCGTTCTGACCGCTGCCATCCTGACCCTTGCCGCCACCGGAGCCTACGCCGCAAGCCACTGCGCCGCTGGCAAGACCCTGACCGACGGCACGCTGACCATCGCCACCGGCAACCCGGCCTATTACCCTTGGGTCATCGACGACGCCCCCGAGGCGGGCAAGGGCTTCGAGGCCGCGGTGGCCTATGCGCTGGCCGAACAGATGGGCTTTGGCACGGATGCGGTGACCTGGGTGCGCACCTCGTTTGACGAGGCGATCCAGCCCGGTGCCAAGAACTTCGACCTCAACATGCAGCAGTTCTCGATCACCGCCGACCGCGACCGCGTGGTCGATTTCTCGGCCCCCTACTACACCGCACCGCAGGCCGTGATGACCACCGTCGAGGCGGTCGAGGCCGGTGCCAAGCCGACGATGGAAAGCCTCAGGGGGATGAAATGGGGTGTCGTCGCTTCCACCACCGCCCTGCCCGTCGTGATGGAGACGATCCGGCCCGATCAATCCCCGCTGGTCTATGACGACAACGCCAACATCACCGCAGCGATGCAGGCGGGCCAGATCGACGCGGCCCTGTTCGACCTTCCCACCGCCCTGTTCACCGCCGCCGTTCTGATGGACAACGGCGTGGTGCTGGGTCAGTTCGACCCCTCCGCGGCAGAAAACCCGGACCAGTTCGGCGCGCTGATGCCCGAAGGTTCGCAACTCAAGGCCTGCGTCGACGCGGCCCTCGCCGCCCTCACCCAAAGCGGCGCGCTTGCCGCCATCGAGGCCGA
>CAZITF010000381.1:0-2863 GCA_964542095.1 uncultured Rhodobacterales bacterium
CTTAGAAAGGTCAGGGCATCGTTCAACGAAATGCGCGACCCAAGCGAGGCTCTGGCCCATGGCGCGATGATCCTGTTTTCCGGCGCATTGTTGCTGACGCCGGGGTTTTTCACCGATGTGGTCGGGTTCGCGCTGCTGATCCCGGCCGTGCGGCTTGCCGTTTTCAAATGGGCCCGCGCAAGGATCAAGGTCACCAGTTTCAGCACACATCCCCAACGGCCACCCCGATCCGACGTGATTGAAGGCGAATATGCCGAGGTCGATCCAGAAACCGGCAAACAAGGCCCGCCTTCGGGCTGGACGAAGCATTGAGGCCAAGCGGCCAAGCTGTTACCAGACTGCAAATCAAATCGCCCTCGGGAGAAAACCAATGGCCGACGAAACAGAAAAAGCAGCTCAACCGCCCGCACAGCCGCAAATGCGTGTGCTTGGCCAGTTCGTGCGCGACATGTCATTCGAGAACATCGTCGCCCAGAAAGGCGCATCGCCCGATGTGCAGCCGGACGTTCAGGTTCAGGTGAACCTGGATGCGAAAAAGCGCGCGCAAGAGCATCAGTTCGAGGTGGCGATCAAGCTCAAGATCACGTCCAAGGCGAAAGAGGGCGATACCGTTCTGTTCGTGCTGGAAGTAGATTATGTCGGCCTGTTCCACATCGAAAACGTACCCGAAGACCAGATGCACCCGTTCCTGCTGATCGAGTGCCCGCGCATGATCTTCCCGTTCCTGCGCCGTGTGGTCAGCGACATCACCCGCGATGGCGGCTTTCCTCCGCTCAACCTCGAAAACATCGATTTCATCTCGCTCTACCGCAATGAAATCGCGCGGCGCCAGAATCAGGCCGCACCCGCCGACGCCTGATCGACCTGAAATCCTGAATTCACACCCGGCGCTCCCCGCGTCGGGTGTTTCACTTTGGCCAAAGGGTTTTTTCACCCAGACCCGCGACAAAGGCCATGTGGGCCTCTTTTTCGGCATCGCTCAGGCGCGATGGCAGGGGCGCGGGCCGGGGCGGGGGCGTCCAGTCGGCGGCTTCGCCGGGCCCGGCACTTTGCGCAGCACCGGTGGACAGACCGAAATCGGGTTGCCGCCCCCCGATCAGTTCCAGATAAACCTCGGCCAGGATTTCACTGTCCAGCAGCGCACCGTGCAGGGTGCGTGCCGAATTGTCGATGCCGAACCGGCGGCACAGCGCATCCAGCGACGCGGGCGAGCCGGGGAACCTGCGGCGCGCAATGTCCAGCGTATCAACAGCGCGATCATAGGGGAGCAGCGGCAGTCCCATCCACTTCAGCTCGGCATTCAGGAATTTCATGTCAAATGCGGCGTTGTGGATCACCAGCTTGGCATCCCCGACGAAATCCAGAAACTTCTGGCCGATCTCCGCAAACTTGGGTTTGCCGCGCAGGAAATCATCTCCCAGACCATGCACCTGAAACGCCTCGTCCGGCATGGACCGTTCGGGGTCGATATATTCATGAAACACGTTGTCCGTCGGCACGTGCCGGATCAACTCGATGGCACCGATTTCAACGATGCGGTCGCCGCTTTCGGGGTCAAAGCCTGTGGTCTCGGTGTCGAGAACGATTTCACGCATGATCGATCCGTTTTCTGATCTGTTCGATCACATGATGAACCTGCGCACGGGCATGATCAACCGTGTCCGTTTCGATCACGAAATCCGCGCGGGCGCATTTTTCGGCGCTTGGCATCTGCCTGGCCTTGATGGCCAGAAACTGATCTCTGGTCATGGTGCCGCGCTCCATCACGCGGGCCTCCTGGATGTCTTCGGCGACATGAACCACGGCAACCGCATCCATGGCCGTATCGCCACCGGTTTCGAACAGCAACGGAATGTCGCACACCACGATGTCCGCTGTCGCCGCTTCGATGAACGCCTGACGATCTGCGGCCACCAGCGGATGCACGATCCCCTCGATCCGCTTCAGTGCGCCCGGATCGACCGAGATGATGTCGCGCAGTGCCGCACGCGATACCGCGCCGCCTGAAACCGCGGCCGGAAAGGCATCCGCCATCGGACCAACCGCCGCGCCGCCCTTGCCATATAGCCGATGCACCGCCGCATCCGCATCCCACAGGGCGCATCCGGCCTTGGCAAACATCTGCGCGGTCGTGGATTTCCCCATCCCGATGGAACCGGTCAATCCAAGGCGAAAGGTCATCTGAGAGCCGCTGCCCGCGTCAGGCTGTCCACCTCGGGACGTTGTCCGAACCAGCGTTCGAAGGCAGGAACCGCCTGATGCAACAGCATGCCCAAACCATCCACCGTGACGCAACCCGCAGCGGACGCCGCGGCAAGCAGATCAGTCTTCAGAGGCGTATAGACCAGGTCGGTCACCACCGATCCGCGGCGCAACCCGTCAAGCGGGACGCGCATCGCAGGCTTGCCAATCATGCCCAGCGACGTGGTGTTCACGATCAGCGCGGATTCCTCGAGGATATTGCCCGCCTGCACCCAGTCCACGACGGTCAGCCGCTTGCCGAAATCATCGGCCAGCTTTTCAGCACGGACACGGGTGCGGTTGGTCAGCAGGATCTCGGGCACACCTGCATCCAGAAGGGACGCGATCACCGCCCGCGCGGCTCCGCCTGCACCCAGCACCGTGGCTGGTCCGGAAGCGGGATTCCAGTTGGGCGCGCCGGACTTCAGGTTTTCGACAAACCCGTACCCGTCCGTATTGTCCGCATGTATCTTGCCATCCTTGCGAAAGATCAGCGTGTTCGCCGCCCCGATCAGCGTGGCGCGATCCGTCACCAGATCCGCGATTTCCAGAACGGCCTCCTTGTGAGGGATGGTGATGTTGACGCCGACAAATCCCGCCTTGGGCAAGGCACGCAGCACCT
>CAZITF010000382.1:0-2850 GCA_964542095.1 uncultured Rhodobacterales bacterium
CGAGATGCTGGCGGAGGGTTAAGCCCTCAGCTTGGCCAGACCTTGCGCCCGTCCACGCCCGTCTCTGCCACCAGACCCCGGCGCTTGGCCTCGTAATAATAGCCGCGCGCATACCACATGACTGCTTCGTCCATGTCGCCATCCGACACCAGCCACGCCCCGCGCAAATAGCGGGTCGCATAGCGCAGGTTGGTTTCCGCATCGAGCAGGTCGCGCGGCTCTCCGCGGAAACCCATGCTGCGCGCGGTGGCGGGCAGGATCTGCATCAGCCCGTAATACGGGCCATTGCGGGCCTCGGGCCGGTGCGTACTTTCGCGAATGACAACGCGCTGCACGAGGGCCACAGGCACGTCATTCTCCGCCGCAGCCGCTTCGATCTTGGCGCGCAGTTCGGGCGTTTCATTGGGATAAAGCGGGATTTGACGTGCCGACTCGATGGCAGGTTCTCCGGCGCAGGCCGAAAGAGCGAGGGTCGCAATCAGGATCAAAAATCTCATCACATCTGGGTCGCAGTTGTTTCACATGCGGTCCGGCTACACCGAAAACCGGGCATGCGCCTAGCCCGGAATTGACCGGCACCGTCCAGATCGGCAAGCACCCGCGCACACAGACGTGATTGGCAAGGGCGACACCGCTCGGGCATTGCTGAGGTCAAATGCTCCCGGAGGATCCATCATGCGCATGCTCGCTGCACTCGTCACACTCGTTTTGTCAATGCAACTGGCCCTGGCCGAAATGGCGCCGCGAGACGGCTGGTCAGTCACGCCAACCACCAAATCCTTCGACCAGCTGGTCGACGATGTAAAATCCGCCGCCGGGGCCAACAAGATGGGGGTGGTGACCCAGGCCGGTCCGACAGCCGCCGCAAAAAGCAGGGGCATCACAATTCCCGGCAACCGGGTGATCGGGCTGTTCAACAACGTCTACGCGGTCAACATCCTGAACCTGTCGACCGCCGCCATGATCGAAGCGCCCATTCGCATGTACGTCACCGAAAATCTCGACGGCACGGCCACGCTCAGCTACAAACTGCCCTCTACGGTCTTCGCCCCCTACATGGACGAAGCGGGGCCGGAGCTTTCCAAACTGGCGGGCGAGCTTGATACCATCTTTGCTTCGATCAGCGCGCAGGCGGCGCGGTAACGCCCGTCCCTTCTCTGTTTCAGAAAATCCTGGGGAGCGCGAGGGGCTAGCCCCTCGTTCCCGCAGCTTCCGCCCGTCACGCCCGTTCATCCTTGGGCGATCCCATCACCACATAGGACGTGATGCTGTTCACATGCGGCAAGGCCCCCAGCATGTCGGTGTGAAACGCCTTGTAGGCCGCGATATCCGCACATTCGACGCGCAGCAGGTATTCGATGGTGCCGGTGATGTTGTGGCACTCGCGCACTTCGGGCGCACGTGAAATGGCCCGTTCGAATGCCTGCTGGCTGGCCTTGGAATGCTCGTTCAGACCAACGCCGATATAGGCAACGAACCCCGTGCCCAGCTTGCTGCGATCCAGCACCGCACGGTAGCCGGTGATGATTCCCTGCCGTTCCAGCTCCTGCACGCGGCGCAGACAGGCCGAGGGCGACAGACCCACGCGGTCGGCCAAAGCAATGTTGCTCAGGCGGCCATCGCGACCAAGCTCACGCAATATTCGGTCATTTATTGAATCAAGTATTGCCATTCATTGCAAAACTAGACCATTGCGCAGCGATTTTGCAATCATTCCCGGCGTCATACCGGTCATTCATTGCAGCATGAGTCTTGAACTTCTCCCCGCGCTCGCCGCCTTTGCCTTGGTCAGTTCGATCACGCCTGGGCCGAACAATCTGATGCTGATGGCCTCGGGCGCGAATTTCGGGTTCCGGCGCAGCATTCCGCATATGCTCGGGATCGGGATCGGATTTTGCCTGATGGTGCTGCTGGTGGGGGCCGGGCTGGTGCAGGTGTTCGACAGCTACCCGATCAGCCACGTGATCCTGAAAATCTGCTCGGTGCTCTACCTGCTGTTTCTGGCATGGAAAATCGCCAACGCCGCTCCCGTCAAGGCGGGCGAGGGCAAGGGCACACCGATGACCTTCCTGCAGGCGGCGGCCTTTCAGTGGGTCAACCCCAAGGCGTGGAGCATGGCGCTGACCGCCGTCACCGTCTACACGCCCGACACCACCCTGGCGGCCATCGCACTGGTGGCGCTGGTCTTTGGCGCGATCAACCTGCCTGCCGTCAGCACCTGGACGTTGCTGGGCCAGCAAATGGCGCGACTGCTTGGCAATGCGACCCGCCTGACCGTCTTCAACCGGACCATGGCCGCATTGCTGGTCGCCTCGCTTTATCCGGTGGTCTTTCCCTGAACATTGCAAATGCCGCAACACCCGGCCATAACCGCGAAAACCGCATCAGGAGCGCGCGCGTGACGCAATATCTGGAATTCGAAAAGCCGCTGGCAGAGATCGAGGGCAAGGCCGAAGAACTGCGCGCCCTTGCCCGGCAAAACGAGGACATGGATGTGGCCGACGAGGCTGCGGCCCTGGATCGCAAGGCCGACACCTTGCTCAAGGACCTCTACAAAAACCTGACGCCCTGGCGCAAATGCCTGGTGGCGCGCCACCCCGACCGGCCCCATTGCATCGACTACATCAACACGCTGTTCACCGAATACACACCGCTCGCCGGGGATCGCAACTTTGCCGACGATCACGCGGTGATGGGCGGGCTTGCCCGGTTCAACGACCGTCCCGTCATGGTGCTGGGTCATGAAAAGGGCAATGACACCAAGTCGCGGATCGCGCGAAATTTCGGCATGGCCCGGCCCGAAGGCTATCGCAAGGCGATCCGCCTGATGGAAATGGCGGGCCGATTCGG
>CAZITF010000383.1:0-2849 GCA_964542095.1 uncultured Rhodobacterales bacterium
TCTGGTCAAATTGTTCTCATCGATTCTCAAGCGCGAGGACGGGAAATACTTCCTCGTGACCCCGGTCGAGAAGGTCGGGATCACGGTGGATGACGCGCCTTTTGTCGCGATCGATTTCGAAGCCGAGGGCGCGGGCAAGGACCAGACCCTGACCTTTACCACCCATGTGGGCGATACTGCCGTTGCAGGGCCTGATCATCCCATCCGGGTGGTGCGCGACCCCGAAACGGGCGAACCGTCGCCCTATATCCTGATCCGCGCCGACCTCGAGGCGCTGATCGACCGCAAGAGCTTTTATCGGCTGGTGGAGTTGTGCGTACATGAGCGCGACTGGTTCGGAGTGTGGTCAGGCGGCGAATTTTTCGGCGTGATACCCTCGGCCGAACTGCCCTGAGCCAGGCGCATGCACATGTACGCATGACCGACTGACGCACAGGGACCTGTGCAGGAACAGGGCTTGGCAAGGGGGCGCAGTCCGGCGCCCCGCAACATCTCAAACCGGAGGATCCAAGATGGACAAGGGCACAGCAGTGATCATCGGCGCGGGCGCGGGGCTGTCCGCATCGCTGGCACGGCAATTGCATGGCCGGGGGCACAGCATCGTCCTGGGCGCGCGCAACACGGACAAGCTGGCCGCACTTGCGACCGAGACGGGCGCGCGCACCTTGGCGCTGGATGGCAGCGATCCGGATGCGGTAGACGCGCTGTTCAACACCATCGACGGGCGGCTGGATGTGGCCATCTACAACCCTTCGGCGCGCAGTCGCGGCCCGGTGGCCGATCTTGACCCCGAAGAGGTCCGGCGCGGCATCGAGATCACCGCCTTCGGGTCGTTCCTGATGGGTCGCGCGGCGGCACGGGTGATGCAGGCGCAACCCGAACAAGGCGGCAAGCGCGGCACGATCCTGTTCACCGGCGCCTCTGCCGGAGTGAAGGGTTTTGCGAACTCGGCCCCGTTTGCCATGGGCAAGTTTGCCCAAAGGGGTCTCGCTCAATCGATGGCGCGTGAATTGCATCCCCAGGGGGTGCATGTGGCGTGGGTCAACATCGACGGCGGCATTTCCAACCCCGCCCGCGCCGAGCGTACCGACGATGGCGACGACAGGATGCTGGACCCGGACGCGATTGCGGCTGCCTATATGCAACTGATCGATCAACACCGATCTACCTGGTCGAACGAGATCACCCTGCGCCCCTGGGTCGAAATGTTTTGATGGCGCGCGGAACACGGTCGGGATAGCCTGTATTGCATGCCGAAATTCGCCGCCAACCTGTCACATCTCTGGGCTGAACTACCCTATCTCGACCGCTTCGATGCCGCGGCCGAAGCGGGGTTTGAGGCGGTCGAGGTGTCATTTCCCTATGATGCACCCGCCCCCGAAACGCAAAATGCACTGCGCCGTAACGGCCTGCAAATGCTGTCGCTGAACGCGCCCGGGCCAAACTATGCGGGCGGTGCGCGGGGGTTTGCCGCGATTGCGGGTGGCGAAGCGCGGTTCGATTATGACATGCGCCGCGCGGTGCGCTATGCGCAGGCACTAAGCGCGCGCTGTATCAACGTTCTGAGCGGCGTGGCCGAAGGGGATACTGCAAGGGAGTCGATGATCGTCAACCTTACTCGGGCCGCCGCCACTTTGCCCGACGATCTGTTCCTGACCCTCGAGCCTCGGAACGCAGCGCGCCATCCCGGATATTTCCTGTCCAGTTTCGATCTGGCCGCCGGGATCATCGAGGCAGTCGGTTCCGCCAGGGTCGCGCTTCAATATGACAGTTGTCACGCGCATATCATCACCGGGGATGCGTCGGGCACCTTTGCCGCGATGCGGCCGCTGATCCGCCACATCCGTATCGCGGACGCGCCGGACAGGACCGCTCCGGGGACAGGACAGATCGACTTTGACGCATTGTTCGCCGCCATCGATGCCAGTGGCTACGACGGCTGGGTCACAGCGGCCTACACGCCCAAGGGGCGGACAGAGACGGGTCTGAACTGGTCGCGTTGAGGCTGTGCGGCGGCGCACTTTTCACATTTGGCGAGATTTGATAGGAGGACGTCGCAACACAACCAGGCTGCGCCAATGATCCCTGCACGCTATGCCCATATCGCTTTCAGCCTGCTTCTGAGCGGCATGATGTCCTTTATGGTGTCAGGTATTTCAACCTTTCTTGCCGTGGGTCCGATCGACGGGTTTGTCTGGCACTGGATGGGGGCCTGGATTCCCAGCTGGGGCGTCGCCTTCCCGATGGCCACACTTGCCGCTCCGGTGGCGCGACGCATCGTGATGGCACTTACGATCAAGGATTAGACGGGCGAGGCACGTGAAAGCGCCCTAATGCGCCTCTGCCCAATTCTGGCCCTGACCTGCATCCACCGTCAGCTTGACGTCCAGATGAACAACCGGGTCGGCGGCACCTTCCATCACGTCGCGGGCGACGCCGATCAGATCGTCGACGGCGCCGTCCTCGACCTCGAACAGCAATTCGTCATGGACCTGCAACAACATGGCGGCAGGAATGCCTTTGATCGCGTCAGGCATCCGGATCATGGCGCGCCGGATCACGTCGGCAGCGGTGCCCTGAATGGGTGCGTTGATCGCGGCGCGCGCCGCAAACCCTGCGTGCGGCCCCTTGGCCCCGATGTTGGGGGTATGGATTTTGCGACCGAACAGCGTCTGGACATAGCCGTGTTCCTTGGCGAACGCCTTGGTGTCGTCCATGTAGGTGCGAATGCCGGGAAAGCGTTCGAAATAGCGGTCGATGAACCCCTGCGCCTCGGCCCGCGGAATGCGCAGGTTGCGCGCGAGGCCAAAGCCCGAGATGCCGTAAATGACGCCGAAGTTGATGGCCTT
>CAZITF010000384.1:0-2846 GCA_964542095.1 uncultured Rhodobacterales bacterium
GTCTTGTTGATGATCAACAGGTCGGATCGGGTGATGGCAGGCCCGCCCTTGCGCGGGATTTCCTCGCCCGCCGCCACGTCGATCACGTAAAGCGTGATGTCGGCCAGTTCCGGCGAGAAGGTGGCGCTGAGGTTGTCGCCGCCGGACTCGATCAGGATTGCCTCGATCCGGGGGTGGCGGGCGCGCATTTCGGCCACTGCCGCCAGGTTGATCGAGGCATCCTCGCGGATCGCGGTGTGCGGGCACCCCCCCGTTTCCACCCCGATGATCCGGTCCTGCGGCAGGATCTGGCGGCGCATCAGTTCCTCGGCGTCTTCCTGGGTGTAGATGTCGTTGGTGATCACCCCGATGGAGTGCTGATCCCTGAGCGCGGTGGCCAGCGCCGCGGTGAGCGTCGTCTTGCCCGCCCCCACGGGGCCGCCGATGCCGATGCGCAGGGGGCCGTTGAGTTGGGTCATTTTGTGATGCTCCGTTCTGTGGGGCCGGGCAGGGCGGAGGACACCTCCGCCTTACGGTGCGTTGCGTGCGTCATGTGCGGAAAATCCTGGGCTGAAGCGTTTCGTGGCGCATTGCCGCGATGTCGGCGGCAAAGCTGGTGGCGGCCAGATCGTCGAGCGTGCTGGATGCCGCCTCGGTCGCGGTGGCGGTGATGGCGGGGGCGAGGCTTGCCAGCACCTGTTGTCCGGCCGTTTGGCCCAGTGGCATCAGCCGTTGTGCGGCCGAAACGAGGTTGGAGGCAAAGCCGTGCAGGTAGAGCGGGAGCGTTTGCGCAAGGGGAATGTCCATCGCGCGCGCCGCCGCCCCGACGGCGACGGGATAGGTGAGGCCGGTGAGGGGGATGGTCCAGACCGCGCGCGCCGTGTCGCAAAAGGCGGCCCCTTGCAGATCCGCCTCCTTCAGCCGCTCGGCGCTGGCGGCAAAGGCCCGGGCATGGCCGTCGATCTGTGCGGGGTCGTCGGTGCGATATGCGGCCACCAGCAGGATCGCGTCGGCGCGTGCGGAGCCGTGGGTGATGAGCGTCGCGATCCAGTCTTGCAGGGTTTCCGGGTCGCTGACCTGCCCGTCCGCGATGGCCTGTTCCAGCCCGTGGGAATAGGCAAAGGCCCCCACCGGAAAGGCGGGCGAGAGCCATTGCATGAGGGTCAGCGCGGCGCTCATGTGTGGCTGTGCGCGTGGTCGTGCCCGTGGGTGCGCCCGTGGCCATAGGCACCGCCCTCCGGCGTGAAGGGTTCGGTCACTTCGCGCGTGGTGGCCCCGATTTTGCTCAGCATGTCGGCCATCACGTGGTCGCGCTGGATCAGGATACGGGTATCCTCGATCTGGGCCGGCGTGTGGCGGTTGCCGATGTGCCATGCGATGCGGTGGAGGGCTGTGCCTGTGACTTCGAGCAGGGGTTCGGGGGCGGCGTCGATGCGGATTTCGGTGTTGTCCGTGGTGATGAGCGCGCCGTGGTGGTTGAGCGAGGTGGTTTGCGGCAGGTCCACGAGGAGTTGTTGGCCGGAGGCGAGGGTGAGCACCTTGCGCCGCAGAAAGCGGTCCTCGTAAGTGAGGGAGACGTGGTCGGCGGGGGTGCCGTGGGTGTGGTTGTGGTAGGTTTGGGCGGTGAGCATGGTGTGATCATTGGTGCTGAGGGCAGTCCCCGGCCGCCGGGTGGGGGGTAAAGCCCCCGCCCGGGGGGGCGGTCGGGGGCTGCCCGGCCTGGGGCCGGGCGAGTCATTCAGAGCCGATTTTGGATCTGAAGGGCGAATGAACCCATCCCAGTGAAAGGTCGATACCGCCGAAATCGCGCGTTGAAGTGACGCCATTGAGCTGCGCCTGTAGTCCCAGTTCCGCGCAAAAAGCGTCAAAATCTGAAAACCAGCGGTTTTCGGGCGAAAACGACTGGACCAGCATGACAGCACGTTTCGCGTGATATTGACGCGCTGTCAAAAGAGCCGACACCGTGCGATGCATCAATTGATAGCGGATCGTTCCGGCAAGTTTGTCAGCTTTCAAACCCAACTTTTCGCATAGAAAAGCCAGTCGTTCCGAGCGGCCCGAACTCGAAGTCGATTGCCATTCGTCCAGAGTTGGACCGAAAGGTTCGTCGCGCTTGGCTTCGACCATGTTGACGATCAACCCCACTTCGTCTTGCCAAAGCGCGAATACGTCATTGAAGCTATCCCGTTCTCCACCCGGCAGCGCCACTGGATACTCGATAATAGCTTGAATCAGGTGCGCGTTCGGAAAGAGCGCTGCGACTTCTGGCGGGCCGTTCTCGGCCTCTTCCCATGACAACGCTGTTTCCATCGCACTGCGCATCGGCTTCCAGTGACGCTCTGGCTGAGCAAGGTGTTGCTTCCAGTCTGCGGCGGAATTTGTTCTGTGCAGTATCATCAAAACAAAAAATACCGCTGCGCCATCGGCAGCACCTCCGCAGGCTCGCAGGTCAGCAACTCTCCGTTTGCGCGGACTTCGTAGGTTTCGGGGTGGACCTCGACGTGGGGTGTGGCGTTGTTCAATTTCAAATCCTTCTTGCCGATCTTTCGGGTATTCTGCACCGCCACCGTGTCCTTGGCCAGCCCCAGCGATGTGCCGATCCCCTCGGCCTGTGCCGCCGCTGACACGAACGTCACGGCAGAGCGTTCGACCGAGCGGCCATAGGCCCCGAACATGGGCCGGGAATAGACCGGTTGCGGCGTGGGGATCGACGCGTTGGGGTCGCCCATTTGCGCGCAGGCGATGGTGCCGCCGAGCAGGACCATCTCGGGCTTCACTCCGAAAAACGCCGGGTTCCACAGGACCAGGTCGGCGCGTTTGCCCACCTCGATCGACCCGATTTCATGCGCGATCCCGTGCGCGATGGC
>CAZITF010000385.1:0-2844 GCA_964542095.1 uncultured Rhodobacterales bacterium
AGTCGGCCGCCAGTTCCAGCCGCAGCGCCTTGGCTTTTTCAACGAAAGCAAGGTATTGGCGGGCGAGTTGCAGCACGGAAATCTTGCGCAGGTCGACCTTTTGGGTGCGTGACAGCGTCAGCAGCAGGTCAAGCGGCCCTTCATAGCCGTCGACATCGATGATCAGCGCCTCCGCCGCAAGACGGTCGGCCACGGAGATCGTGTCTTCTTCGAATGTTTCGTCAGCCATATGGTCGCCCGCTCAACAGCGTCTCAAGTTCCGCTGTCAACTCGGCAATGTCAATGTCGTCAGGGGCGCGACGCGCGGCCAGTGCGGCCTCGGCGCGGGCCTGGGCCGCCGCGCTCATCTGCCCGGCGGCATTGGCGCAAGCGATCCGGTCCTTGAGCGGCGCGTTGCAATGCAGGACCACGTCACAACCGGCCTCAAGTGCGCCGCGTGCAATCTGTGGGATCGTGCCGCTCAGCGCCTTCATCCCGATGTCGTCGGTCATGATCAGCCCGTCAAAACCGATATCGTCGCGCACCAGCCGCATCATGTCGGGCGAGAGCGTCGCGGGCGCATCGTCCACGTCGCCATAGACCACGTGGGCGGTCATCCCCATCGGCAGGTCGTTGAGGCTGCGGAACGGCACGAAATCGGTTTCTTTCAGCGCATCAAGGTCGGTGTCGACGCGCGGCAGGTCAAAATGGCTGTCGAGATCGGTGCGCCCGTGGCCGGGGATGTGTTTGAGCACGGGCAGGACGCCACCATCCAGCATCCCTTGCGCCGCCGCCCGCCCAAGGGTCGCAACATCGCCCGCAGACGCGCCGTAACAGCGGTTGCGCAGGAAATCGTGGGTCTCTTTCACGATCAGATCGACCATCGGTGCGCAGTTGCTGTCGATGGTGAGTGCCTTAAGTTCGTGGGCTATGTGCCTGTAACGCAAATACATTGCGCGCTCGGCGTTGTCCTGGGCTGCGCGAATGAAATCCAGCGGCGGCGCCCAGTCCGTCCAGGTGGGACCGCGCAGGCGCTGTACGCGCCCGCCTTCCTGATCGATGGTGATGGGGGCCTCGCGGCCAACGGCCTCGCGCAATTCGCAGCACAGGCCATAGACCTGATCGGGCGTGTCGATGTTGCGGGCAAACAGGATGAACCCGAACGGGTCCGCCTCGCGAAAGAACGCCGCCTCATCCCTGGTCAGGCGCAGCCCGTCCGCATCGAGGATCGCGGCACCAAATGTCACCGCGTGACAACCGGGATACAGTCGGCCCCTTCGGCCACAAGCGCCGAACAAAAGCGGCGCGCGTCGCTGAGGTCGCTGAACCCGAGGGCGCGCAGGCGATAGAAGGTGCGTCCGCCGCTTTCCGCTGTCTGCACGACGCGGTCCTTGCCTTGCAGGTAGTCGCCAAACTTGTCCTGTATCCTACCCCACTGGGCACGGGCGATTTCGGGGGTGTCAAAGGCGCCAAGCTGCACCAGTCGCGTTCCTGCGGGGATGGATCCGGGGTCGACGTCCTTGAACGTTTCAGGTGCCGGAGCCGAGGCGGGCATCACGACCGCAGGGGCCGTGCGTGGGCGCAATTGCGGGCGGCTGGATTGCTTGGGTCCGGGGCCGGCGACCACTGGTTCGGCCTTGACCGCGGGGACCGAGACACTGGCCAGCACGGGGGTGGAGTCATCTCCGGGCGCGTCGATTGCAGTGACCCCCTGGGTCAACTGGCGCACGATCTCGTCAACTTCACCGTCCCGCAAAACCGCCGAAACGTCGATCGGCGTCGTCTCGAAACTCGCCGCCACGTTCAGGGGAGCGGGTTGTTGCACAGGGGCCACCGTTTCGACGGGCATTGGCTGATCTTCCTCGGTCAGATCGATGGGGCCGGGGGCCAGAGTGACGCGGTCGACCGGTCCGGTCGCTTCGCCTGCCGCGGCCACGTCGTTGACGGCAAGGCCGGTGTTCTGGGCCAGTTGGCCGCCCGGATCCTCGGGGCGGATGCGCATTTCACCCTGGGCGGCGCGCACCACCGGGATGCCCGACACATCGCGCACGATCAACTGATAGCCCCACACGGCGACCCCGGCAATCAACGCCAAAGACGTCACCGCACCGGCGATGTTGGTTATTCTTTTCAAGGGATTACGGGGCTGCGTTGATGTATTTTCAGGGGTTGAATACCCCACGTGGCCCATATCATGGGTATAGTGCATATCTGCCATCTTTGCCTCATCCGTCCGCGCCGATACGTGCCCGCGCAAATCAACTGTTTGTGGTGCGCCCGTGGCCCGGGTGCCTTTGGAAATCGTGCCTGTGATGCCCGTTTGGCGGGCTTAACGCAGCTCTTCGGCTGGATTGACACCAAGAATACCAAGGCCTGCCGCAATTACAACGCCGCAGGCACGGGCAAGGGCGATTTTTGCCTGCGTGGTGCCTGCATCCTCCTGCACAAAGCGCAAAGCGGGCACGTCATTGCCCCGGTTCCAGAGCCCGTGAAAGGCGCTGGCCAGATCATTGAGGTAAAACGCCACCCGGTGCGGTTCATTGCTGCGCGCGGCGGTTTCGACCAGGCGCGGCCATTCGGCGAGCTTGCCCGCCAGCGCCAGTTCGGCCTCGTGATCGAGCATCGTGAGGTCTGCCGCCGCCAGCGTCGCGTCATCCGCCGCCACGCCCGCCTCACCTGCCTTGCGCAGCACTGACGCCACCCGCGCGTGGGCGTACTGGACATAAAACACCGGGTTGTCGCGGCTTTGTTCCAGCACCTTGTCGTAATCGAAAACGAGCGGGCCGCGATTCTTGCGGGTCAGCATGTGAAGGCGGGTGACGTCCGGGCCGACCTGGTCGACCACATCGCGCAGGGGCACGAACG
>CAZITF010000386.1:0-2831 GCA_964542095.1 uncultured Rhodobacterales bacterium
CACCTCGAGCTGATCCAGGATCTGCGCGGCCTCGCGCATGGTGGGCCAGTCCGATTGGCTGCCCATGATGATGCCAACCTGTGCGGTCATGGCTGCGGCTCCCTCAACGAAGAAGCGCGGAATATAGGGGATCTGGGATCAGGCGCAATCACTTCGCGCCAGCGATGCCAAGCGGCTCAGGCGATGATGTCGGGGGTCAGCCGGTCTTCGAGGTTGGCGATGCGGTCCTTCAGGGCCAGCTTTTTCTTCTTGAGGCGCAGGATCGTCAACTGATCGGCTGTGCCGACCTCTTGCAAAGCGCGAATTGCGGCATCCAGATCGCGATGCTCGGCGCGAAACACCTCAAGTTCGTAGCGCAGCACGTCGTCGGACTTCATCGACATATCCGAGGGAGCATTCATGAGGCGAATCCAAGCAATTGCGAAACCCATTATATAATCACGACAACGCGACACGCCTACCCCTTGTCCAAAACGATCAATCTGCCCATATTCACTGTAACCGCTGCCGAATTCGGGGTGGTCCAACTGACGGTCGCTTGATCCAAAAGGACGTGTCGCATGACGAAAATGACTCTCGCCTCCTATCCCCATATGCTGGGATTCGAGCAACTTGAACGGCTGCTGGAACGCACGGCCAAGGGCAGCGAAGGCTATCCGCCGTTCAATATCGAACAGACTTCGGACTTTTCCTATCGCATTACGCTGGCTGTGGCCGGTTTTGGCGGGGATGACCTGTCGATCACCGTCGAGGATCGGCAACTGGTGATCCGGGGTCGTCAGAGCGAAGACACCGACGGGCGCATTTATTTGCATCGCGGTATTGCCGCGCGCCAGTTCCAGCGCAGCTTTGTGTTGGCGGACGGCGTGGATGTGGGCGAGGCTGTGATGGAGAACGGGCTGCTGCACGTCGATCTGACACGGTCCAAGCCGGACACGGTCGTCCAGACGATCAACATTCGAAAGGGGTAGTCGCGCGGGCGATCAATACGAGGAAAGGGTAAGTCATGTACAAGTCTTTTGATCTGAATGCCGATGTGGGCCGCATGGTCTATGTCAAGCCCATCGCTGTCACCGATCTGCCGCGCGAAGTGCGCGATCAGGCCGGTGGGCTGGAGCAGCTTTTTGCCGTCCACGACGCCGAGGGACAGCAGCTGGCGCTTGTGGCCAACCGCAGGCTGGCCTTTGCACTGGCGGTCCAGAACGACTACGCGCCCCAGCCGCTGCACTGACAAGTGTCCCACGCCGGGACACAAAACCGCCCCTGATATTTCAATGGAATGCAGGGGCGAATTTACCACCTCTTAACTTTTGAAGGGTTCCGCTCATGCCGTTTGACGTCGACTGGGTGGATGCCTTTTCCGACAAGGCATTCGGTGGCAATGGCTGCGCCGTGATCCATGACGGCGCATCACTGGATGTTGAAACCGCGACCGCTTTTGTGCGCGAAACCTCCCTTGTGGAATGCACGTTCACCGGGCCTTCGGACGTCGCCGACATCCGCGTGCGTTACTTTCTGGCCAGTCGCGAGATCCCCTTTGCCGGGCACCCGACCGTGGCGACCGTGGCGGCGATGCGCCATCGCGGATTGATCGGGGACGGGACGCTGACCCTTGAGACCGGGGCAGGTGTTGTCCCTGTCGAGGTGGCGGGCACACAGGTGTCCATGATCCAGATCGCGCCGGAATTCGGCATGCATGTCCCGGCGGAAATCGTCGCGGCCGTGGGCGGGATCGACCCGTCTGCCATCCTCCATCCGCCGCGCTTTGTCTCGACCGGGCTGCCGTTCTGTATCACCGTCTTGCGGGATCACGCGACGCTTGAGGCTGTGCGCCTGGATAGGGATGGTTTCCGCGCCTATCTGGATCATCTGGGGGTCAAAGGCACGGATGTGATGGAGCCATTCTGGGTCACTTTGCGTGGTGCGAGCGATGCAGGCGCTACCTGTTCACGGCTGCTGCTGGCCCCGCCAAGCCCGCCGGAGGATCCGTTCACCGGGTCGGCAACGGGCGCGATGGCGGCCTATCTGTGGTCCGAGGGGTTGATCGATGCGCCTGGGTTCACGGCAGAACAGGGGCACGGGCTGGGCCGTCCGGGTCAGGCGCGGGTCGAGGTGCTGGGGCCGCGTGATGCGATCACCGGGGTTGTGGTGGCAGGTGCTGCGCATGTGCTGATGAGCGGGACGTTGCATTTGTGACGGTGCCGCGCCGATCCATTGAAAGGCCGCAGGATTGCGAAGGTACTCTGTTTTCCGGACGGTTTATGGATCAAAGATATCGCGCTGCTGTCCTGTCTCGCCAAGCACAGCCAAATCGCCAGCCCGTTATGCCAAAGGCATACCGACCTTTCATCGGCGCACCTTTGGTGCGACGGGGCGGACTGGCCCCTCTCGGCAGATGAGGCCATGGCCCCATCGCCTGCCGGGCAATGGATTGGCGCGCTTTGCGCTTGATTCCGGGCTGGGTGTGGCGTTTTCGGGTCGGACGCTTTGTCCTACAGGGAGCCACAAAAAAAACGCGCCCCCGGGGTGGGGCGCGTTCGGGGTCGGATGGGTAATAGTGCCCTTCAGTTTCCGGCGATCAGCCCCATGCTTTCCAGCTTCAGCAGCACTTGATGGGCGCAGTTGTCCACGTCGACATTCTCGGTCTCGACGCTCAGTTCGGGGGTTTCGGGGACGTCATAGGGGTCTGAAATCCCTGTGAATTCCTTGATCTTGCCTTCGCGCGCCAGCTTGTAGAGCCCCTTGCGGTCGCGGCGCTCGCATTCCTCGATCGTCGTGGCGACATGCACCTCGCAGAAGGCTCCGTATTCCTCGATCGCCTGGCGCACCTT
>CAZITF010000387.1:0-2820 GCA_964542095.1 uncultured Rhodobacterales bacterium
TGCGGGTGATGATCGACCTGGTGCTGTCGCACACCTCGGACGAGCACCCCTGGTTCAAGGAAAGCCGCGCCAACCGCGACAATCCAAAATCCGACTGGTACGTCTGGTCCGAACCCAAAGAGGACGGCACGCCGCCCAACAACTGGCTGTCGATCTTTGGCGGGTCGGCCTGGCAATGGGACGGGCGGCGCGAGCAATACTACCTGCACAACTTCCTGACCTCGCAACCGGACCTGAACTTTCACTGCCCGGATGTGCAGGACGCCCTGCTGGATGTGGTGCGGTTCTGGCTCGACCGGGGCGTGGACGGGTTCCGGCTCGACACGATCAACTTCTACATCCACGACAAGCAACTGCGCTCCAACCCCGCCCTGCCCAGGGATCAGCGGGACGCGACCATCGCGCCCTCGGTGAACCCCTACAATCACCAGCTGCACCTCTATTCCAAGAACCAGCCAGAGAACCTTCTGTTCCTCGAACGGTTCCGCGCGGTGCTGGAAGAATACGACGCCGCCGCCGCCGTGGGCGAAGTGGGCGATGCGCAGATGGGCCTCGAGATCATGGGCGAATACACCACCGGCGATAACCGGGTACACATGTGCTACAGCTTCGAACTGCTCTCGCCGACCATGCCGACCGCTGCGCGCGTGGCCAAGGTGATGGGCGACGTGGACCGGCTGGTCAGCGACGGCTGGGCCTGCTGGGCCTTTTCCAACCACGACGTCGTGCGCCACATGAGCCGCTGGGATCTGTCCCCGGCCGCAGCCCGCGCCCTGTCGACGCTGATGATGTGCCTGCGCGGATCGGCCTGCATCTACCAGGGCGAGGAACTGGGCCTGCACGAGGCCGACGTGGCCTATGAGGACCTGCAAGACCCCTACGGCATTGAATTCTGGCCCGAATTCAAGGGCCGCGACGGCTGTCGCACGCCGATGGCCTGGGAATCCAGCAACCGCAACGCAGGCTTCACCACCGGCGATCCATGGCTGCCCGTCAGCCCCGAACACGCGCACAATTCCGTCGCCGCCCAAGAGGCGGACCCCGGATCGCTGCTGCACCACTACCGCAAGGCCATCGGCTTTCGCAAAGCCCACAAGGCGCTGCAAAAGGGCGACCATGACGGCGTCAAGGCCGATGGCGACGTGGTCTATTTTACGCGCAGCCACGGCGACGAGGACATCTTCTGCGCCGTCAACCTGAGCGAGACGACAGCGGCCCACGACCTGCCGGACGGCAACTGGGTCACCATCGGCGCCGAACTGGGCAGTATCGGCCCCGGCGCGGACAACAAACTGCATCTGGGTCCATGGCAAGTGGCCCTGGCGCGCAGGAACTGAACAAAAGCAACAAGCGCCCGCACCAGCGGGCGCGTCCACGGGAGGGGACGACCATGGCAGATTTGAAACTCACCGATGTGGCCAAAGTCTATGGCGGCACGGTCAGCGTGCTCCAGAACATCAACCTCGACATCAAGAAGGGCGAGCTGATCGTCTTTGTCGGTCCCTCGGGCTGTGGCAAGTCGACGCTGTTGCGGATGATCGCGGGGCTGGAAAAGATCTCGGACGGGACGCTGGAAATCGACGGCACCGTGGTCAACGATGTGCCCCCCGCCCAGCGCGGCATCGCAATGGTGTTCCAGTCCTACGCGCTGTATCCGCACATGACGGTGCGCGACAACATGACATTCGCGCTGAAACTGGCCAAGAAATCCAACGCGGAAATCAACGCCGCCGTCGACAAGGCCGCGCGGATCCTGCAGCTCGAACCCTACCTCGACCGCCTGCCCACGGCGCTCTCGGGCGGGCAACGCCAGCGGGTCGCCATTGGCCGGTCCATCGTGCGCGACCCCAAGGTCTACCTGTTCGACGAACCGCTCTCGAACCTCGATGCCGCCCTGCGCGTCGCCACCAGGATCGAGATCGCGCAGCTGAAAGAGTCCATGCCCGACAGCACCATGATCTACGTCACCCACGATCAGGTCGAGGCGATGACGCTGGCCACCCGCATCGTGGTTCTGGCCAACAAGGGCATCGCACAGGTCGGCTCTCCGCTTGACCTCTATGAACGTCCGGAAAACGAATTCGTCGCGCAATTCATCGGCTCTCCGGCGATGAACCTGTTGCCGGGTGAAGTGGTCGAGACCGGTGCCCGGACCAGGATCAAGATGGCCACGGGGCATGTGATTTCCTCCGCCGTCCCGACGCAAAGCAGCGACAAGGGCCTCAAGGTCAATGTCGGGGTCCGCCCCGAGGACATGACCGTGACGACCGGCGATGACGCGGTCTATGAAGGGGTGGTGGATTTCACCGAAGCCCTGGGCGAGGTCACGATCCTCTATTTCCAGTCCGACGGCGGCGCCAACGCGGTACTCGCCAAGATGCCGGGCATCCATCAGGGGTTGCGCGGCACGACCGTCAAGGTGACGGCGTCTGCGGACAAGGTCCAGCTGTTCGCCAACGGGCAATCCCTGTATTACCGCTGATGCGATGATGTAGGGCGGGGTTCACCCCGCCACACGCAGAAGTGGCCTTCGATGGTGACGGATGCGATCAGGCCGCGCATGTCCCCGGTGGCCAGATGGCTGCGGGTCGGATCAATGCAAGGTCCAGCTGTTCGCCAACGGACAATCCCTGAATTGCCACTGAAGCGATGATTTAGGGCGGGGTTCACCCCGCCACGCGCCCGCCCTCTCAGCCGTGATCGAACATCGCCGCGGAACGGTCCAGCATCAACTGGCCGATGATCGGGCCTGCCGCGGCCCCGATCATCAACTGGCCGATGATCGGGCCTGCCGCGGCCCCGATGCCGCGCGCATTCGCG
>CAZITF010000388.1:0-2818 GCA_964542095.1 uncultured Rhodobacterales bacterium
AGGCCCAGGCCGCAATGGTCGGCATCTTGGCGATCAGGCGGTGAGACGCGATTTCGCGCTGACGCTCGTCAGAAATGTCTGTGCTGTCGTGATAGAATGCCGACATCGCCCCGACCACGCCCACCATGATGGCCATCGGGTGCGCATCGCGCCGGAACCCGCGGAAAAAGTGCTGCATCTGTTCATGCAGCATCGTGTGGTGGGTGATGTTGTGCTCGAATTCTTCAAGCACTTTGGCCGAGGGCAATTCGCCATAAAGCAAAAGGTAACAGACTTCGAGATAGTGCGACTTTTCAGCCAGCTGTCCGATGGGATAACCCCGGTGCAGCAAGACACCCGCATTGCCGTCGATAAAGGTGATGGTGCTGTCACAGCTTGCCGTCGAGGTGAAACCGGGATCGTAGGTGAACACGCCCGCCTGCCCATAGAGCTTGCGGATATCGACGACGTCCGGCCCCTCGGTCGGGGAATGGATTGGCAGGTCGTAGACATTGTTGCCTATCGTCAGAGTCGCGGATTTCGGGCTGTCGGCCATGGGGTCGTTCCTTTCGTCGCAGGGCGGCGGCGCCGCCGGAGCCATGGCATTCGCCATCGCTCATTCGTTAGACTGCCAACATAAACGAAACGTCTACAACGCGGCAGCATCCTCCAGCCGGGCCAGGGTCGCATCGCGTCCCAGCACAAGCATCATGTCAAAAACCGAAGGCGTTACGGCCCGGCCTGCAAGGGCCGCCCGAAGCGGACCGGCGAGCTTGCCGAATTTTGTATCCCGGGACGCAGCAAAGTCGTTCAGGACAACCTCCAAACTGTCACGATCCCAAGTAACGCTTTGCAGGTGCGGCGTCAATTGTGCGAGTATACCACAGGATACCGGGTCAAGCGCCTTACGGGCCTTTTCATCCGGCACGATGGGTCGTTCTGTCAGGATAAAGTGCGATTTATCAAGAAGTTCCGGGAAGGTCTTTGACCGTTCCTTGACGTAGGGCAATGCGGCCAGCAACCCGTCCGCCTGCGCATCCGTGAGCGGCGGCAACCCGGCGGCGTCGAGATAGGCGATGATTTCTTGCTGCAATGCAGCGTCATCCGCCTGCGCCATGTGCTGCCCGCACAGGTTTTCCAGTTTCCTGAGGTCGAACCGCGCCGGGCTTTTGCCGATACCGCCAAGGTCGAACCACTCTTTCGCCTGCGCATCGGTAAAAAATTCATCATCCCCATGGCTCCAGCCCAGCCGCGCCAAATAATTGCGCATGCCCGCCGCCGGATAGCCCATCGCCTGATATTCCTGCGCGCCAAGGGCGCCGTGGCGCTTGGACAGCTTCTTGCCGTCCTCGCCGTGGATCAGCGGGATATGGGCCCAGACCGGCACGTCCCATCCCATCGCGTCATAGATCATCATCTGGCGCGCGGCATTGTTCAGGTGATCATCGCCCCGGATCACATGGGTCACGCCCATGTCGTGATCGTCCACCACCACGGCCAGCATATAGACCGGCGTTCCGTCCCCGCGCAGCAGCACCATATCGTCCAGCTGATCATTGCGGATCGTGACGTCACCCTGCACCTGGTCGCGGATCACAGTCTGCCCGCCCTGGGGTGCCTTGATGCGCACCACATAGGGCGTGTCGGGGTGGGTTGCCGGGTCGGCATCGCGCCAGGGCGAGCGATAGAGGGTCGATTTCCCTTCGGCCCGCGCGGCCTCGCGAAAGGCTGCGATCTCGTCTTGCGTCGCAAAGCACTTGTAGGCCTTGCCCTCAGCCAACAGCTGACGGGCCACTTCGGCATGGCGATCTGCCCGTTCGAACTGACTGATCACGTCGCCGTCGTGATCCAGCCCCAGCCACGCCAGCCCGTCCAGAATGGCCTGCGTCGCCTCCGGCGTCGACCGCGCCCGGTCCGTGTCCTCGATGCGCAGCAGAAAGGTGCCATTATGCCCCCGCGCATACAGCCAGTTGAACAGCGCTGTACGTGCCCCGCCGATGTGCAGAAACCCGGTGGGCGACGGGGCGAAACGGGTGACGACAGCTTTGGGCATGAGGGTGTTCTTTACCTTTGTTTAACCATGACGGTTCTAGTCTTGGCCTCCTGATACTCAGCATGGACGACCGGGGCAAGCATGGGCCTGACAGCGCAATTTCGGCAGGCGATGTTGTTTCAGCGCGGCAGTCTTTTCGGCTGGTTGCCCGTGGGTATGGCCGCGGGCATCGCGCTGTTTTTCGGGCTGAAGTTCGAGCCCTCGGCGTCCCTGATCGTCGGTGTCGGTGTCGGCGGGGCGGTGCTGGCGTGGGTCGCGCGGCGTTGCGACGAAAGCCTTTCGCCGGTGCCCGTATTCCTGCTGATGATCGCCGTTGGCTTTGTGCTGGCGGCATGGCGTGCCCATTCGGTGGCGGGCCCGGTGCTGACATGGCGCTATTACGGCCCGGTCGAGGGGCGAATCGTCGGCATGGACCGAAGCGGCTCGGATGCGGTGCGCCTGACGCTGGACCGGGTCAAGCTGGACCGGGTGGCACCTGAGAAAACCCCGCACCGCGTGCGCATCTCGCTGCATGGGGATGCGACCCTTGGCGTTACGCCCGAACCGGGTTTGCGTGTCATGACCACAGCCCATGTCAGCCCGCCCGGTGGCCCGGTCGAACCGGGAGGGTTCGACTTTCAGCGCCATGCGTGGTTTGCCGAACTGGGCGGGGTCGGTTATTCCCGCGTGCCACTGATGGCCATTTCAGAGGCCGAATTCGACCTGCGCCAGACCGTGTTCCGCATCCGCATGGCGGCGTCGATGCGTGTACGCGAGGTTCTGCCGGGCGATACGGGCGGCTTTGCC
>CAZITF010000389.1:0-2817 GCA_964542095.1 uncultured Rhodobacterales bacterium
TGGCATCGGCGGGTTCGGGCAGCACCACGGCAGTCACTTCTTCGACGGCGGCGAGGGCGCTTTCGGCCTTGTTCCGGATGGTTTCTGACATGATTGGGATACCTTGTTGCCTATTTCGTCTCTTCGGGTGCGGTGCGCACCCCTTCGCGCTGCAAACGATCCCGCAGCACGTCGATTTCGATGTTGAGGTCAGAGCGGTCGTCGACCAGCAGCTTGCGCGTGCGGGCGGCGAAATTGTCGCTGAGGTCGTCCAGCAGATCGCTGTAATCGGCGCGCGCCTGCGTGTCGCGGGTGCGCGCGTAGATGTCGGCGAACTTGATCGTCGCATCCCGCGCGCCCATCAAATAGACGCCGAGGTACTTGCGCGCCGCTGTCAGATCGCGCGGGTCTTCCTCGACGGTGCGGATCAGGTCGCGCGCGGTGGCCTGGAACTTTTCCAGCTTGAGCGCCATCTGCCGGTCTTCGGCGCGTTTCATCGCATCCGTCATGGCGGCCAGATGGGTTTCGGCCTCGTCCACGACGCGCGCGACCCGGTCCTGCTGGAAGGTGTCGATGCCCTCCATCCCCTTGTCGCGCAGCGGATCGAGCCCGAAGGCGGCCAGATGCAGCCCCCCGGCGGCGATGCCGAACAGGATGGGCGCCACCAGTCCGGGTTCGGAACGGTAGGCGGCGATGGCGATGCCGATGCCGGTCAGCAGCGAGGCAAACATCTTGCGCGGGATGGCGGGGCGGCGCGCGACCTTGCGCGCCACATAGGCCGCCTCGGCCTGCAACCCGCCGCGCAGCAGCCATGCGGCCAGCGTCAGGACCCCCGCCGACACCAGCGCAAGCGCGAGGTTCAGAGCGCCGTCGTTCAGCGCCAGGAACACCATGGGAATGGCCGGTATGAACAACAGGTTGGCCCGCGCCCCCACCGGATCGACGCGCGCGCCCTGAAAGGCCGTCCGCTCGGTCGGTTCGGACGTATCCGCATTGCCATCGGGGCTGTATTTTCCGCCAAATCGTTGCGCCATATCGCCTATAGCCCCCCGATCAGGCCGGTGGTCACGCCGAACATCAGCGCGATCAGCACCGCATAGGCGATTTTTTGAAACACGGTCGGTTGCATATGGGTTCCCCATCAAGTGGCGCGACTATATGCACTTTGCACGCGCAGCACTAGGGTCAAGCGCGCGGCACGCACATCGTGCATCCATCCGGTTCAGGGTCATGGATACCGCCTTGGCCAGAAAGGGGAATTTGCGGTCGTCTGCGTCAGAAACGGCGGGTTAGCCGCGGGCGGCCTCGCGCGCGAGGCTTTCGCTGAGCACGTCGATCTGGACGTTCATCTTGTCGCGCCCCTGTGCGGCGTATTCGGTGGCCTTGCGGTCAAAGGCGTGGCCCAGATCGCGGATCAGCGTCCCAAAACGGGCGTGGGCGTCGCTGTCGCCGGTATTGCGGTAGACGGCGACAAAGCGGGTTGCGGCCTCGGCGGCGCCATCGAGATAGACGCCAAGGTATTTCTGTAAGGAACGCGCCCGTTCGGGGTCGTCCTCGACCGCTTGCAGCATCCGCTGCACGGCGCCTTCAAAGCGGTGGAGGTCGGGCAACAGGTCGGCATCGCCCAGTGGCTTGACGACGCGCCCGATGATGCCGAGTTGGGTTTCGGCACGGTGGCGCAGTTTGGATGTCTTGTAGATCTGACGGTCGCGCGTGGTTTCAAGGCCCTTGTCTTTCAGCGGGTCGATCCCGAAGGCGATCAGCGACAGGACCGTGGCGATGAGGCCGAGCAGCCCGATCTGGGTGATGTCGCCGCCGCGCACCAGAACCGTGAGTGCGACGCCCAGCCCCATGCCGACCGCGCCGAGGATGCGCCCCGGAATCCGCGCCTTGCGCGCGACCGGTCGGGCATCATAGCGCTCGGCGTCCTTGAGGCCAAGCGAGATGCTTACCAGCGAGCCACCGAAGATGGCCAGTAAACTGCCACAGATCAGCAGGTTGGATGCGCTTGGATCCCCCAGCATGGAAAAGGCCAGCGGCAGGATCGCAAAGAACAGGATGCCCACCGCCTGCTGGTTGCGCGGGTCGGTCGGCAGGTCTTTGGTCGGGTCGCCGGGGGATTTCTGCGCAAGCGCAAGCATTTGCAGGATCATCGTTCAGAACCACGTCAGTTTGAATAGCAGGATGAACAGCCCCAGAAAGGCGAGGTTGGGAAACAGCCGCTTGGTCGGACCATCCCCGCCCAGATTGAACTGGAGGATGGTCAGCAGTGCGCGCGTGCCTTTTCGGAATTGCAAAATGAGCAGCAGGGCCATCGCGAAGATGGCGGCGATTGTCAGGAGGGCATAGATCAGTTCCATGCCCCCATCTGCGCGCCATATGGGGGCTGAAATTGGGCCGTGGTTGGGCTTTATCTGGGTTTGCGCGGGCCGCGATAGGGACCTTTGCGTTTCGGCTTGGCGGTGCCGGTGGTGTCTTCGGCCTCGAGCCCCAACTGGTCGCGCACGATCTTGCGCCGGATTTCCTCGACCGCGCCGGGTTTGAGGTCGCCCAGCTGGAACGGGCCATAGCTGATCCGGATCAGCCGGTTGACCACCAGTCCGACGCTTTCCATGGCGCGCCGGATTTCGCGGTTCCTGCCTTCGCGCAGGCCGACGGTCAGCCAGGCGTTGGCCCCTTGCTGGCGGTCGAGCGTGACGTGCATGGGCTGGAACCGCTCGCCCTCGACGGTGAGTCCGCGGCGCAGGGGATCGAGTGCGGCGTCCGTGGGCCGCCCGTTGATCCGCACCCGGTATTTGCGCATCCAGCCGGTGCTGGGCAGTTCCAGCTTGCGTTTGA
>CAZITF010000390.1:0-2811 GCA_964542095.1 uncultured Rhodobacterales bacterium
CCTCACCCGCGCGCGGCCCATAGGCCTGCACGACAATGCCGAACCCGTCCCAGCCCGCAAGGGCGTCGTCCGCCAGCACCGCCTCGATCACCTCGAGGCTGAGCGACAGGCGGTCGGCCTCTTCGGCATCGACGTTCAGGCCCATGCCCGCCGACTTGGCCAGCAGCGCGAGCGAGCGCAGGCGCGGCACAAGATCGCGCAGCACACGGGCCTCTTGCGCACGCTCATAGCGGGGGTGCAGGGCCGAAAGCTTGACCGAGATGCCCGGGTTTTCGCGGATATCGTCGTGCAGGCAGGCCCGTGCGATGGCCGAAATCGCCCGCGAATAGGACAGGTGATAGCGCCGTGCATCGGCTTCGGTCAGGGCCGCCTCGCCCAGCATGTCGTAGGAATAGGTAAAACCCTTGGCCTCCATCCCGGCTGCGCGGTCCATGGCGGCATCGATGTTTTCGCCCAGCACGAACTGGCGGCCCATTTCCTTCATCGCGCGGCTGACGGCGGCGCGGATCACCGGCTCGCCCATGCGCTTGATCGCCCCGCGCAGGTGCTTGATCGGCCCCGGCTGATCGTCGTCCAGAACCCGCCCGGTCAGCATCAAGGCCCAGGTCGAGGCGTTCACCAGGCTGGACGTCGAATGCCCGAGGTGCTTGCCCCAGTTCGACGGCGCGATCTTGTCCTCGATCAGCGCATCGATCGTGTCGGCGTCCGGAACCCGCAACAGCGCCTCGGCCAGACACATCAGCGCAATCCCTTCGTCGGTGGAAAGGCCGTATTCGGCGAGGAACACCTCCATCAGCCCCGGTGCGGCCTGCGTGCGGATCGCTGTCACCAGCCTGGCCGCCTCCGCGCAGATCGCAGCGCGGTCCGCGCCCGACAACCCGGCCGAGGCGATCAGGTTGCGCAGCACCGCGTCGGGGTCGCCATACATGCCTGCATCCAGTGCCAGTGCCAAATCCGCTCCGGTGTCGCGCGCCATTTCCAGTTCCTTTTTCATTTTGCCCAGTATATCAGGGCATGATCAGCAAATATCGTCAAAGATTATGGATATGGCAGAACAAAATCGCGAAAAAAGTGGATCCTACCGTTCGAAACGACTGTCGGGAATGGATCAGTTCGACCAGTCGATTCTCAGGGCGCTGGCCGAGGATGGCAGGATGAGCATCACCGACCTTGCCGCGCGCATCGGCCTGTCCAAATCGCCGACCCAGGCGCGTCTTCGACGCCTTGAAAAGTCGGGCGTGATCATGGGCTATCGCGCGCTGCTGGACCCGATTTCGCTGGGTCTCGATCACGTGGCCTTTGTCGAGGTGCGCCTGACCGACACGCGCGAGGCGGCGCTCAGGGCTTTCAACGCCGCCGTCCAGAACGTGCCGGAGATCGAGCAGGCCCACATGATCGCAGGGAATTTCGACTACCTCCTCAAGGTGCGCACGCGCGACATGGCCCAATATCGCGCTTTTCTGGGCGATGTGGTGTCGACCATGCCCCATGTCGCCGCGACCTCGACCTTTGTCGCCATGGAGGCCGTCAAGGAGGTCATGCTGCCCGGAATCGAATGATCACGCATCTGTTGAGTTGACCTTGGCCGGAGTTGGCGCATCATTGGTGTCATGAAACCTTTGTATATCCTTGCCCTGCTGGCCGCACCCGCCTGGGCTGAGGCCTGCCCGCCCAGCCCGGATCATTCCGCCGCATTGTCCGCCCTGATCGACCAGATCCGCGCCGCCCCCGATGAGCGTGCCGCGCAGCCGATTTCCGGTCAGATGTGGGAGCTGTGGCTGGACGCCCCGGACGCCGCCGCGCAGGAGGTGCTCGACAAGGGCATGCGCCAACGCAACAATTTCGATTTCGTGGGTGCGCTGGACACGTTCGCGCAGCTGATCGCCTACTGCCCGGATTATGCCGAAGGCTACAACCAGCGCGCCTTTACCTACTTTCTGGGAGGCGATTTCGCAGCCGCCCTTGTCGATCTGGACGCGGCCCTGGCGCTATCGCCCGACCATGTGGGGGCGCAGTCGGGCCGCGCCCTGACATTGATGAACCTGGGCCGCACACAGGAGGCGCGGGCGCAGATGCTGGCCGCTCTGGAGAACAACCCGTGGCTGTCGGAACGCGCACTTTTGGCCAATGGCGCGCCGCTTGGTCCCGAGGGCGAGGATATCTGAGCCCGCCCTTGAGATGCCGCGCGCGATTGCCTAACAAGGCGGGACGCGGGCGTGATGGAATGGTAGACATATCAGACTTAAAATCTGAAGGGGTTCGCCCCGTGTGGGTTCGAGTCCCACCGCCCGCACCACAAACTTCCTCTCGCGTCCCTTTTTTCCTTGATTTACTGGGTTTTATCTGGTCCTCACGACACACCAGAGAACACACTTCGAGGACACCGGTATGGCATTGCATACAAAAATTAAGCACATCGACAAGCTCCCGAACGGGGTACTGAGGTTTCGCAGGAAGTTCCCGCAAGACGTCGCCGAAGCGTTGGATAAGTCAGCCTTGCAGGTCCACATAAAGAACCGTTACGGCGTTGCATTCCACCGGGAGTATCAAGCAATCTTGCAGGAGCATGAACGGATTGTGCGAGAAGTCCGTGCTAAGTTGGGTGGTGTCGATGTGCGGTCACCGACTGAGCGGTGGCATGAGGCATTGCTGAAAGCTGAGGGCCTCGTCGCAGGCACTACAGGACTTGAGGATGATGAGGCATTCGCCCGTCATGAGATTGCCAAAGGCCTCGCCCAGCGCGGCATGAATGACCCTCTGCTCCATAAAGCACTGGTGGACCCCGGGGCTGCACCGCCAGAGGTGACGCTC
>CAZITF010000391.1:0-2801 GCA_964542095.1 uncultured Rhodobacterales bacterium
CACGTGTGCGATCCGGTGCCGCAACTGCTCGAGAACGTGCGCTATGCGGCGGGACAGACCCCGCTTGACATCGTCTCCGTACAGGACGCGATCGCCGAGGCCGAGGCGCGCCTGCAAGGCAACGGGCGCCTGCTGATCCGCAAGTCGGGGACCGAGCCGCTGATCCGCGTGATGGCCGAAAGCGAGGATGAGGGCATCCTGCATCAAAGCGTCGATCAGGTGGTGGCGGCCGTCGAGGATGCGGTCGGAGCGACGACGTAGGGCGGCGGTTCACCCCGCCGCCGCCCTGAACAGGCGGCGCAGCGCCCCGTACTGGCTGAGGCCCACACCGGCCAGGATCAGCACCATCGCCAGCAAAAGGCTGGGCGGCAGCGGTTCGTTCAGGATCAACGCGCCCATCAGCACGGACCACACCGGCACCTGATAATTCGTCAGCGACATGAATACGGGGCCCGCGCTTCGGATCACCATGACCCGCAACAGGTTTGCCGCCGCCGTAGGCACAAGGCCGAGAAAGCCGATGACCAGCAGGGTTGTGGTATCGGGCAGGGGCGGCATCCCTTCGTTGATCCACGCAAGCGGCACGGTGATCGCGGCGGCGATGAGCAACAGGACGGTGGAGAGCCCGATGGGGTCGATGGCGGGCAGGCGACGCATCAGCACCGAACTGATCCCATAGCAGCACGCGGCGGCCACGCAGGCGATCCGGCCTGCGGTTTCGAGTGGCGCGCCCGAGCTTTCAAAGGCCTGACCGCCGATCAGCACGCTGACCCCGACAAAGCCGATGGAAAAGCCCAGGGTGCGCCGCCATGTCAGCCGCTCTCCGGGCACGAGGAAATGGGCCAGCGGCAACACGATCAGCGCGACCGAGGCCATGGACACGCCGGCAAAGCCGCCCGTCACGTATTGCTGCCCCCAGGCCAGCAGCATGAAGGGGATGGCGGTGCTGAACGCGCCGATGGCCAGAACAGCGGTCATGGTGGCGGGTGAGGGGCGGGCGGAAAACAGCGCCTGCCCCCGCCAACGCCAGATCGGCACCATCAGCGCGGCGGCAAAGACGATGCGGAAGGCGGCGAGCCAGAAGGGGGTGATCCCTTGCAGCGCCACTTCGGTCACGAGAAACGTGGCCCCCCATGTCAGGCCCAGTGTGGAGACCATCGCCCAGCTGACCCAGGTGATGTTGGGGCTATCGGTCATGCAGGGCGCGGCTGTCGGTGGGAGCCTCGTCCCGCTCGGTCATGCCGTAGTCGCGGATGACCCCGGCCACGCGCAGGCGGTAGTCGGCGAAATGGATGTCACGCCCCGAGGATTGGGCGGCGCGGTGGTCTGGCAGCTTGCGCCAGTGTTCCAGCGCGGCCTCATCTTCCCAGAAGGAGAGCGAGAGCAGCTTGCCCGGCTCCATCAGCGACTCAAAACGCTCGACCGAGATAAATCCGGGGATGTCGGCGAGGTGGTGTTTGAGGGCTGCGGCACGTTCCATATAGGCGGCACGGTGGCCGTCCCTGGGCCAGACTTCGAAGATGACTGCGATCATGTTTGCCCTCCTTGTGCTTGGGCTTCTCTTGGCGGATCGGGGCGGGGTTGTCCACTGATGTCCCATACTGGGACATCCACCGGGATGCGAAAAATCAATGGGTTACAGGGGCACGTGTACCCATCTTCAGGGCTTGACGGGGTGTTGGTGGGGTGAAACCCCACCCTGCGAATGCACAGATTTCAGCCATGTACGGTCCTCCCTGAGGATGAATTTTTGGGATTGGGCAAAGGCGTAATTCTCGCGCCCCAGGGGATCAGCGGCCAGGCGGGCGCGATAGGCCTCGTAAGCAGCATGGTTTTCGATGTGATAGATGCCGTAAGCCAGGGTCGAGGACCCTTCGTGCGGGGCGAAATAGCCCACAAGGTCGGCGCCGCAGCGCGGAATGGCCTCGCCCCAGCGTGCGCCATATTCGCCAAAGGCGGCGCGCTGGGTCGGGTCGATCTGGTATTGGATGATGCAGGTCAGCATGGCGTCATTCTCCGTTTTGATATGGGTCCGGGATAGCGCATTGCGTGACGTGAATGCTTCGGCTACGGTCAAACTATGAAAGAAGGTCCCGATATCTCTCAGGTGGCCGCACTGATCGGTGATCCGGCGCGGGCAAATATCCTGACGGCCCTGATGGACGGGCGGGCGCTGACGGCGTCTGAACTGGCAGGTGAGGCCGGGGTGGGTCTGTCCACGGCCAGCGGGCATTTGTCAAAACTGACCGACGGGCAGCTGATCCGGCCACGCAAACAGGGGCGGCACAAGTATTTTCAGCTGGCCGATGATGATGTGGCGGGCGTGCTTGAAGCGCTGATGGGGCTGGCGGCCCGCCATGGCGCAACACGGGTGCGTACGGGGCCGCGCGATGCGCAGATGCAGCAGGCGCGGGTCTGTTACAACCATCTTGCGGGGCGGATGGGCGTGCAGATGTACCGTGCGCTGCTGGCGCGCGGCGCGCTGGCCGAACGGGACGACGAGGTGTCGCTGACGGCAGCGGGTGTGAGTTTTGCCAATGACTTCGGGATCGACGTCGCGGCCCTTCGGGATGCGCGCGCACCGCTGTGCCGGTCGTGCCTGGACTGGAGCGAGCGGCGCAATCACCTTGCTGGCAGCCTTGGACGTGCCATGCTGACCCGTATGGAAGAGACAGGCTGGATCCGGCGCGTCCCGGGGCATCGAGTGATCCGGGTGACGGCCAAGGGGGAGCGGGCGTTCAAAGAGGTTTTTGGGGGGTGATGGGCAGATTGCCTATGCTTCACAATGCGGTGGAGCGGGG
>CAZITF010000392.1:0-2801 GCA_964542095.1 uncultured Rhodobacterales bacterium
GCGGGGATGGCTATGACATGTTCAATACTGCTACGAATGCCTACGATTTCGGCCCTGACCTTGCCGAGGTGACGGCAGATTTCCTGGCCGCAAAGGGCCCGTTCACGCCGTATACCGACGGGCGTATCACCGTGAAATAGGGGACAGGCGCGCGCCAACCGGTGCGCCTGGCAGACCCTTTCAATTGGCCCCGCTTGCGCAGTGCAGGCGGGGTTTTTTCTGGCCGCGCAAGCGGTGGCACTGCACCCTATCCGCCAAACCGGGCCGCCAGGTCCGCGACGCGCGCACCGAACCGCTCTGCCGTTGCCAGATCACCGGGGCGCACCGTTCCGCGCGGCGCGCGCGCACGGGTCGCCATCAGTCCCAGCCAGCCGCCATCGGCATTCGCCCCGGCCCGGTCGGGGCAGACCGGCGCGCCGATTTCCGCCGGGCCGACCCAGATCATGCCCATTTGCGCGGCAAAGATCGAAAACCGCTGCAACGTTGCCAGCTTGTCCCCCGACGGAAAGGTGGCCACGGTGAACCCGCCTGCGATCTTGTCCTTCCAACCCAGATCCATCCAGCGTTCTCCTGCTTCTTCCAGAAAGGCACCATAGCGCGCGGCAACCGACCCCATGTAGGTCGGAGCGCCGAACAGGATGGCTTCGGCCCGATCCGGCACCGCCCAGTCGGCAGCGTCCATGGTTTGCACGTCCATGACACGGGCGAGCGCGCCGTCGCGCGCCGCCCCCTTGGCGATGGCGTGGGCAACCTGCGCCGTGTGTCCGGCACCTGAATAGCAGGGATGGGCGATTGTCAGTGGAGTTTGGACCAAGGTGCAACCATGCCGCCGGGCAGGGTGTGCTGCAAGCGGCTTGCCTGCGCCGCCGTCGCGTTCCATGCTCTGACCCATGTGCGGCCGCTTTTCCATCACCCTGCCGAATGACGCCATGGCGCAGTTGTTCAACGCGATGCCGGCCAATGACCTGCCGGATGTGCCGAACTACAACGTCTGTCCGACAAACCCCGTGCATGTGGTCAGTACGCAAGAGGGGCAAAGACGCCTGACGGCGATGCGCTGGGGATTTATTCCGCACTGGTACAGGAAACCCAATGACGGCCCGCTGCTGATCAATGCGCGCGCCGAAACCATCGCCGAAAAGCCCGCCTTTCGCGCGGCCTGCCGGGACCGGCGGGCGGTGATTGTCGCCTCCGGTTTTTACGAATGGACACGGAATGGAGAAGTGCGCCTGCCCTGGTACATCACCCGCAGCGACGGCGCGCCGCTGGCCTTTGCGGCGATCTGGCAGGACTGGGCACCCAAGGGAGAGACAGACAGGATGCGCACCGCCGCCATCGTGACCACGGGCGCTAACGCCGCAATGTCTGCGATTCACCACCGCATGCCGGTGATCCTCGACCCGGATGACATCGGATTGTGGCTGGGCGAAAAGGGCAAAGGGGCCGCGACGCTGATGCGTGCGGCCCCCGGGGATGCGTTGCGCTGGCACCGGGTCGACAGGGCGGTCAATTCGAACCGGGCCAGTGGCCCCGATCTGATCGCGCCGGTCGATCCGTCCTCTGATTAGTTCAGAGGGGCGGCATCAAAGCTCATGTCGCCCTGGACGATATAGGTCCCGTCAGCATCGACCGCGTCCTTGTCGAAAAAGGACTTTTCGGCAATCGAGTCGACTTCGATGACAGCCTCTCCCTGATCGGGGATCGGGCCGATTTCCCAGGAACCATCCTTGGCGATGATGTTGTGTTCGCCGCCCGACATGTTGATGAACCGGACGGAATCGCCCTGATCAAGATAGGTGACCTGCGGGAAATAGGCATCCGGCAGGATCAGAATCGTCTGTTCGGCAGCGGCCGCCGCGGTTGCGACAGACAGGGTGGCAACCGTGGCCACTAGAGATAACGCGCGCTTCATGGCAGCACTCCTTCATTCGGTTCGGCCCCACCCGAAAGTCAGAATCATATATGACAGTGTATGGGCGCACATTGGGGCGAAAATGGGGCAACCGCAGGGCGCGTCTTGGGCACTTGTGCGCAATACCGCAGGGCGACGACACGGGGGCCGCGCCATTTCGCCCGCGCCGGATGCGCAAAAAACACCACGGGACACATTGCCTTTGCGTACCCGTTCGCGCCACAACCTGTGCCAGTTACCGTGCTGCCCGATCTGTGCCATATTGCGCCATGCGCCAATCTCGCAAAGGAGACGTCCGATGAATGCAAAAGCCAGGATACTCAAAGCCAAGGACGCCCCCGATCTGGGCAGCTTTGACTGGGCCGATCCGTTCCGCCTGTCCCGGCAACTCGACGAGGACGAGCGGATGATCCAGGCTTCGGCCGCCGCCTATGCGCAGGAAAAACTTGCGCCGCGCATTCTTGACGCCTTTGCCGATGAATCCACCGATCCCGACATCTTTCGCGAGATGGGCGAAATGGGCCTGCTGGGTGTGACCCTGCCCGAGGAATATGGCGGGCTCGGTGGGTCCTACGTGTCCTACGGCCTTGTCGCGCGCGAGGTCGAGCGGATCGATTCCGGGTATCGGTCGATGATGTCGGTGCAATCCAGCCTCGTGATGTACCCGATCTATGCCTATGGTTCCGAAGCGCAGCGCAACAGGTTCCTGCCCAAACTGGCCAGCGGCGAATGGATCGGCTGTTTCGGCCTGACGGAACCCGACGCGGGTTCCGATCCCGCGGGGATGAAAACGACCGCGAAAAAGTCCGGGGGCGGCTATGTGCTCAATGGTGCGAAGATGTGGATTTCCAACGCGCCCATCGCGGATGTGTTTGTGGTCTGGGCCAAA
>CAZITF010000393.1:0-2801 GCA_964542095.1 uncultured Rhodobacterales bacterium
AGTCATCCCTGTTGTTCGTGATGCCGTCAAAGGCCGTGTTGAACATCCGGATGATTTCCGAGCTTTCGTTGCTGACGATGGTGTTCTGCACCTTGTCCCACAGGATCGGCACGGTCACGCGCCCGGTGAAGTCCGGATCGGCGCGGGTGTAGAGATCGCGGGCGAAGGCGAGGCCGAAGAGGTCGTCGCCGGTCGCGCCATACGCATCCGTTTTGAACGTCCAGCCGTCGGACAGCATGTCGGGATGCACGACCGACAGGCCGATGTGATCGCCGAGCCCCTTGAGGGCGCGAAAGATCAGCGTGCGGTGTGCCCAGGGGCAGGCATAGGAGACATAGAGGTGATAGCGCCCGCTTTGTGCGGCAAACCCTGCGGTGCCGGATGGTCCGGCGCTGCCATCGGCGGTGATCCAGTTGCGAAACACCGCCTCCTTGCGCTGGAACGCGCCGCCGGTGGATTTCGTGTCGTACCATTGGTCGGTCCAGACGCCGTCGATCAGCAATCCCATCGTGGTTCTCCGCCTTGTTTCACAGCCTGCACATATGCCGTGGATGGCCCCGGTGCCACCGCGTTGCCGCGCGCATGACCCGTGCGCGCCCGCACAGGCACCGAGTCACGGGAATGCCACAGCCCGGATTTGTCCGCCGGATCGGTGCCCTATTTACTGGACTGAAAGCCATTTTGGCCCATGTTTCCGATAGTGAATTCAAAGGAACCAGTGCAATGACAACGTTTGTCCCCAAGGAAGTGCAGGCCGGGCTGGACAGCGCGCGCCTGCAATCGATGAAATCCGGGTCGCGTCTGCTTCTGTCTGCGGATGGCGCATATCACCCTGTGCTGCGCATCTGGGCCACGGGGTTTTCCCTTGATGCGGCGGATGCGCCGACGCTGCGTGGGTTCATCGACCTTTATGACGGCGCGCTGCATCTGTTCCAGTGCCTGATCGTCGCCTCCGAAGAGGATGCGGGCGAGATGAAGTACGAGTTCAAGCGGATGACAGCCGTGTCGAACACCGCGCCGCTTGATTTCGAAAAAGCGGTGGACGCCCCCGTGGCGCTGATCACCGCGCGGACCTGAGCCTGCGCGGGGCCTCTTATTGCAGATCGCTGAACGCTTCGGTCAGGCGCGCGCACGCCTCCTTGATGCGGGCGCGTGGCGCGGCAAGGTTGAACCGCATGAAACTTTCTCCGCCTGCACCAAATCCGGGACCGTTGCTGGGGGCGATCCGCGCATCCTTCAGAATGCGCCGCTCGATCTCTTCGAACGCCATGCCGGTGCCGGAAAAATCGACCCACGCCAGATAGGTAGACGCCAGTGGCAATGAATGCACGCCCGGAATGCCATCCATCGCGGCATCGAAAACCGCGCGGTTGCCCGTCAGATACTCGACCTGCGCGTCGACCCAGGCCGCGCCTTTTGGTGAATAGGCAGCCTGGATCATCACCAGCCCCAGACCCGAAGGTTTGTAATCCAGCGACATGAGGCGGTGTTTCATCGCCTTGCGCAATGTCGCGTCCGGGATGATCATGTTGCCGGTGCGCTGCCCGGCGATGTTGAATGTCTTTGACGCCGACGTCAAAAGCACCATCCGTTCGACCGCTTCCGGTGCGGCCACATGCATCGGCACGAACGTGTTTCCGGGATAGACCAGATCGTGATGCACCTCGTCCGAGATCAGCAACAGATCGTTGCGGGCGGCGAAATCGGCCACCGCGCGCAATTCATCCCGTGTCCAGATCCTGCCGGACGGATTCTGCGGCGAACACCAGATCAGGATCTTTTCCCTGCCACTCAGGCGCGACTGGGCGTCCGCCAAATCCAGATGATAGGTATCGCCCTCGCGCACCAGAGGGCATTCGTTGACGACACGGCCGGCCTTTTCGATTTTGAAGCGGAATTCATGATAGACGGGGCTGAAGATCACGATGGGGTCGCCCGGATCGCTCCAGACATCCAGACACAGCGATATTGCGTTGCCCAGCCCCTGCGCGGTCAGGATCCAGGACGTGTCGACCTCCCAGTTGTGACGCGTTTTCATCCACCACTGGATCGCCGCCAGATATTCGTCAGTGATCGGCAGGTATCCGAAAATGCCATGATCGGCGGCGCGCCGCACCGCATCGCGCACGCAGTCGGGCGCGGGATAATCGCTGTCGGCCGTCCACATCGCGATGCCCGTATCGTTGGGCACTCCGCAGAACGCTTCCATGTAATCCCATTTGGAGGATTGGGTCCCGCGGCGCTCGATGATCTGGTCAAAATTCATGGGGTGCCTTCAGATATATGGTGCCGGGCGAAACTAGCGCCGCAGAATCCGAGCGCAAGGGGACATTGCGGGTCACGATGTCTTGTCCTACATCGGGGGCATGAAGCGACCGATTATCCTGCACCCCGACCCGCGTTTGAAAAAGACGTCCGACCCCGTGTCGGACCTGTCGGACGAATTGCGCACACTGGCCGCGGACATGCTCGAGACGATGTATGACGCGCCCGGCATTGGCCTTGCCGCGCCGCAGGTCGGGTTTCTGACCCGCCTGATCGTGCTGGATTGCGTCAAGGCCGAAGGCGAACAGCCCCGCCCGCTGATCATGTTCAACCCCGAAGTGATCGCGTCCTCGGACGAGACCAATGTCTATGAGGAAGGCTGTTTGTCGATCCCCGAGCAGTTCGCCGACGTGACCCGCCCCGCCGAGGTGCAGGTGCGCTGGATCGACGAGAACGGCAATGAGCAGGCCGAGGGCATGGACGGGTTGTGGGCCACCTGTGTGCAGCACGAGATCGACCATCTGGACGGCAAGCTG
>CAZITF010000394.1:0-2794 GCA_964542095.1 uncultured Rhodobacterales bacterium
TAATGGTCGATCCGGTAGATCTGGCTTTCGTCGAAATAGGCGGCCCGATCACGGTTGAGCGCCCGGGCCGATGCAAGATCGCGGCCAAAGGGCTTTTCCACCACGATGCGGCTGTGCTCGTCCGTCAGCCCGTGCTGGTTCAGCCGCTCGGCCAGATCGCCGAACAGGCTGGGCGCGACCGAAAAGTAGAAGGCATGGACCAGATCGGGGCGGATCAATGCGGCCAGTTCGGGCCAGCCTTTTTCGCCGCGTGCATCGATCGACACATAATTCATCCGCGCAAGGAACGCGGTCAGCATGGCCGCGTCTGCGGTTTCCTCGCCACCGAATTCGCGCACCGCCTCAGACACAAAGGCGCGATAGGCCTCGGTGTCCATGTCGCTGCGCGCAGCCCCGATCACGCTGGCCTCCGGCGGCATCTGCCCGGCACAGAAGCGGCGGAACAGGCCCGGCAAAATCTTGCGACGGGCCAGATCGCCCGTTCCCCCAAAAATCACCAGATCAAAGGCGTTGACCGGAATGACGCGCGATACCATGGCTCTTGCTCCTCGCAATGTTTGCGCAAACATAATCAGTTTCAACAAGGTACTCAACGGCGAAACGCGCAGTGCAACCCGCAGAGTTCAATGCTTATCACAAAGCTGTCAGCCCGTCAGCGGGCGCCTTTCCCCGAGGACGCCGACGCCGTAGGACTGTTCGCAAACCCTGGCCCGAGCACGACAGGACACCAAAGATGAAAGACCTTGCAAATATCGGCAAATTTTCCGACCCGGATGTGACGGCCAAGGGCGAAAAACGCGCGCGGGTCGCGCTGAGCCATCCCGAAACCCTGTGGTTCAACACCGGCACGCTGTGCAACATCACCTGTACCAACTGCTATATCGAAAGCTCGCCCACCAATGACGCGCTTGTCTATCTGAGCGCGGATGAGGTCAGTGATTATCTCGACCAACTCGAAGACCGTGCCTGGAACGTGCGCGAGATCGCCTTTACAGGCGGCGAGCCGTTCATGAACCCGGCCTGCGTTGAAATGCTGGAGCTCAGCCTGGCGCGCGGTTACGAGGTGCTGGTACTGACCAACGCGATGGCCCCGATGATGCGCCCCGCCGTTCAGGCGGGCATTGCCGATCTGGTGGCGCGCTATGGCTCTCGTTTCACCCTGCGTGTCAGCCTCGATCATCACGCTCCGGCGGTGCACGATGCCGAGCGTGGCGTCGGCGCGTTTGCAAAAACGATGCGCGGCATGGCCTGGCTGGCGTCGGTCGGCGCGCGGATGGCCGTCGCGGGTCGGATCGAGATGGCCGAAAGCGAGGATGAAGCACGCACCGGCTATGCCGCGCTGTTCGCCCGCCATGGCTGGAACATCGATGCCTCTGATCCGGGCGCAACGGTGCTGTTTCCCGAAATGAATGAAAATGTGGACGTGCCTGAAATCACATCCGAATGCTGGTCGATCCTGAACAAACATCCAGATGCGGTCATGTGTTCCTCGTCCCGTATGGTGGTCAAGCGCAAGGGGGCGGACAGGCCCGCAGTGCTGTCCTGCACCCTGTTGCCCTACGATCCGCAATTCGAATTGGGCGAAACCCTGCAAGAGGCCGAGCGTGACGTGGCGCTGAACCATCCGCACTGCGCCAAGTTCTGTGTGCTGGGCGGGGCGTCCTGTTCGGGGTGATCCAAAGGCCGCTTGCGCGACGACATGGCTTCAGGGGGCTTTGCCCCCGTCCCTTTCGGGACTCCCCCAGGATTTTTCAAAACGAAGAAGGGACGCCGGATCGGTCGCGCAGCACCCTTAATGCAGCGTGAACTCGCCCGTCACATGTCGCCACTCGCCCGAGGACAACATTCTGCGATGGGTAAAGCGCACGGAATGCAACGGCCCTTCGATCTCGGCCTTCCAGAAGTCGATGAAGCTCAACAGTTTCGGGTGATCCGGCGCGATGTCGTAATCCTGCCAGACAAAGGTGTTCAGCACATGGGAGTAATCCGGCATATGGTAGAACATCTCGGCCGTGGTCAGCCCATAGCCTTTCAGCATCAGTTCGGTTTCACTTTGCTCCATTTTCGGGCCTCTTTTTCTGCTCTCAGGCTATTTGAACGCGATAAAGATTAATAATCAACAAAAACAGTATTTTAGCAGCGCAACGCGGCGACTGCTAACAGCCAGTGCGCTCAGGCGTTGCACCTTATCTGTGGTTTCTGATACAGTTCACCGCAAGATATAGAATGACGCAAGAGATGGGCAGACCTTCGTGAACGATACGCCGCAACCCCCTGAAAACGATGACGAAATGGCGCCTGAACGTCCAAGCTTCGACGGGCCGTCGGTCACCATCGAACATGAAATGCGCACGTCCTATCTGGATTACGCGATGTCGGTTATTGTCAGCCGCGCGATCCCGGACCTCCGCGACGGGTTGAAGCCGGTGCATCGACGCATCCTTTATGCGATGTTCGAAACCGGCAACACGCACGAGAAATCCTATCGCAAGTCGGCCCGCCCCGTAGGCGACGTGATGGGGAAATATCACCCCCATGGTGACAGCGCGATCTATGACGCCCTTGTCCGCATGGCGCAGGATTTTTCGATGTCGCTGCCGCTGCTGGATGGCCAGGGCAATTTCGGCTCCATGGACGGTGATAACCCTGCGGCCATGCGCTATACCGAGGTGCGCATGGACAAGCCTGCGGCCTATGTTCTGGCCGATATCGACAAGGCAACCGTCGATTTTCAGGACAATTACGACGGCAAGGATCGAGAGCCCACTGTCCTGCCCGCCCGCTTTCCCAACAT
>CAZITF010000395.1:0-2780 GCA_964542095.1 uncultured Rhodobacterales bacterium
AAGCTCGACCGGATCGCGTTCGAGGAAATGCTGGAGCTGGCCTCGCTCGGGGCCAAGGTGTTGCAGACCCGCTCGGTCGAACTGGCGATGCGCTACAAGGTGCGCCTGCGGGTCTTGAGCAGTTTTGAGGAACAATCGGACGAGGCCGGGACGCTGGTCTGCGACGAGGAGGATATCATGGAAAGCAATGTTGTGGCCGGCGTGGCCTATAGCCGGGACGAGGCCAAGATGACACTGGTCAGCGTGGCCGACCGTCCGGGCATCGCGGCGGCGATCTTTACCGCGCTCAGCGAAGCGGGCGTGAATGTGGACATGATCGTGCAGAACATTTCGGAAGAGGGGCGCACGGACATGACCTTTTCCTGCCCGACCGATCAGGTCAAACGCGCCCAGAAGGCGATGGATGATGCCCAGAACAACGGTGTGATCAATTTTCACGAGGTGATCGCGGACACCGATGTCGCCAAGGTCAGCGTCGTCGGCATTGGCATGCGCAGCCACACAGGGGTTGCCGCCAAGATGTTCCATTGCCTGAGCGCGGAAGGCATCAACATCAAGGTGATCACCACCTCAGAGATCAAGATTTCGGTTCTGATCGACCGCAAATACATGGAACTGGCGGTGCAGGCTCTGCATGATGCGTTCGAGTTGCACAAGGCGGCCTGACGCATACGCCTGCGTTTCGACGCGGGTCGTCCAGAAATCTACCATAAGTGGAAATTCGCCGGGTTGGACGGCGCTTTGTCGTTTCTCTTTTGGTGGTGCTGTGATCTAAGCTGTGATTGCACGACTTTGAGGGGCACGGGGCCAATGGCCGAACGGTTGGAAACAGAAAGCCGCAAACTGCTGGGGCGGCTGCGCGACGCGATGGCCGGCGATGATGCCGGGCAGGCCCGCCTGGACAAGATCACCCATCTGATCGCGGACAGCATCGGCACCGAGGTCTGTTCGATCTACCTGTTTCGTGACGAGGATACGCTTGAGTTGTGCGCGACCGAAGGGTTGAACCCCGAGGCCGTCCACCGCACGCGCATGCGACTGGGCGAGGGGCTGGTGGGCCGCGTGGCGCGCCGACGTGAAGTCGTCAACACTGCCAATGCGCCCAAGGCCCGTGGTTTCCGCTATATGCCCGAAACCGGCGAGGAGGTGTTTTCCAGCTTTCTCGGTGTGCCCGTGCAGCGCCTTGGCGAGGCAATGGGCGTACTGGTCGTGCAGTCCAAGGAAGCGCGCGAGTTTTCGGCGGACGAGGTCTATGCCCTTGAAGTGGTCGCGATGGTGCTGGCCGAAATGACCGAACTGGGCGCCTTTGTCGGTGAGGGCAGCGCCATGGGCAAGCGTCACAGCCAGCCTGCGATGTTGCGCGGCACCGTGGCGCAGGAAGGTGTCGCCGAGGGACATATCTGGCTGCATGAGCCGCGCGTTGTCGTCACCAACCCGATTGCCGACGACCCTCACCGCGAGTTGGAGCGCCTGAAGGAGGCCGTCGAGGAATTGCGCGTCGGCGTGGACAAGATGCTGGCCTTGGCCAGCGTCGACAAGGATCAGGCCGAAGTGCTGGAAGCCTACCGGATGTTCGCCAATTCCAAGGGCTGGATGCGGCGCATGGAGGAGGACATTTCCAACGGGCTGAGCGCCGAGGCCGCCGTGGAGAAGGAACAATCGCTGGCCCGTGCCCGGATGGGGCAGGCGAGCGACAATTACCTGCGCGAACGGCTGAGCGATCTGGATGACCTGTCCAACCGGCTGCTGCGTATTCTGACCGGGCAGGGCAAGGACACAGGGGCCGAGATGCCCGATCATCCGATCCTCGTGGCGCGCAATATCGGCCCTGCCGAGCTGCTGGATTACGGGCGCAGTCTGAAGGGGATCGTGCTTGAGGCGGGTTCGGTCGGTTCGCATGCCGCGATTGTCGCCCGTGCGCTGGCCATTCCGCTGATCGTCCATGCCGAGCGCGCCACGCTCGAGGCGCTTAACGGCGATCATGTGCTGGTGGATGGGGAACAGGGGATCGTGCACCTGCGTCCGGATGAATCGGTCGTCAGTGCGTTTCGTGACAAGATGGCGATGCAGGCGGCAGCGGCGGAACGTTATGTTTCGATCCGCGACAAACCCGCCGAAACGCTGTGCGGCCAGGTTGTTTCGCTGACGATGAACGCCGGGTTGATGGCCGATTTGCCGTCGCTTGAGGGATCGGGGGCCGAGGGTGTCGGGCTGTTTCGCACTGAATTGCAGTTCCTGATCCGCAACCAGATGCCGAAACGCTCTGAATTGTCGGCCCTTTATGCCCGTGTTCTGGATGCCGCGCAGGGCAAGAAGGTGGTGTTTCGCACGCTCGACATCGGGTCGGACAAGGTGCTGCCCTACATGAAGCCGAACGACGAGCCCAACCCGGCGCTGGGATGGCGGGCGATCCGGGTCGGGCTGGACAAGCCCGGTGTGATGCAGATGCAGTTGCAGGCGCTGCTGCGCGCCGCCGCCGGGCGGCCCCTGACGGTGATGTTTCCTTTTGTGGCGCAGTTCGAGGAGTACACCCAGGCCTGCGCGCAGATGGACAAGGCGATCGAGCGGGAGCGTTCCCTGGGCCATGTGCTGCCTGTGGATATCGAAGTGGGCGCGATGCTGGAAACGCCAAGCCTCGCCTTCGCGCCGCAGAAATTCTTTGAAGAGGTCGGGTTTCTGTCCATCGGCGGAAATGACCTCAAGCAGTTCTTCTTTGCCGCGGATCGAGAGAACGAGCGGGTGCGTCGGCGCGATGACACGCTGAACGTGTCTTTCCTGAG
>CAZITF010000396.1:0-2775 GCA_964542095.1 uncultured Rhodobacterales bacterium
GGCCATGGCGCCGTCGCGATGGATGTCGGTATAGATGATCGCCGCCACGCCTGCGGCCTCGAAGGAGCGCGCAAGGTCCGTTGCGTCCACATCCGTGTCGGTCGCCCAGCCCTTGGTCGCCACCCTGCCGCCGCGCGCATCGATGCCCACCGCCACGTGACCGGGAAAGGCGCGCGCCGCGTCGCGCACCAGATCGGGGTTTTCCACCGCGACGGGGCCAACGATCACGCGCTCCCGCCCCTTTTCGAGCCCCATCGCGAGCGCGGCCATGCCGCGGATGCCGCCACCCAGCTGGGCGGGCACCGGGCAGGCCTTCGGGATCGCCTCGACCGGGGCCGCGTTGACCGGCGCGCCCGCAAAGGCCCCGTTCAGGTCAACCAGATGCAGCCAGGCACACCCCGCCTCGACGAATGCGCGCGCCTGTGCCGCGGGGTCGTCGTTGAACACCGTCGCGCGCTGCATATCGCCGTGGACCAGGCGCACGGCCTGCCCGTCCTTGAGGTCGATGGCGGGGTAGAGGATCATGATTTGCGGCCCTTGTGCAGATGACGCCGCCCATCTGTCACCTTGCGTCACGAATTGCAACGCGACCCTAGGTCATTGTTGATCCGGACCGCGCGGATACCCCAGACTGGCGGCCACTGTGGAGGAGAACACGCATGAAACAACTGATGATCGCAGCCGCCCTGGCCGTGCTGGGCAGCGCAGCATGGGCGGACCCGGTCGAGGGCACCTGGAAAACCGAAGTCGATGATGGCAATTATGCCTACATCGCCATGACCACCTGCGGGGACAAGGTCTGTGGCACCATTGCCAAGGCCTTTGACGCAAACGGCCCCATTCCGTCCGAGAATATCGGCAAGAAGCTGGTGTGGGACATGGTGCCTTCGGGCGACGGCAGCTATGGTTCGGGCAAGATCTGGCAACCGTCCACCGACAAGGTCTACAAATCGAAAATGTCCCTGAACGGCAATATCCTGAACGTTTCGGGCTGTGTCGGCCCCTTCTGCAAGAAACAGACCTGGACCCGCGTCAACTGAGACCGCGGCCCGGTGTCGATCGGCTGAAACCCGCGCTTTCCGGCGCGGGTTTTTCTTTGTCTTGAACGGGCCGTGTGGTCCTTTAATCTGAGTCTCCGAACGCGGGCGCTGTCCCGTCACGGGCGCGCCGGACCGGCCATGACATGGCCACAAGGAGTGCGCGGACATGATCGGACTGCCCGGACCGAAACCACATATGATCGCGGCCTGCGCCGCCCTGATACTGGGCGCCGCCCCTGCCCTGGCGGCCGATCCGGTTGGCCTGTGGCGCACGCAACCCGACCAGAAGGGGCAGGTCGCAAATGTGCAGGCCAAACCCTGCGGCTCTGCCATCTGCGGCACCATCGTCAAGGTCTATGACAAGGGCGGCGCGCCTGTGGCCGCCCCGACCGTGGGCCAGCGGGTGTTCTGGGACATGACCCCGGACGGGAGGGATTACGTCGGCCGCGCCTATGTTCCGGCCCACCAGCGCGAATACCGTGGCCGCCTGTCGGTCAAGGGCAACCGGATGATCGTCAGCGGCTGCCTCGGCCCGGTCTGCCAAAGCCAGGTGTGGACGCGCTTGAACTAGGACACGCTCACAGCCTGGACGAGATGATGCCGGTGTTGAACACGCCCATGCGCAACTCGCCGAAAAGGCGCTGGTATTCGATCTTGGGGCAGCGATCCTGAATGACGGTGATGCCTCGGGCGCGGGCCTTTTCAGCCGCTTCGGCGTGCGAAACACCGATCTGCATCCAGATGGTTTTCAGCGCGGGCAGCGCCTCCAGCGCCGCGTCGACGATCTGCGGCACCGCATCCGGGCGGCGAAAGATGTCGACCATGTCGATGGGCGCGTCGAGTTGCGACAACTCTCCCACCACCTCCTGGCCAAACAGGGTCTGTCCGGCATAGGCGGGGTTCACCGGGTACACCTTGAACCCCTTGAGCGTGAGGTAGCGCGCCACGAAATAGCTCGGGCGCACCGGGTTGGCCGAGACACCCACGACCGCCACATGTTTCGCGCGTTGCAGCACGTCGCGCAAATCCCGATCTGAATAGGTTTCCGACATGCGCACCCCCCTGCCCGACCACATCTGACAAAAAAACGCCCCGATCGCAAAGCGAAAGGGGCGTCAAAGTGCGGAACGAGGGACAGTGAACTTCCACAGGAGTTCCAAACCTGTGGCTCACAACACGAGATAAGATGATCTCGGCGCTATGAAAGTGTGTCTCGCAAATCTGTGAACGAAGTCTTAACCGCAATCGGCGGATTTCCGCGTGCGCGCAGGGTCAGTCGAAAATATCCTCAATGATGTCAAAGGCGTCTTCGAAAAGATCGCTCCAGCGGGATTTCTTGCGCTTGCGGGATTTCCTGACCGGCTTGGGCGTTTTGACCCGATGGGGCCCTTTCTGGCGCACGCGCGAGGGGCGCACGGCCTCGCGGTCTCCCGATCTGTCGCGCGGCAGCATCTTGAGATCGTGCAGGGGTGCGCCGCATGTCGAACAGGCCAGTTCGTGACGCCCGCCGGCTTTCATCACGAGGGCCGCGCGGGTGCCGCAGTAGCAGCAGGTGGCGATTTTGGTCGGATAGGCGATGGTCGGCCTCTTAGCTGTGATCCAGCGATGCATATAGGGCGATGGCGGCGGCATTTGAGACGTTGAGCGAGCCAAAACCGCCGGGTGCGTCAATACGCACCAGCGCATCGCAGGTCTCGCGCGTCTTCTGGCGCAGACCCGGCCCCTCGGCCCCCAG
>CAZITF010000397.1:0-2765 GCA_964542095.1 uncultured Rhodobacterales bacterium
CGTCATCGTGGGCCGCCTGATCCCGGCGGGCACCGGTGGTGCGACCCAGGCCGTGCGCAAGATCGCAACGGACCGCGACAATGTGGTGATCGAAGCCCGTCGCGAAGAGGCCGAGGCCGCAGCCGCGCTGGCCGCACCGGTGCCGGACGATGTGGTCGGGGGCGATGTGTTCAACACCGTCATCGACACATCCGAGGAAAGCCGCGACTAGGCACTTCTGGTTCAGGACTTTGGAAACCCCCGCCCATTGAGGCGGGGGTTTTCGTTTGTTGCGCATGCAGGTGGGGTGAAACCCCACCTTACGGCACAGGCGCGGCTGTCCGCCTCTGGTCAAGCCATCGGCCCGTCGCTAGCGTATCATCACTTTGAATGGCGGTTCTTCCTGATGTCTCCCAACACAACCGGTGCCCTATTGATGATGGCCTCGATGGCGGCGTTCACGTTGAACGATACGCTGCTCAAGCTGACGAATGGGGCGGTGCCGCTGGCACAGTTGCTGTTCCTGCGCGGTGTTCTGTCTTCGGTGCTGATCTATGCGCTGGCGCGGTCGCTGGGTGCCTTGCGGTTTCGGGTCGCGCGCCGGGATTGGGGGCTGATTGCCATCCGCGCCGCCGCCGAGGTCGGGGCCGCCTATTTCTTTGTCACGGCCCTGCTCAATATGCCGCTGGCCAATGTGACGGCGGTGTTGCAGGCGTTGCCGCTGACGGTTGCCTTCGGGGCGGCGCTGGTGTTTCGCGAACCGCTGGGCTGGCGGCGGATGTCGGCGATCCTGATCGGGTTCATGGGCATGTTGCTGATCGTGCGCCCGGGGGTGGACGGGTTCAGCCTGTGGTCGGGCTATGCGCTGATGGCGGTGTTGTGCGTGACGCTGCGCGATCTGGCCACCCGCCGGTTGTCGGTACATGTCCCTTCGATGACCGTCACCCTGGCTTCGTCCCTTGCGGTGACCGTCAGTTTCGGACTCGCCTCGACCCTGACCGACTGGGTGCCCGTCACGCTGCCCCTTGCGGCGCTGATCGGTGCGGCGGCCGTGTTCATCATCGGCGGCTATTTCTTTTCCATCCGGGCGATGCGCGTGGGCGAGATCAGCTTTATCGCGCCATTTCGCTATACCGGCCTGGTCTGGGCGCTGGTGCTGGGCTGGCTGGTGTTCGGCGACTGGCCGACCAACCTGACCCTGCTGGGCGCGGGGATCGTCGTGGCGACGGGGCTGTTCACGCTCTATCGCGAGCGTCGGGTCAAAGAGCGGAGTATGCGGCCCTGACCGCGGCGCAGTCGATGGCGAACCGCTTGCGCAGCATCGCCTCGCCCTTGGCATCCATCAGCGTCAGCTTGTGCGGTTTGGCCGAGGGGCCCTGGCGCGAGTCGTTGTAGTCGTTGTGCCCGCGCAGCATCATGATGCTGTCGGTCAGTGTCACGGTCGTCATCTTTTCCGCCAGCTTGTGATGGGCGAAATTCATGATGGTCTGGCGCGAGCCCGGCGCGACCATCATGGCCAGGGCCGCCGTCTGGTAGGGCGCGGCCGTTTCGACCGCCGCCACGCCGTCAGGGCCGGGGCGCACGATGAAACCGCGATTGAAGTCGATGGCCAGCAGGTTGTCCCGTGCTGCCAGGGCGCGCACGTCGCCCGCTGTCCGGCGCAGACGTTCCACGAAATCCACCGCAACCGCATCGTCGTCGTCCATGCGGAATTGCAGGCAGGGCGCGTCGCTGTCACGGCGCACCGAGTTGATGATGCGTTTCATGATGGGGCGATGTTGTTCGGGGGGGTGTGACTGGATCACCGCCTGCGGCATGTCGGCCAGCAAAGCCGTGAGCCGGGTGCGGTAGTGATCCGGCAGGCTGTCGCCGATCACCACCACGAGGGTGAAATCCGGGTCTGTCTGGGCGCGCAGCGGGGGCAGGGTGATGGTCTCGAAACTGGCAAATCTTTCCTCCATCCGGGCCGGGGCATAGAGGTAGGCAAGCTTTTCCTCGAAGTCCTCGAAATCGACCTGAAACCCGCCCACGGCAGGGTAGGAAAAGCGACAAAGACCGATGACCTGCATTGCGAAAAGCCCCTGAAAACACGAATGGTTGGCGCGCCGACCATGCCTTGGCCGTGCGGGTCCGCGCAAGCCGCCTCTGACTGTTGACAGTGTCTCCGACTCCCCCTATACGCCCGCTATCTCGGACCGGGTTAACGCCCGAAACCGAAATCATAACCGAAGTGGACACGATCCGGCCCCTGCATTGGCCCGATCCTCTGGAAACCCACCGCGTCGCCCCGTGACAGGGAGCGATTGCGGTTTTTGCGCTTTTGTGGACGCACAGGGGCGATTGAATTGAAACCGCGGGGCCGCCCCGCAAATGACTGAATGCGTGCGTGCCGCACGACATATATGTTGATGAGACGGGGAACATACCTGCAATGCCAACGATCCAACAGCTGATCCGCAAGCCGCGGCAGCCCAAAGTCAAACGCTCCAAGTCCCTTCACCTTGAGGGGAACCCGCAAAAGCGCGGCGTTTGCACACGCGTTTACACAACCACACCGAAAAAGCCGAACTCGGCCATGCGGAAAGTCGCCAAGGTGCGCCTGACCAACGGCTTTGAGGTCATCAGCTATATCCCCGGTGAAAGCCACAACCTTCAGGAACACTCGGTTGTCCTGATCCGTGGCGGTCGTGTCAAAGACCTTCCCGGTGTGCGTTACCACATCCTGCGCGGCGTTCTGGATACCCAGGGCGTCAAAGACCGGAAGCAACGCCGTTCGAAGTACGGCG
>CAZITF010000398.1:0-2751 GCA_964542095.1 uncultured Rhodobacterales bacterium
GCGCAGGATCATGTCCTTTTCGATGAACCCGTCCTCGCCCGCGGCCTCGCCCCAGTCGCCGGTGATGGTCTGGTAAAAGATGCTGTCGGGCAGGTGGAAATAGGCCTGTTTGGCGAATTTGGTGGCAGGCACCGCCTTGCCCCGCGCGATGCCGGGCAGGTCCGAGATGATGCACTCGACCTCGTCCAGCCGCTTGCCTTCGAGGTAGAGGCGGGCGGCATCGGGCAGGTCGGTCAACATCGGCTCGCTCATGCGATCCTCTTTTCCTTGAAAAACAGCGCGAACATGTCGGCCAGCGCGGCGCTGTGCGTCGGGGTGTCCAGCGCGTCGATGGCGGCCTGGCGCGTGGGTTCGGGCACCACGCCGGGCGCGCGGACTTCCAGCAACCCCTTGAGGTAGGTGCGGTCGATTTCGGGATGGGGCTGGATCGTGAATATCCGGTCGCCATAGAGCAGGGCGGCATTCTCGCAAAACGCGGTCGCTGACACCACCTGCGCGTCTTCGGGGCGCGCGACAACCTGATCCTGATGCCAGGCATTCAGGGTCACGTCGGTGCCGTTCACCGCATAGTCCTGTGCGCCGACGGACCAGCCGCCTGCAAATTTTTCCACCTTGCCACCAAGGGCTTGCGCGATGATCTGGTGGCCAAAGCAGACCCCGATCATCGGCAGTCCGGCCGCATAGATGTCGCGGATCAGTGTTTCGAGCGGCGCGATCCACGGCAGATCCTCGTAGGTGCCGTATTTCGACCCGGTGATCAGCCATCCTTCGGCGGCGTCCGCGCCTGTCGGAAAGACGTTGTCCACCACCGGGTAATTGTCGAATGTCAGGCCCCGGCCATCAAGAAACCGGGCAAAGATTTCGGGATAGTCGCCATTTTCCGCAATCAGGTCCTCGGCCACGTGGCCGGTTTGCAATATGCCGATTTTCATGGATCACCTAAGGTTTGCGGCGCAAAGATAAAGCAGCCCTCAGACCGTGTCGAGGTAGATTTCGGTCTGCTCCTCCAGGCTGAGTTCGGCCATATAAAGCGCCTCCTGCCGCTTGGTCATGACGAAATTGCGGATCAGTTCGGCGTCAAAGATGCGCCTGGTTTCGGGGTTGGCTTCAAAGGCGTCAATGGCGGTGTCCCATGTCATCGGCACGCTTGGCAGGTCCTGCGCATAGGCGTTGCCGCTGATCGGTGCGGGCGGGTCCTGTGCGTCCTCGATCCCGTTGATCGCGGCCCCCAGCACGGCGGCGATGGACAGGTAGGGGTTCACGTCCCCCCCGGCCAGACGGTGTTCGATCCGCCGCGCGACCGGTGGCCCCGAGGGGATGCGGATGGCGGCGGTGCGGTTTTCATAGGCCCAGGCGATGCCGGTGGGGGCATGGGCACCGGGCACGAAGCGGGCGTAGGAATTGGCGTGCGGCGCAAAGATCAGGGTCGATCCGGGCATGCCGTTGAGGCATCCTTTGACCGCATGGTGCAGCATCGCGCTGCCCGTGGCCGAACGGTCGTCAAAGACGTTGTTGCCATCCGCGTCCAGCACGGAAAAATGCATGTGCAGCCCGTTGCCTGCGTAATCCTCGTAAGGCTTGGCCATGAACGACGCGGCAAAGCCGTGCTTGCGCGCCATGCCCTTGACTAGCATCTTGAACAGCCACGCATCGTCCGCCGCCTTCAGCGCGTCGGACTGGTGCATCAGGTTGATCTCGAACTGGCCCAGCCCCGCCTCGGAAATCGAGGTGTCGGCGGGGATGTCCATGGCTTCGCAGGCGTCATAAAGCTCCGAGAAGAAGTCGTCGAACTGGTCCAGCGCACGCAAGCTCAGGATTTCGCCCGCGACCCGGCGCTTGCCCGAGCGGGGGGAGATCGGCACGCGCAACCGCGTGCCGGCATCGTCGATCAGAAAGAATTCAAGCTCTACCGCAACGACGGGCGTCAACCCTCTGGACTTATATCGTTTTTCGACTTCGGCCAAGGCGTGGCGCGGATCGCCCATGTAGGGTCGCCCATCCTCGTGATACATCCAGATCGGCAACAGGCCCGAGGCGTTTTCGAGCCAGGGCATCGGCATGAACCCCCGCTCGGTCGGTTTCAGGACTCCGTCCCGGTCGCCCGAATCCATCACCAGCGGGCTGTCGTCGATATCCTCGCCCCAGATATCGAGGTTCAGCACCGACATGGGAAAGCGGGTGCCGTCGGTCGCCACCTTGTCGGCAAAGCGCACCGGCATCCGCTTGCCCCGCGCCACCCCGTTCAAATCCGATGCCGCCACCCGGATCGTGCGGATGTGAGGGTTTTCGATCAGCCATTCATGCATGGGTCTTCTACTTCTCTGTTTTAAAAAAATCCCCCCCGGAGGGCCGGGTTCAACGGGCCTTACCGGATCAGGTTGGGACGCACGCGTATCTTCTGGCGGGCATTGGCTGGAAGGTGGCGATTGAGGCGCGCATTTACCAGCCCGAACACGCCGATAATCACCAATGTGAGCAAAATAAAGTACATCGCGAGAATGGGATAAGGGATGAAAGGGTTGAACGTCTTATCCGCGAAATAACTGGCGTAATAAAGCGCGTCGCCGCGCTGCTGCCAGGCCGGAAAGCCCGAGAAGTAGACCAGCGTGGTGGATTGGAACAGAAAGATCGCCTCGTTCGTGTAGGCAGGCCAGGCCAGACGCATCATGGTTGGAAAGACCACACGGCGAAACCGCAGCCAGCCCGACAGGCCATAGGCATCCGCCGCCTCTACCTCGCCCTTGGGGATGG
>CAZITF010000399.1:0-2742 GCA_964542095.1 uncultured Rhodobacterales bacterium
CCTCGCGAACACCACCGAGGTCGCCGAGGCGATCCACGCGGCGGTGCAGGTGCACGACTACGTCAAAGACGGGGTCACCTTGAAGCCGGGGATCTCGATCGGCGTCGCGTGCTTTCCCGAGCACGCCCGCGAGGCGGTGGCGCTGTGCGAGGGGGCGGGCTTTGACGTGGTGCTGATCGAGACGGTGGGCGTGGGCCAGTCCGAGACCGTGGTGGCGCAGATGGCGGACCTGTTCCTTTTGCTGCTGGCCCCGGCGGGCGGGGACGAGTTGCAGGGGGTCAAGCGCGGCATCATGGAAATGGCCGACATGATCCTGATCAACAAGGCCGATGGCGATCTGAAACCGGCGGCCACCCGCACCTGCGCGGATTACGCGGGCGCGTTGCGGTTGCTGCGCAAGCGCCGCCAGGACCCCGAAGGCTATCCGCGCGCGATGATGGTGTCGGCGCTGGCCGAAGAAGGGCTGGAGGCCGCCTGGGCGGACATGCAGGCGCTGGTGGACTGGCGCCGCGCACACGGGTTTTTCGAAGCCACGCGGGCGGCGCAGGCGCGCTATTGGTTCGAGGAAGAGGTGCGCCAGGCGCTGCTTGCGCAACTGGCGCAAGCGGATGTGCGTGCGGCGATGGACGCGCTGGCCGAGCGGGTGGCGACGGGCGCGCTGACCCCGGTGGCGGCGGCACAGGAACTGGTGCGCACCCGATTGCACCGCTAGCGGCGTCATTTGCGGCTTTTGGGGCGGTGCGTGGGGTTGACGTGGACCCGGCTTGGGCCTAATCACGCCCAGACCAGATTCCCGGGTACTGCGTCGCGGTGCCCTTTTTATATTTGCGGGGGCGGGGCCTTCGCAGCAGATGACGAGGATGAGCCATGTCGCGTGTATGCGAATTGACCGGTAAGGGCCCGATGACTGGCAACAATGTCAGCCACGCCAACAACAAGACACGTCGGCGTTTCCTGCCGAACCTGAACGATGTGACGCTTCAGTCCGAAACGCTGGGCCGTGGCATCAAGATGCGGATTTCCGCCGCGGCACTGCGCACCGTGGATCACCGCGGTGGTCTGGACGGGTTTCTGGCCAAGGCCAAGGATGCCGAACTGTCCCCCGGCGCGCTGAAGGTGAAGAAAGAGATCGCAAAGGCGCAGGCCGCAAACGCCTGAGCGTTTTCGACTGCGGTCCGAGGATTTGCCCCGTCTGCCTGCGCAGGCGGGGTTTTTCGTTTGGGGGTGTGACATATGGGCCCTGCTGCCCAAGTGCCGCAGCTGAGAGCGGCACCCGAACCGCCTGGAATTCCGTCATGATGTGTCGCCTGTTTTCGGCGATGCTTTGCTTCGTGCTGGTGGTAACAGGCCACAGTGCCGGTGCGGCGCGCAGCGCGGACCGTGCGGTCGGGCAGATGGTGATTTGTGCGGGCACCGATACGGTCGTCATCCATGTCCGGGCTGATCGAGCGCCCACGCAGGTGCCGCATCTTTGCCCGGACTGTACCTTGCACCTGCTGCACATGCTGCCGGTGGACAGCCCTGACCTTGGCGCGGCGCCGGCGCTTGCCCATTTTGTCGGTCTTGCGCCGGTGGCCATTGCGGGCATCCGGGTTCCGCGCCATGCTCTGGCCCGCGCGCCGCCCCGCCTGATCCGAACCCGACGGCTTTCATCATCACGATATTCAGATCAAGAAAAGGGGACTGCCATGTCCTTTCGAACACATATCCTCGCCCTCGCGGCCGCAACCCTGTCTGCCCTTCCGGCTTTCGCGGATGGGTTTGAGGTTGTGGAGCCCCATGCCCGTGCCGCCAGTCCGGCGGCAAAATCCGGTGCGGCCTTTGTCATCCTGCGCAACATGACCGGGCAGGATGACCGCCTTGTCACGGCCCGCACCGATGCGGCCAGGCGGGCCGCGTTGCACAGTCATATGGAGACCGGTGACGGCATCATGCAGATGCGCGAGATCGAGGGCGGTATTCCCGTCGCCGACGGAGAGATGATCGAGATGAAGCGGGGCGGTCAGCATGTCATGCTGATGGGCCTGACCGGGCCACTGGAACAGGGCGCGGAGATCGAGGTGGCGCTGGTCTTTGAAAAGGCCGGAGAGGTTGTGGTGACGGTGCCTGTCGATAATGACCGCGCGCCCGAACCCGGCGCACATTCCAACTGAGGCGGCTGGGCGGAGGACACCTCCGCCTTACGTGCCGACCCCCCGTAAGGCGCAGGTGTCCTGCGCCCTAGAGCGTCGTCCAGGAAACCTGACCCATTCTGACGTGGCCATTTTCGCACCTGACCAAGCCGTGTTTGCGTCAGATAGCGGGGCTACCTGACGGAAACACGGCGACGTGTCAGGGGCGAAAATGGCCCGTCCCGAAGGGCTTGCCCTGGCCGGCGCATCGGTGGGCACAGCGATCAACCACGATCAACCAGATCGCGGCCGATCCCTGCACCCACCGCTGACATCCATCCAGGGCAAGCAGAATTGGATCAGGTTTCCTGGACGACGCTCTAGCCCGACAGGATGTCATCGACCCATTGCGGGACGGTGACCGATGCCTTGCCGGGCCGCGTCTCGTCAAACAGGGCCACGGTCTCGGACGGATCGAGGTTCATCTCGACCGTGCGCGCCCCGACATGGGCCGCTATCTGCACGAACCCCGCCGCCGGATAGACGTTGCCCGAGGTGCCGATGGCGGCAAAGACGTCGGCGCGCGCAAGGGCCGCCTCGCTCCGGTCCATGTGATAGGGCATTTCGCCGC
>CAZITF010000400.1:0-2741 GCA_964542095.1 uncultured Rhodobacterales bacterium
CCACTCTGAAGCGGGTTTTGGGAATAGCCTGACTTGCAGGGATGGCTGCTTTAAATCGTTTCGATTCCGAACCGGAGTGGAAACGCCGCCGCCTTTGGGCGCGATACAGCGGCGATCCGAAACGCTGTTGCGACGTGTGCAACTGCGCACTGCCGGCATTCGTCCGACAACCAAATGTTTCCGCCAAAGTCGCCGTTACATTCGGCGTGTCCGGGTCATGTCCTGTGTGATCCTTGACGTCTTCGGACGGGCAGACCTAGGCCGGATCATGTGAACTTCCGAAACAGCTTGGTCTGATCGAACATGTCTTCCAGCGACTCGATGCGGGCTTTGGTCTGCGACCATTTCAGCGTCTGAATGGCAGAGATCATCGTCTCGAGCAGCAGCATCATGGTCGTCGCGGAATCCCACGCCGAGGGAACGACGATCCGGTTGCTGAGGCAGACCGTGGCCAGTTGGTGCACAGGTGAGCGCCATTGGTCGGTCATCAAAATGATCCGGGCCCCGCGCGCATGGGCGAGTTCAGCCAGCTTCAGCGTGTTGTTCTCGTACCGCCGCACATCAAAGATGACAAACACGTCCCCTTCTTTCGCGTTCAGCAGGTAGTGCGGCCAGGTGTTCGAGGTGGACTGCACATGCGTCACGTTCGGACGGATGACCTGCATGTGCAAAAACAGATATTCGGCCAGCGTATGTGTAATACGTCCGCCGACGATATAAAGATGCTGGTTCTGGTCCGCGATCATATCGCAGGCGCGATCAAAAGCACTGGGGTCGATCTGCGCGAGTGTGAGGCGGATGTTGTCGATGACAGCATCGGTAAAGCGATTGAGGATATGACCCGACGGGGCCGCCTCTGCCCATGTGTCGTGCTTGGCGATCGGGGTTTTCACCTTCGCGCGCATTTCCTCTCTCAGGTCGGCCTGAAATTCGGGATAGCCCTTGTACCCCAGCTTTTGAACCATGCGGGCGACGGTCGGAACCGACACATCCGCATCCTTGGCCAAAGCGGTCAGCGGGCCGAGACCGGACGCGGGGTAGTTTTCCAAGACGGACAGCGCCAGTTGCCGCTCTGCGCGGGTCAGGTCATCAAGCATGCCGTGAATGCGATCCGATATGGTTTGCGTCGCTTCCGCCATTGTTGCCCCCATCTTGTTCACAAAAATAACAGCGCGTTTCGGCGTGTGAAATTTTTTCACAATTGTGTTGACATCGCGGTGTCATGGCAACCACTTTATTTCAGGGGTGGCCATGATCTTGCATCACGATGATCAGAACGTTGTTGAAGTTTTGCGCGGCGACAGCCGGTCTGCGGTTGTTTTGGTCTGCGAACACGCCAGTCCCTATATTCCTGCCGATCTGAACGATTTGGGCATCCTTCCCGCAGCCCGCAGCAGCCATGTGGCGTGGGATCCGGGCGCACTGGCCGTGGCTCAGGGCATGTCAGAGGCGCTTGATGCGGTCCTTGTTGCCTCCACCGTGTCCCGCCTTGTCTATGACTGCAATCGCCCGCCGGATGCGGCGGATGCAATGCCTGTGCGCAGCGAAGCCTACGACGTGCCCGGCAATCGGAACCTGAGCGACGAGGACAGGAGCGCGCGCATTGCACACTATTACACGCCGTTTCGCGAAAGGCTTGCGTCTGAGATTGCGCGTCGCCGCGATCCGGTCCTGGTGACGGTCCACAGTTTCACTCCTGTCTACAACGGCAAGTCGCGCGACCTCGAAATCGGGATATTACATGACAGCGACACCCGACTTGCGGATGCCATGTTGCAGGTCGCCCGCAATTACGACGTGCGCCGCAACGCACCATACGGCCCCGAAGACGGAGTGACCCACACCCTGAAGGAACACGCCGTCAAACATGGCCACCTGAACGTGATGATCGAGGTCCGCAGTGATTTGATTGCGGATGACACGTCCCAGGCGAGCATGGCGCAGACCTTGACCGGGTGGATCGCCAAAGCGCTGCAAATCGTGGAGGAAGACGCTTGCAAGGCCTGATGCGCGGATTCATTCGCGGCGTTGATGCCGTGAACTATCGGCTTGGCCGGACGATGATGTACGGTATCTTTGTCCTGATGGCGATCCTGCTTTGGTCCTCGATCAGCAAGACATTTTTCCTGCCGACGCTTTGGACACTGGAAATGGCCCAATTCGTGATGGTCGGCTACTACATCCTGGGCGGGCCATATTCCCTGCAACTGGGATCGAACGTGCGCATGGACCTGCTTTACGGCGACTGGTCGATACGGCGCAAGGCGTGGTTCGATGCTGTCACCGTGCTGTTTCTGATCTTCTATCTATGTGTCATGCTCTATGGGGCCGTCAGTTCGACCGCCTATTCGCTGGGGTATTGGAAAGACGCGCCGTTCTCGTTTCTTGCCGGTGTTTTGAGTGGCTCGGAAGAAATCGGTACGCTGGAGCGCTCTTCCTCGTCGTGGCGTCCGTATATGTGGCCGATCAAGGTGGTGATGATAGTCGGCTTTTTCCTGATGCTGCTGCAATGCGTATCGGAACTGTTCAAGGACATCCTGCGTCTCAGAGAGATCGAAATCTGATGCCGTACGAGTTGATCGCCACGCTCATGTTCTCGACCATGATGCTGATGCTGCTGACCGGGCAGCGGGTGTTCGGTGCCATCGGTTTTGTGGCGGTTGTGGCGGCGCTGCTTCTTTGGGGCGACAGGGGCGGGTTTGACATCGGTTTTGCCGCCGCGATGAAGCTGATGAAATGGT
>CAZITF010000401.1:0-2318 GCA_964542095.1 uncultured Rhodobacterales bacterium
CACGGCCCCCTCGGTCAGCGTGCGCACAGCTGCCTCGAACTCGGGCACGGTGTCGCCGGGGCCAAGCTGACCCAGATGGCCGCCCGAGGCTTTCGAACCGCAATCGCTTTCGCGCGCGGCAGCGGCAAATCCCTTGGCATCTCCGTCGAGTCGCGCCAGCAGGGCAACGGCCCGCGCCTCGGTCGCGGCGCGCTCGGCCTCGTCGCGCGGGTCGCAGGCACACAGGATATGCGAGACATCCCAGAGCGGTGCCGAACGATATCGGGCGGGGTCTTTCTCCCATTCCGCGCGCACGGCCTCTTCACCGACGGGTTCGATCACCAGCGCCTCGTCCAGCAGGGCGCGGATCAGGGCTTCGTCGTCGGTCTCGAATCGCCCCGGCGCCAGTTCGAGCGGGTCGGGCGTCAGCCCGCGCCGTTTCGCCTCCTGCAAGAGCAGCGCGCGGATCGCCAGCGCCTGCGCCGCCTTGCGCCAGGCGATGCCCGGCTTGCCCCTGGGGGCGGTGTGGTTCTGGGCCTCGGCGGCAATCGCCGCCGAGGGAATGGTCTCGCCGTTCACCACGACATCGGGAAAGAGGGCCACGTTCATCGCGCTCACTCCGCCGGTGTGCTGGCCGTGGGGCCGCTCCTGGCTTGCCGGGCGTCAAAGGCCTGGTGGCGTTCCTCCAGCGGGCGGCGGCGGCGCGAGCGCACGATCTGGTAGCCCGGCCGCGTCAACAGGTAGCGGAACGGTGCGGCAAAGCCGGACCAAATGTGTACGAGCCGAGTAAATGGAAACAGCGCCGTGATTATCAGGCCGAGGAAGATATGCAGTTTGTAAAGCCAATGCACGTCGACCACAGTGACCCATGCGTTGATGTTCCAGGTGACGACGCTCTGCGACCAGGTCATGAAGCGGACCATTTCCGCCCCGTCCATGTGCTGCAGCGTCTGGGTGATCGTCAGCAGGCCGATGGCCAGCTGAAGCCAGATCAGGGCCATGATGAGGATGTCGGGGAAGGTCGATGTCACGCGGATGCGCGGGTCGACGAGGCGACGGTGGAGCAGCATCGTCGACCCGACCAAGGCTGCGATACCTGCGGGACCCCCGATCAGAACCGCCATCCATTGCTTGAGTGCATATGGAATTCCGAGGGAATCCAGCACCCAGACCGGCGTGAAAAGGCCGATCAGGTGCCCGAAGAACACGGTCAGGATGCCGACATGAAACAGGATCGAACCCCAGATCAGCTGCTTGCGGCGCAAAAGCTGGCTCGAGGAACTTTTCCAGGTAAAGGGGTCCCGTTCGTAGCGCACGATCGATCCCACAAGAAAGATCGTCAGAGCGACGTAGGGCATGACCCCGAAAATGACAAAGTTGATGTCGAAATCGCCGAACATGTCATGCGCTCCTGTTCAGGGGTTTGGGGGTTGGTTGGTCCATCGCGGCGAGCATGTCGCGCACCTGCGGGCAACCGGCGTTGGGATCCGGCCCGAAGGTGACCTCGGTTTCTTCCCAGACGGCGTCGAGTGCCTCCAGGTCGGTCGGGTCGTCATCCGGCTGGGCCAGCATGACGGCCACCGCTTCAGCGTCGCCCTGCGTGTCGCCAAGCTGGGAAAGAGCGGCGAACACGGCGGCATATCCGCTTTCGCGCCGGACAAGCCGGGCGCGAAGGGCATCAAGGATGTGCGCCGCGTCCGCCAAGGTTTCCTGAGCCTCGGACGAAGGGCGCGAGGCCAGGAATTCCAGTAGCACCGGCAGGTGGTCAGGCAGTTCCGAGGTGGCGGGCTCGAACCCGCCCTCGCGGTAGGTCTCGATCAGGCTGACCATTGCGCCGCCCCTGTCCCGGCTTTCGCCGTGGACGTGCTCAAAGAGGTTCAGCGACAGCGTGCGCGACCGGTCGAAGAGCATCACATAGCTCTCCTGGAGATCGTAGAGGTCAGCCGTGGCAAACCCGTCGGTCAACCTCTGTAGCCCAGCCTGCGTATCGGCGGCGATTCGGGGATCGCCGCCCAGAACGGCCGCGATGTCGGGCATGGCGTCCTGCAGCTCACGCGAGGGATAACTCAGAATCAGCGAAAGGGCCTTGAGGGAACGGTCCGGCATCAGAAGGTCTCCTGCGGTAGGGCGAACTTTTTCTTCTTGCCGCCGAAGAGCGTCGTCTTGCCCGCTTCGCCGGTGGAACAGCCATTGCCATCGGTGAAGCCACAGCCGCCACGGATGTCGGCGCCGTCCTCGTTCTGTTCGCGGTGCGCCGTCGGGATCGCGAAGCGATCCTCGTAATCGGCGATGGCCATGATCTTGTACATGTCCTCGATCATCCGCCCCGACATGCCGAC
>CAZITF010000401.1:2352-2717 GCA_964542095.1 uncultured Rhodobacterales bacterium
CGCGCGCATGTAAAGCAGCATGGCCGACATGCGTTCCAGCGCATGCCCACTCGGTTCCTCATCGCCCGCCGTCAGCATGTTGGCCAGGTATTTCACCGGAATGCGCAAGCTGCGTACGTCGGGCATCTGGTCGCTCATTGCAATCTGGCCGGCCTGCGCGGCGTTCTGGATCGGTGACAGCGGCGGGATGTACCAGACCATCGGCAAGGTGCGGTATTCGGGATGCAGCGGGAAAGCGACCTTCCAGTCCATCGCCATCTTCCAGATGGGACTGACCTTTGCCGCCTCGATCAAGTACTCGGGCACGCAGTCGCGGGGGGAGGCGGCGATCACTTCGGGGTCGTGCGGGGCGAGGAACACGTTAG
>CAZITF010000402.1:0-2714 GCA_964542095.1 uncultured Rhodobacterales bacterium
TCAGTTTGAGACGGCATATCAGTGTGGTACCTCAGGACACCGTGCTGTTCAATGATACCATCGGATACAACATCGCCTATGGGCGCGACGATGCGCGCGAGGAGGACATCATCGCCGCCGCCAAGGCCGCACAGATCCACGACTTTATCCAGCGCCTGCCCGAGGGCTATCAGACCACCGTGGGCGAGCGGGGGCTGAAGCTGTCGGGGGGTGAGAAACAGCGGGTCGGGATTGCCCGCACCCTGCTCAAGAACCCGCCGATCCTGCTGCTGGACGAGGCGACCAGCGCGCTGGATACCGAGACCGAGCAGGACATCAAGGACGCACTCAACGCGGCAGGTGAGGGGCGCACCGTGCTGACCATCGCGCACCGCCTCAGCACCGTGGCCGAGGCCGACCGGATCGTGGTGCTGGAGGATGGCATGGTGGTCGAGACGGGCACCCACGAGGAATTGCTGGCCGCACAGGGGCGGTACGCCCAGCTGTGGCAACGCCAGCAGGCCGAAGAAGAGGCCTGAGGGGTGTCCCACGCAGGGACATATCTCTGCGCAAATGATTTCAATGGGTCACAGAGGTGAATTAACGAAGTCTTAGGAGTCAGTGAGACAGAGGGGTGCAAATTTTTTTGCGCGCCAACGGTGCGTTGTGCGCACGTGGACGGCTGTTGCCGGTCGAACGAACCTCAGCCATCTGATCGGTTCATTGCCCTGATGTGTATCGCCAACACGCCGGTCAGCATCGCGGCAACCAGTAGAAAGGCCGAACCAAGACCCCATGCCGCAGGTGTCGAATAAACCTGTGCCACCGCTCCCGCCAATGCCAGTCCCAAGGCGGCCCCAAGCTGTTGGACAAGCGACCTCAGCGACAGCATCGTCGAGCGCTGACGGTCTTCCACAAAGGCGTGCAGAATACTGCTGGCGGGTGTCTCGCTCGCGCCGAGTGCGATGGAGAAGAGGATGAACGCAAGTGCAAAGCCAATGATCCCGTCCTGCATCGCCAACACGATCTGTATCACCGCGAGGCCGGCAAGGGTGACGGAAAGGGTTACGGCGTGGCGACGTCTGAAGATGCGGTTCAGGTGCGGCGAAAGTGACGCACCAAGGGCGATCGAGAAAAAGTAGATCGCGCTCAGCGCGCCGATAGCGGTGTTCGCCAAGCCGTCGTCTAGCATGGGGCGGGCCCGGGTGGGCCAAATCACCTCGACCGGGTTGGTCGCCATCAGGAACAATGCCAATGCGCCCAACAGCACCGACAGCGTGGGGTGTGTCAGCGCCAGAAGACCGGCCTCCTTGACGATGGTTGGTACGTTGCTGAACCCTTGTTTGAGGGCCGTTGAGTTCAGTGGGCGCGGTTTTTCGACGATGAACAGAAGCGTATAGATGAACACGCACAGCATCATGCCAAAACTCGCCGCGTAAGACACATCGTAAATGCTGAACCCGTGCCTTACCGCGACGGCACCGAACGCATCCGGCAGCAGGCCGCCGAAGACAGCCCCGACTGCCAGCCCCATCGCATTGGCCCAATGTGCCCTGGCGAGCGCAGGCTGGACATCCACGCCCGGCGCTGCGGCTTTGAAAGTCTCCACGAACCAGGCATCCAGCGTGCCCGACCGCAGCGCGTGTCCAAAGCCGATGAAGGCAAAGGACAATGCCAGGACATGAAAATCGTTTGAGGACAGGAACAGGGCGAGCGACATCAAACTGGCAACGACCGCCGCGAGGAAAACCGGCTTGCGCCCGATATTGTCAGCCAGACCGCCGAACGGCAGTTCCATTGTCATCGTCGTCAGCGCGTAGACCCCGAAGAGCAGCGAAATCTGCACAAGGTCAATGCCGCGATCTGTGAGCGCAAGCGCAACGACGGCCACGGTCAGGCCCATGGCAAACCGGTCCATAAACTGATGCAGCTGAAACACACGAATGTGGTGCCGCGCGGACGCCGTCAGTGTGTCGAGAGAAAATACCCTTTGGCTCGCCATGTGCACAGCATTGGCGTTGTCTGTCCCAGATACAATAGCGTGGGCGACTCGACGTATACGGAGCGCTGTCCGGAACAGACGCTGGCGCGGCCGCTACGAAATGGTGCCTTGCCTCGCACAGCAGATCGAGGACGTTGCTTGGAAAGGTGGCGCCGGGCTGAAGCCCGGCCTGCGTGGTGGCGTCGTGGGCGGCATCGTGGCGGACGGGCAGATTGCCCATCCTACGATTGATCATTCCGCCGCTTTCAAAGAGGGCGTTTTTGCAAACGGCAACTCCGGCTCGTCCGTGTTGCGTTCCGCCACAGGTGCGTGCGGCTGTTCGTCGAAATCCCAGATCAGTTCGCGGCTTTGCATCTTGCTGGTCTGGCGCGCCAGCGACCAGTCGCGGGCAGCGGCGCTGGCGCGACCCAGCGACAGCTTGGCCAGAAGTTGGCTGAGCCACATCACGTAGGTCACGACCCACACCCGCATCGCCAGCAGCGACGGCGTGACGATCAGCGTCAGCACCGTGGCAATGCCAAGGCCGAACACCACCGCCGTGGCCAGCTGTTTCCACCACAGCGCTGTGGGGCTGTCGACGGTATAGCCGCCGCCGCCGAAATCGAGGGACAGGCCGAACATCATCGGGGCCAGACCGGCCATCGTGGTGATTGTGGTCAGCAGCACCGGGCGGATGCGGTCCTGTGCTGTGCGAATGATCGCCTCGATCCGGGGCATGTATTTCTCGTACTCC
>CAZITF010000403.1:0-2705 GCA_964542095.1 uncultured Rhodobacterales bacterium
TCGGCATGGTCGGCATCAACGTTCCCATCCCGGTGCCGCTGGCCTATCATACCCTTGGCGGCTGGAAGAAATCGGTTTTCGGTGACCTCAACCAGCACGGCCCCGACGCGTTCAAGTTCTACACCCGCACCAAGACCGTGACAGCCCGCTGGCCTTCGGGCATCAAGGAAGGTGGAGAATTCTCGATTCCCGTCATGGAGTGACATGCCGCTGACCTATCGCATATTCGCGGATCGTGGCCTTGTCGTGGTCCTCTATTTTGGGTTCTCCACCATCGACGAGTTGATGGCGGCCTCGCAGGCCTATGTGGCGGACCCGGACTATGCGCCGGGGCAAAAGCAACTGGTCGATCTGACCCACGTCACCGGGTTCGAAAAGGATTACGTGCGGTTCATGGAAATGCAGGCGGCCAAGGCCGATCGCCTCGCCGGAACCGGTGTGCAATCGCTGGCGGTCTATGTCGCCCCTACCCCCGTCGCGCGCGAGGTTGCGTCACTGTTCACCCGGTCATGGGCCGAAGTCCCTTCGGTGGTCACCATGATGCAGCATACCGAAGCCGAAGCGCTGGCTTTGCTGGGCCAACCGGAGAAAAGCATTGACGAAATGCTACGCGCCACCGGGCATCAAAGCTAGCAGGGCGCGCGGGCCAAATACGCCCCCAGCCCCAGAAACGGGTTCAAACGAAAAAAAGGCGGCTCAGATGAGCCGCCTTACTCGTAACCTTTAATTTAACATCAGGCTTTCCTGCGGCGTCGCATGGCCATCAGACCACCAATACCCGCCAGAAGCATCCAGCCACCGGCCGGTAGTGGCACAGGTGAAGGCGGTGTGGTGATAAGGGTGTCACTCGAACCGTCGGGCAGCGAAATCACGTGTGTCGCAATTCTCAGACCGCCAGTATCAAGCGCAAAGAGAACAGCCGCGAAATTTGTAGAATAGCTGAACGTGATGCCAAGCATTTCCCCGGGGTTGATGCTGTTTCCATTTGGGCCACCCGGAGGAGGCGTCGCCTGGAAGCCAAAGTCGCTGTTGAAAACTGGTGAAGCATTTTGACCCTGCGGCAAGTTCTTCAGGTTCACGGAAAAGTTGACACCGGCATTCGAATTGTCGAGCGACACAAAGCTGGACAAAGCGTTTCCGGAATTGTCGAAGTTGATTTGCTCGAAAGCCGACGCGAGCGGGCCGGAGTTCATGAATTTGAACTGCACATTGCCGCCACCGACATCCGATACATCAACCGTAAACTGGCCCTGGACGGACACGCCAGTTCCCGTTCCGCTTAGATCGGCGAAATTATAGGTCACCGCATGAGCCGCAGTGGAAATGAACGCGGCAAAAATTGATGCAGTCGCAATTTTCGTTAAACAAAAAGACATGGTGTTACCTTCGGTGAACTCTCTTAAAAAAAACTCTGAGTCTTCATTTTACTACAAAATACCGGGGCGAACAAAGAATTCCCTTAATTTTGCCATAATTCTCGCGGCGGTAGAAGTTGCGCGGGCACTTGCACCAATTTCCTACAACGCTCCGAAACAAGACGAAATATTTTCTACTCTCGGCTGCATTCGACCTGTCGGATACACCGAATCACCACTGACACAGCGACAGGATCGCGGTACGCGATAATGCTGTTCCATTCCGAACCGAACGTGGCATATTCCGGCCACAACCCCGGGGGAGGATCCATGGACTTCGCGCTGACAGAGGAACAGGTGTCGATCTTTGACATGGCCCGTGCCTTCGGACAGGAGCGCATCGCGCCCCAGGCCCGCGACTGGGAGGCCGCAGGCACGATCCCCAAGGACTTGTGGGCGCAGGTCGGTGCGCTTGGCTTTGCCGCGCTTTATGTCTCCGAAGACGCCGGGGGGTCGGGTCTGACCCGCCTTGACGCCACGCTGGTGTTCGAGGCGCTCTCCATGGCCTGCCCGTCTGTCGCGGCGTTTCTGTCGATCCACAACATGTGCGCCAAGATGATCGACAGCTTTGCCAGCGACGACCTCAAGGCCCGCGTGATGCCCGGTGTCCTGAGCATGGAAACGGTGCTGAGCTATTGTCTGACCGAACCCGGTTCGGGCTCGGACGCCGCCGCGTTGCGCACCCGTGCCGAGCGCACCAACGAAGGCTATGTGCTGAACGGGACCAAGGCGTTCATTTCGGGGGGCGGATATTCGGATGCCTACGTGTGCATGGTGCGTACGGGCGAGGATGGACCCAAGGGTATTTCGACCGTCTATGTCCAGGACGGCGCCGCAGGCCTGAGTTTCGGAGGGCTTGAGGACAAGATGGGCTGGCGCAGTCAGCCCACCGCACAGGTGCAATTCGACAATTGCAACATTTCCAGCGCCAATCTGATCGGAGAAGAGGGTCAGGGTTTCAAATATGCGATGATGGGGCTGGATGGGGGCCGATTGAACATTGCCGCCTGTTCGCTGGGGGCCGCGCAGACTGCGATCAACAGCACACTGGCGTATATGGGCGAGCGCAAGGCGTTCGGTCAGCCCATTGACCAGTTCCAGGGCCTGCAATGGCGGCTGGCGGACATGGAGATCGAATTGCAGGCCGCGCGCACGTTTCTGCGCCAGGCGGCGTGGAAGCTGGACACCGGTGCGCCCGATGCGACGAAGTTCTGCGCGATGGCCAAGAAGTTCGTGACCGAAACCGGATCAAAGGTCGTCGATCAGTGTCTGCAATTGCATGGCGGGTAT
>CAZITF010000404.1:0-2681 GCA_964542095.1 uncultured Rhodobacterales bacterium
GTCATGTCCTGCGCTTTTCGGGTGGGGGTGTCGGGGGCTCTGCCCCCCCGGCCTGCGGCCTCCCCCCGGGATTTTTTTGAAACAGAGAAGGGGCAGTGGTTGCTTAGGTCATCGCCTCCGGACTCTGTGTGTGACTGCCGGTCCGTGAGGGTGTGAACGGGCTGTGCCGTTGCAGGGTTTTCGCGGGGGCCGGGTTCCTTTTCGTCATGTCAGTGCGTCCAGAATGCGCGCCCGGCTGCGGATGCCTTTGTGAGTGAGCGCCGTCTCGGAAACACTCCGGGGGAGTGTTTCAGGCGTGAACGGGCGGAGCCCTCGTTGAGTTTTCACGGTGCCACAGGGATGCCGTGTCATGTCAGTGCGTCCAGAATGCGCGCCCAGCTGCGGATGCCTTTGTGAGTGAGCGCCGTCTCGGAAACACTCCGGGGGAGTGTTTCAGGCGTGAACGGGCGGAGCCCTCGTTGAGTTTTCACGGTGCCACAGGGATGCCGTGTCATGTCAGTGCGTCCAGAATGCGCGCCCAGCTGCGGATGCCTTTGTGAAAACTCTCCATGTCGTATTTTTCGTTTGGCGAGTGGATCTGGTCGTCGTCCTTGCCAAATCCCACCAGCATGGGCGTCGTGCCGAGGATGTTCTGGAAGTGGCCCGCAATGGGAATCGACCCGCCGCAGCCCACGTAAGCCGCCGGGATATTCCATTCGTCGCTGAGGGCGTTGCGCGCCTTTTCAAAGGCCGGGTCGCCGGTTTCGGTGACCGAGGCGCGGCCGGCACCGTGATCGGAGAAGCTGACGGTGCAGTCGGGTGGCAGGGCGTCCTGCACCAACTTGCGAAAACTGGCGCGGATCGCGCGCGGGTCCTGGTCGCCGACAAGGCGAAAGGACACCTTGGCCTGTGCCTTGCTGGGCAGAACGGTCTTGAACCCGGCCCCCGTGTAGCCGCCCCAGATGCCGTTGATTTCGCAGGTGGGGCGCGACCAGATCATCTCGATCGGGGTGCGGTCGGTCTCGCCTGCGGGCACCGACAGGCCCACGTCGCCGAGAAATCTGGCGTGATCAAAGGCCAGTCCCTGCCATTGCTGGCGGATCGCGTCGGGCAGTTCGGGCACGCCGTCATAGAATCCGGGGATCGTGATCCGCCCCTGATCGTCGTGCAGGCTGGCCAGAATGCGCGTCAGCACGCGGATCGGGTTCATCGCGATACCGCCATACATGCCGGAGTGCAGGTCCTTGTCGGGGGCCGTTATGGTGATTTCCTCGCCCAACAGCCCGCGCAGCATGGTCACGATGGCAGGCACGCGGGATTCGAAAAGGCCGGTGTCGCAGATCAGGGCGAGGTCGGATTTCAGCTCGTCCGCGTTGTCTTTCATGAACGGTACGAGAGAGGGCGAGCCGGATTCTTCTTCGCCTTCGAAAAAGAAGGTGATGCGACAGGGCAGGGTGCCACGTTCGGCCTTCCAGGCTCGGCATGCCTCGACGAAGGTCATCAGCTGACCCTTGTCGTCCGACGAGCCGCGCCCCCGAATGACCTTTCCGGCCGGGGTGTCCTGAACTTCCGGATCGAACGGGTCGCGGTCCCACAGATCGAGCGGGTCGACGGGTTGCACATCGTAATGGCCGTAAAACAGCAGGTGCGGTCCATCGCCCGCGACATGGCCCACCACCATCGGATGGCCGGGTGTGGGACGTTTTTCTGCCGTCACCCCAAGGCTTTGCAGTTCGTTTACCAGCCAGTCGGCGGCGCTGTCGCAGTCCGCCTTGAACGCCGGATCGGTGGAAATGGAGGGGATGCGCAGCAGATCGAGCAAACGCGCTGTGGCCTGTGGCAGGTCGGCATCGATGCGGGCGAGGACGGCGTCGAGGGTCATGGTGGCTCCTGTTGGATGGTCGGGGGCGAGAGTAGCCGGGCGCACCGCAGTGTCCAGAGGCGTGGTTTGATTTGGGTCAATGTCCGCCTCCTCATGCCATGCCAGAAGGGGTCAGGAATATCCGACCTGCGACATGACGCCCTTTTGATTAGCATTGAAGGTACAATTCGCAGTCTATATTCATTCTAAAAATGACGTGCCCCGCGCGTTGCGACCTGACAAGAGACCAAGATGGAGCCTCGTGTGGATTACACAGCCAAATTGGAAGACGCCCTGCAACGCCTGCATGACGAGGGGCGGTACCGCACGTTCATCGATATCGAACGGAAAAAAGGCCAGTTTCCGCACGCAACCTGGACACGTCCCGACGGCCGCCAGGCCCCCATCACCGTATGGTGCGGCAACGACTATCTGGGCATGGGGCAGAACCCGATCGTGTTGAAGGCGATGCACGAGGCGATTGACGCCACCGGCGCCGGATCGGGCGGCACGCGCAATATCTCGGGCACCACCGTCTATCACAAGCGCCTCGAGGCCGAACTGGCCGATCTGCACGGCAAGGAAGCGGCATTGCTGTTTACAAGTGCCTACATCGCCAATGACGCCACATTAAGTACGCTTCCCAAGCTCTTTCCTGGCCTCGTTATTTATTCCGATGCTCTCAACCACGCCTCGATGATCGAAGGGGTGCGTCGCAATGGCGGGGCCAAGCGGGTGTTCCGGGACAATGACGTCGAACATCTGCGTGAATTGCTGGGGGCGGACGATCCGGACGCGCCCCAGCTGCTCGCGTTCCAATCGATCTGTTCGATGGACGGCG
>CAZITF010000405.1:0-2675 GCA_964542095.1 uncultured Rhodobacterales bacterium
GCGCCGGGTCAGCACCTCGCCGCTGCCCGAGCCATCGATCAGCCTGTACCACCACGCGCGCAGCTGCGCGCGGTCGGCGACCCCGGCCAGCGTCGGGTCCAGCCACTGGGCCTTGAGCATGTCCGCCGAATTGCCGGCCCGCACCGCCTCGCGGAAAAATTCGTTGTCCTCGCCCTTGCCGACCGGAGAGACCCGCATCGGCATCATCACGTTCTGCCCGTAGCTGCCCTGAAACAGGACGGGGCGCGAATTGGCGTGCCCGATCCGCTTGGCGATGGTGGCCTGATGCAATTCCCTGATGTCGTGCCCGGACAGGGTGACGGTGCCGCTGGTGGGCAGGGTCTCGCGGGTCAGCACCTCGGCCAGCGCGCGGCGGTCCTCGTCGTTCTCGGCGCGGATGCCCACGATTGCACCGGCAGGCAGGGTGACCGAAATGTCCTCGAGCACCGGGTTGCCGTCGCCGTCGCGCACGGTGACCTGATCCAGCACGATGTCGCCGGTCAGGCGCGGGGCGTCGGGCGCGGGGCCATAGAACAGCTCCTCGTCCACCATGCCTTCGGGGGCAAAGCGTTCGGTGATCGTTTCCCAGCGCAGGGACATGTCGGCGGACTGGTTGTAATAGGCCAGGAGCTCTTTCCACGGGCTCGACAGGTCCTTGTAGGCGGCAAGGGCCGCGACCAGTGCCCCGATGGTGACCTGCCCCTGAATGACAAGGTAGCCGCCGACGGAAAAGAAGAAGAACGGGGTCAGCTGCGTGATGAAGTTGTTGAGGAACTTCATGAAGAATTTCTTCTGGTAGATCTGGAAGCGGATCTCGAAAAGCCGCCCCAGCCGGTCCCCGATCATCGCCATGCGGTAACGCCAGCCGCCGTTGACCCGCAGGGTCGAGGCCCCCGCCGCGCCCTCGCCGATTTCGGCCGCCAGAGCGCGCACCTGAATGACGCGCTTCTTGTTCAGCAGGTTGATCTGGCGTTGCAGTTTCGGGATCAGCCAGGCCTGCAAAGGGATCAGCGCACAGGCGGCAAGGCCAAAGGCGACCGATTGCAGAAAGAGAAAGCCGAGGATGGTCAGCATCTGGCCTGCCTGCAACACGGGCTGGGCGACCGCATCGCCCATCAGCCCGCCCATCGGTTCGCTTTCGGCGGTGACCATGCTGACCAGTTCGCCCTGGCTCGTGCGTTCGAAATAGGGCTGGGGAAAGCGCAACACGCGCGCGATCAGCGTGTAGCGGAACCGGCGCAGCAACCGTTCGGCCAGCACCCCCTTCATGGTGTTGATCCGCATCTTCATCAGGCCGTGGGCCATCACGGCCAGCAGGAATCCGCCACAGAGCAGCATCAGGTAGCTGATCTGTGAAAACTCGATGCCAAGGGCGACGATGGTAGATGACCCCGACCCGATGGCGTCGTTGATGATCCGCTTGGGCAGCTCCAGCGTCAGGTAGAGCAGCGGAAACAGCGACAATGTCACCACCAGCAGGATCAGCTGATCGCGTTTGGAGTACTTCCAGATAAAGGCGAAAATGGAGGATTCGATGGCTCTGGCCCTGCTTGATTTGGACGCCGTGCGCCTGAGGCCAGCCTAACCGTGCCGGTGCCGGGAAATCAATGCTTTGTGGGGTGATGTTGACTTGCTGCGTGAGGTGCATTGCTCCGAACGGATTGCCATCCTAGGATGCGGTTCAACGTAACACGCAAAGGACCGTCCTTGAGTGATCCTGTGTATTTTGTGCTGGGGCTGCTGTTCCTGTTGCAGGCCAAGCACCTGTTTGCGGATTTTTACCTGCAGACCCCCCGCATGTTGCGGGACCGGGGGCGGTATGTGCATGTGGGACGGGCGCAACACGCGGGCGTCCACGGCCTTGGTTCACTGGTCGCGATGCTGGCGATGGGCGTTCCGTTCCGCCTGGCCCTGATCGTGGCGCTGATCGAATGGGCGGTGCATTTCCACATCGACTGGGCCAAGGGGCGGTGGTCCGATTTCAAGGGGCACGGGCCCGATCAGGCCGGCTACTGGCGCGCCTTCGGTGCGGATCAGGCGCTGCATCAATGGACCTATATCGCGATGGTCTGGGCCGTCCTTCCCTGAGGGGCGACGGCGTATCGAGCTGCACCCGGCGCATGACTCCTGCCCGTTCCTTCTCTGTTTCAAAAAATCCTCCCCGAAGGGTCGATCCGCCTTTTTTCCCGTGGCCCGCAGCATTGACACACGATGGTTTCACGGGCCTTGTGGGCCGCAAATACGAAAGGAGACGAGACCCATGATGAGAACCCGTGCCGCCGTCGCGCTCGAAGCCGGCAAGCCCCTTGAGATCATGGAGGTCAATCTGGATGGCCCCCGAAAGGGAGAAGTGCTGGTCGAGATCAAGGCCACCGGTCTGTGCCATACGGATGAATTCACCCGCTCCGGTGACGACCCCGAAGGCATCTTTCCCGCCATTCTGGGCCATGAGGGGGCGGGGGTTGTTCTGGAAGTGGGCGAGGGTGTCACGACGCTGGAACCGGGCGATCATGTGATCCCGCTATACACACCCGAATGCCGCGAATGCGACTATTGCCTGTCGGGCAAGACCAACCTGTGCCAGAAGATCCGCGTCACCCAGGGCCAGGGCCTGCTGCCCGACGGCACCACGCGGTTTTCGATGCTGGATGGCACACCGATCCATCATTACATGG
>CAZITF010000406.1:0-1538 GCA_964542095.1 uncultured Rhodobacterales bacterium
AGATGGTGGCATCGAAGTGGAATATGAAGGCATGAAGTCCTTCATCCGCCGCTCGGACCTGTCGCGTGATCGTGCCGAACAACGCCCCGAGCGTTTCTCGGTCGGTGACAAGGTTGATGTGCGCATAACCAATATCGACAGCAAGACCCGTCGTCTGGGCGTGTCCATCAAGGCGCGCGAGATCGCCGAAGAGAAAGAGGCCGTCGAACAGTATGGCTCCTCTGACTCCGGTGCGTCCTTGGGCGATATCCTTGGCGCCGCGCTCAAGACCGACGACTGAGTGTTGCCCCGCGGGGCCGCGTCGAAACGAACGAGAAAGGGGGGCCCATGCGGCCCCCCTTTTGCATCAACGCCATGGGTTTTGCGGCCCCGAATCAACGTCCCCTGCGTTGCAGGCCACGCGCACAAGTTGGGTCGACAAAGCGCCGCCCTCGGCTGATTTGGCTGGCAGAGGGGGCGAATGATGCTGATTGGTGGCGTAAAAATCCGCTTAGACCAACGCCTTGCTATTCACGGGCCGCATTATTGTTCCTATAGTCGGAGTCGAAATTGGAACAAGACGAAACATCGTTTTGGGGGGAATTGCCATGATCCGGTCCGAGTTGATCCAGAAAATCGCCGACGAAAATCCGCACCTCTATCAGCGCGATGTCGAACGTATTGTGAATACCATTTTTGACGAGGTCACTGATGCCATGGCGCGCGGTGACCGGGTCGAGTTGCGCGGCTTTGGCGCGTTCTCGGTCAAGAAGCGCGACGCGCGCGTCGGCCGCAACCCGCGCACCGGCGAGACTGTCGATGTCGAGGAAAAGCACGTGCCTTTCTTCAAGACCGGTAAGCTGCTGCGTGATCGCCTGAACGGAAAAGCCTGATGCGTTACATCCGCTATGCCTGCATCGCGATCTTTGCGATTGCGCTGATTGCCGTTGCGCTGGCCAATCGTGGTGCGGTGACGCTGAAGCTGTTGCCCGACGAGATCGCGGGCCTGTTCGCGGTTGCCCCGTCGATTCAATTGCCGCTGTTCCTGGTGATCTTCGGCGGCATCCTGACCGGCCTTCTGGTCGGATTCATCTGGGAATGGCTGCGCGAACATGCGGTGCGCGCCGAAAACGCCCGCAATGCGCGCGAGGTCCGTCGGCTGGAGCGTGAGGTCAAGCGCCTGAAATCCGAAAAGCATGGCGATCAGGACGAAGTGCTGGCCCTGCTGGACGAGGCAAGCTAGACCGACGCCATGTCGGATATTTCCGTGAAAATCTGCGGCCTGAGTCGCGCCGAGCATGTGTCCGCCGCGGTCGGGGCCGGGGCGAACTATGTCGGCTTTGTCTTTTTCCCCAAATCACCGCGCAATGTCAGCCCTGAAACCGCACGCACGCTTGCGCTGGACGTCCCTGCGGGCGTTGCCAAGGTGGCGCTGGTCGTGGACGCCGACGATGCCTTTCTGGATGCGCTGACGGCGGCTGTGCCGCTGGACATGTTGCAACTGCATGGCAGGGAAAGCCCCGAACGGGTGGCCGAGATCAAGGCGCGCTATGGCCTGC
>CAZITF010000406.1:1548-2656 GCA_964542095.1 uncultured Rhodobacterales bacterium
GATGAAGGCCGTGGGTGTGGGCGATGCGGGCGATCTGGCGGCCCTGGATGCCTATGCCAAGGTCGCCGACCAGTTGCTGGTCGACACCAAACCGCCCAAGGGCGCGGACCTGCCCGGTGGCAATGGCGCGGCCTTTGACTGGACGCTGATCGCGGGGCGGCGCTGGCCGGTGCCGTGGATGCTGGCGGGTGGTTTGACGAGCGACAACGTGGCCCAGGCCATCCGCGTGACCGGCGCGCGGCAGGTGGACCTGAGTTCCGCGGTCGAGACGGCGCCGGGGCAAAAGGACAGCGGATTGATCCGGGCCTTTCTGGCCGCTGTACGGACGATATGAACGTCGCGTTTCGCGAGGCGACAGTTGATGACCTGCCCGACGTGCTGGCCCTGATGACGGATGACGTGCTGGGTGCGGGTCGCGAAGGCGCTGATTTCGCACAATATCGCGCCGCGTTCGACCGGATGCAGGGCGAACCGCACAACCACCTGATCGTCGCGGAGGCGCAGGGCAGGATTGTGGCGACCTATCAGCTCAGCTTTATCTCGGGCCTGTCCCTGCAAGCCGCGCGGCGGGCGCAGATCGAAACCGTGCGGGTCGCCCGCGATCTGCGCGGACAGCGCATCGGTGAGGCGATGATTGCCGATGCCGAAACGCGCGCCCGCGCCGCTGGGTGCGCGCTGGTGCAGTTGACCATGAACAAGGGTCGCACCGATACCGCCCGTTTCTACCAGCGCCTCGGCTTTACCCCTTCGCATATCGGGTATAAACGCGATCTGATCTGAACGCGCGAGGGCCAAGATGGCAAACGACCTTTTCAACTCTTTCATGACGGGCCCGGACGAAAACGGGCGCTTTGGAGACTTCGGCGGGCGGGTCGGGTCCGAGACGCTGATGCCGCTGATCCTGTCGCTTGAGGAAGAATACGAAAAGGCCAAGACGGACGAGTCGTTCTGGGCCGAGATGGATTTTTTGTGGAAGCACTATGTGGGTCGCCCCAGCCCTCTTTATCATGCCGAACGGCTGACCGAACATCTGGGTGGCGCCAAGGTGTACATGAAGCGCGACGAGCTGAACCACACTGGGGCCCACAAGATCAACAACGTGCTGGGC
>CAZITF010000407.1:0-2655 GCA_964542095.1 uncultured Rhodobacterales bacterium
TGCGCCCGTGCGCCGCCGACCCTAGGTTCTGCCAAAATCCGATATGGGCGCGATTTGCCCCAAGACGCAAGGACATCTCCATGGAAGCCTTTGGCCAGTTCATCCCCCTGATCCTGATCTTTGCGATCATGTATTTCCTGCTGATCCGGCCCCAGCAAAAGAAGGTCAAGCAGCACGCGGCCATGGTCGCCGCCCTGCGCCGGGGCGATCAGGTGGTCACCCAAGGCGGGTTGATCGGCAAGGTCACCAAGGTCAAGGACGACAACGAGATCGAGGTTGAACTGGCCGAGGGCGTCAAGGTGCGCGTGGTCCAGTCGACCATCGCCACGGTCCTGTCCAAGACCGAGCCTGCCAAGTAATGCTGCGGATCGAGGGTTGGAAACGGGTCCTGATCTGGGCGACGGTTGTGCTGGGTCTGCTGTTGGCGCTGCCGAACGCGTTTTACAGCCGCGTCGAAATGCGCAACGATGCCGCGCAGGCCATCGCGCTGGGCGAGGACACGCCGGACAACCGGGCGGCGCTGGCGCGCTGGCCGGGCTGGGTGCCGTCGGGCCTTGTGAACCTTGGTCTTGATCTGCGCGGCGGTGTCCATCTGCTGGCCGAGGTGCAGGTCGAGGATGTCTATGCCGCGCGCATGCAGGCCAGCTGGCCGGAAATTCGCGATGTGCTGCGCCCGGAACGCGCCACCGTCGGCACCATCCGTTTGCAGCAGTCCCCGCCCGACGAATTGCGGGTGCGCATTTCCGAGCCTGCGGGCATGCAGCGCGCGTTGCAGGTGGTGCGCGGGCTGGCCAATCCGGTGCAGACCCTGACCGGGGTGGGCGCGGATGACATCGACGTCCGCGCGGACGGGCCGGATGTGATTGTCGTCACCCTGTCTGATGCCGAAAAGCTGGCCAGTGACGAGCGCACGGTGCAGCAGTCGCTGGAGATCGTGCGCCGCCGCATCGACGAGGTCGGCACCCGCGAGCCGACCATCCAGCGCCAGGGGGCGGACCGGATCGTGATCGAGGTGCCGGGTATCGGGTCGGCCGCCGAGCTCAAGGCGATCATCGGGACCACGGCGCAGCTGACCTTCAACCCGGTCGTGAACCGCACTCAGGATGCGAATGCGAGCCCCGGTGTCGGCAACAAGCTGGTGCCGTCGCTGGACGAGCCGGGCCAGTACTACATCATCGAAAGCGCGCCCGTGGTGACCGGCGAGGATCTGGTCGATGCCCAGCCGTCGTTCGATCAGAACGGCAATCCGGCGGTCAGTTTCCGTTTCAACACCGCCGGCGCCCGTCGCTTTGGCGACTACACGGCCGAGAACATCGGCTCTCCCTTTGCCATCGTGCTGGATGACGAGGTGGTCAGCGCCCCGGTCATCCAGAGCCATATTCCGGGCGGCTCGGGCATCATCACCGGCCGGTTCGACGTCGAGGAATCGACCAATCTGGCCGTGCTGCTGCGGGCTGGCGCCCTGCCTGCCCAACTGGTTTTTCTGGTCGAAGAGACGGTCGGCCCGCAACTGGGCCAGGACAGCATCGATGCGGGCAAGGTGGCCACGCTGGTCGCCTTTGCCGCCGTGCTGGCGTTCATGTTCCTGAGTTACGGGCTGTTCGGGGTGTTCGCCAACATCGCGCTGATCATCAATATCGGGCTGATATTCGGCCTGCTCAGCCTCATCGGGGCGACGCTGACCCTGCCGGGGATTGCCGGAATCGTGCTGACCGTGGGCATGGCGGTGGACGCCAACGTGCTGATTTTCGAGCGCATCCGCGAGGAGCTGAAATCGGCCCGTGGCCCGGCGCGCGCCATCGAGCTGGGCTATGAAAGGGCGCTGTCGGCGATTCTGGACGCCAACATCACCACCTTCATCACCGCCGTGATCCTGTTTGCCATGGGGTCGGGGCCGGTGCGCGGCTTTGCCATCACGCTGGGCCTGGGCATCCTGACATCGGTGTTCACGGCGATCTTTGTGACCCGGTTGCTGATCGTGATGTGGTTTGAACATCGCCGTCCCAAGACGATTGAGGTGTAGCCGATGCGTTTGAAACTGATCCGGGACGACACGTCGTTCGATTTCTTTTCCCGCTGGAAGCTGTGGCTGGGGATTTCTGCGGTGATGGTGGTGGTGGCCTTTGGTTCTTTCCTGATCCAGGGGCTGAATTTCGGCATCGATTTCCGCGGCGGCACCACGATCCGCACCGAAAGCGCACAGGCGGTCGATATCGGGGTCTATCGCAACGCCATGACGCCGCTGGGCCTTGGCGATATCACCATCACCGAAGTGTTCGATCCGACCTTTGGACCGGACAAGAATGTCGCCACCATACGCATCCAGGCGCAGGACGATCAGGAGGCCGTGACCGCAGAGACCATTCTGGCGGTCGAGGCGGCGCTGCTCGAGGCGGTGCCGGACATCCAGTTCGTCTCTGTTGAATCGGTCGGTCCCAAGGTGTCGGGCGAGTTGATCCAGACCGCCGCAATCGCCGTGGTTCTGGCCATTGCCGCGGTGCTGATCTATATCTGGTTGCGGTTCGAGTGGCAGTTCGCGCTGGGCGCGGTGGCGGCCCTTGTCCATGACGTGATCCTGACCATCGGGGTGTTTTCCGAGTTGCAGATCAAGTTCGATCTGGCCATCATCGCGTCGCTGCTGACCATCGTGGGCTA
>CAZITF010000408.1:0-2650 GCA_964542095.1 uncultured Rhodobacterales bacterium
ACCCCTGGCCGATGTCATGCAGATCGTTGCCGCCACGGCGCGCGAATGCCTGAACTGTGGCAATGTCGGCACCACCGACGTGTGCGATATCTGCACCTCGGAAAAACGCGCCACCGGCGAGTTGTGTGTGGTCGAGGACGTCGCAGACCTTTGGGCGATGGAGCGTTCGGGCGTGTTCAAGGGCCGCTATCACGTGCTGGGCGGCACCCTGTCGGCGCTGGATGCCATCGGCCCCGACGAATTGCGCATCCCCCGCCTGATCGACCGGGTCGAAACCGAAAACATCAGCGAAGTCATCCTGGCCCTGAACGCCACTATCGACGGGCAGACCACCGCCCACTACATCGCCGACCAGCTTGACGGGCAGGTCACGTTGACGTCGCTCGCGCAAGGCGTGCCAATCGGCGGAGAGCTCGATTACCTTGATGACGGTACGATCACGGCGGCGATGCGGGCGCGCAAGGCGATCTGAAGGAAGACGCTTCGCAAATTTGCATAAAGCGGCAACCGTTCGTTATGCTTTTTTGATTGGTTATTTTTGAAGTTGAGTAGGTTTTGCCTTGGAAACATTGTTGGGACTATTGGTGATAGGGGTCGTCCTGTACGTCCTGAAAGGCCGTTATATTTTCAGACGCCTGCGACGACACAGTTACACCCGTCCGGTGCGTCAAAAACGGGTTGTGCCTCTGAAGACGAGGACGGTCGCACCTAAAAAAACTCCAACACCGCACAAAGCCCCGCGCCGGCCAACGCCCGACATGCCGGTCATCGAAGGACCGGCCTATGTCGTGGACGGCGACAGCCTCGTCATCAACAAGACCCAGATACGCATCTATGGCGTTGATGCGCCCGAACTGCACCACCCCTATGGCAAAAAGGCCAAATGGGCGATGGTCGCCTTGTGCAAGGGACATCAGGTGCGGGCCAAGATCGTCGAACAGGACCACCACGGGCGGGCCGTTGCGATGTGCTATCTGCCGGACGGGCGCGACCTGTCCGAAGAGATGGTGAAACTTGGGCTGGCTCTGGACTGGCCAAAATTTTCCGAAGGCGACTACCGGATGTTCGAACCGCCCGGTGTGCGCAAAAAGCTCTGGCTTGCGGATGCCCGCCAAAAAGGGCGGATGCACGTCTGGGAGCAATTCGACAGCCGCGAAAAGGCGCGCGATGCGGATCAGCCGAAATAGGCCTCGAACCCCGCAATCGCCGCCGCCATCCTCTCATCCGTCACGTCCTTGTGCAGGACCAGACGGGTGGTGCCCGTGGCACCACTCAGCTTCACGCCATGTGTGGCCATGTGGTGCTGCAATGCCGTTGTCACGCCGCCCTTGGGGGTGAAAAAGACCATGTTGGTCGCCTGCGCGACTTCTCCAAAAGCCGACAAGGCCTGCCCCAGCCGCTCTGCGCGCATACGGTCCTCGCCCAGACGGGCCACGTTGTGATCGAGCGCGTAAAGGCCAGCCGCCGCCAGAACCCCGGCCTGTCGGGTGCCGCCGCCCAGCATCTTGCGCCAGCGCCGGGCCCGGTCGATCAGGTCGCGCGATCCGACAAGGACAGACCCAACAGGCGCGCCAAGCCCCTTGGACAGGCAGATGGAGACGGAATCGAACAGGCCCGCAAGGTCGGTCTCGGCACATCCCAGCGCCTCGATGGCATTGAAGAACCGTGCGCCGTCCAGATGCACCGACAGACCCGCGCCACGCGCCACATCCGCCGCGGCTGTGCACCGATCCAGCGGGACTGCCAGACCGTTATGGGTGTTTTCCAGGGTCAACAGTCGGGTGATGGGGTGATGCGGGTCGTCTTCCTTGATGGCGGCACGGATCGCGTCAGGTTCCAGTGCGCCATCGGCGGCCACGACCTGCGGGTCCAGCGCGATACCACCCAGAACCGAGGCCCCCGCCGCCTCGTATTTCCAGATGTGATAGCCGCGCCCGGTGATGATCTCTTCGCCGCGCGCACAATGGCTGAGCAAGGCAACAAGGTTGCTTTGGGTGCCGGAGGTCAGGAACAGCCCGGCCTCCTTGCCCAAGCGTTCGGCCAGCGTCGCCTCCAGCCGGTTGACGGTCGCGTCCTCGCCATAAACGTCATCGCCGACCTCGGCATCCGCCATCACGGCGCGCATCGCGGCATCCGGGGCGGTCACGGTATCGCTGCGCAGATCGCAGAGGATCGGAACGGCAGGCGTATCCTGCATGGCGGCATACTGGTTCATGGAAAACCTCGAAAACAACGAAAAACGGGCGCGCCCAGATTAGGCGCGCCCGTGGAAATGTGAAAGCCCGTGACGACAATCAGGGCTGTTCGTCTTCGTCGTCGCCACCTTTTGGCAGGTTGAACAGGCTGTCGGCATCGACGAGCGTGGATTCTTCCTCGTCATCCTCGTCGTTGCTGACATCCATGGACAACGAGAATGTCTCGAGTCCCTCGATGGCGGTCGGAATCTTCGGCTCGGCCTCCATCCCCAGGGACTGTTCGGTGCTGACCAGCTTGCGGCGCTCGTCGTCGGACATGACCGGCTGGTCGGCGGCCTTCTTGGCGGCGGCCTTTTGCACGGCGGCGTCCAGTTCGGACTGCTTGGTCAGGCCAAGGGCGACAGGGTCGACCGGCTGGATGTTCGAGATGTTCCAGTGCGAACGGTCGCGAATCG
>CAZITF010000409.1:0-2646 GCA_964542095.1 uncultured Rhodobacterales bacterium
TCGGCATGGGCGACATCGTCTCCCTCGTCGAAAAGGCGCAGGAAACCATCGAGGCTGAACAGGCTGAAAAGATGATGCGCCGCATGGCCAAGGGTCAGTTCAACATGAACGACCTCAGGATGCAGCTCGAACAGATGCTCAAGATGGGCGGCATGGAAGGCATGATGGGCATGATGCCCGGCATGGGAAAAATGGCCGCCCAGGTCAAGAATGCGGGCTTTGACGATAAGATCCTGAAACAGCAGATCGCCATGATCCAGTCGATGACGAAAAAGGAACGCGCCGCACCGCAAATCCTGCAAGCCTCGCGCAAGAAACGGATCGCGCGTGGCTCGGGGATGGACGTCTCCGACCTCAACAAGCTACTCAAGATGCACCGCCAGATGTCGGACATGATGAAAAAACTCGGGCGTGGCAAAGGCGGCATGATGAAACAGGCGATGAAGGCCATGATGGGCGGCAAGGGCGGCATGGACCCGACCGCAGGCATGGACCCCAAGCAACTCGAAGCAGCGGCCAGGAAACTGGGCAGCGGCGGCATGCCCGGTCTGGGCGGCGGCATGGCCCTGCCCCCCGGCCTCAGCGGTTTTGGCAAGAAAAAGTGACATCCGCGACCGCTCATATCCCCACCCTGACAACCGATCGTCTGACCCTGCGCGCACCCGCGCCGCGGGACGTGCCCGCCTTTGCCGCGTTCTACGCCAGCGACGCCGCCCGCTATGTCGGCGGCCCGATGAACGAGGCGGAAACCTGGCGCTACCTTTGCCAGGTGATTGGGCATTGGGCCATGCGCGGCTACGGGCGCTGGATCGTTACGCTGAAAGACGACGATGCGGCCATCGGCCTCGTCGGTCTGCACAACCCGCTCGACTGGCCCGAACCCGAGGTCGGCTGGTACATCTGGTCCGGCACCGGCAAGGGCTATGCGACCGAGGCCGGGCACGCCGCGCGCAACTATGCCTATGACACGCTGGGCTGGACCACCGCGGTCAGCATGATCGCGACAGGCAACGACGCCTCCGTGCGGGTCGCCACACAAATGGGTGCCGCGCGCGAGGATGATTTTCAGCACCCGGTCTACGGCGCGATGGCCGTCTATCGCCACCCCGCACCGAAGGGGGCCGCATGATCACGCTCACCGGCACCCCCACACTGCGCACCGGGCGTCTGACCCTGCGCGCGCCCCTTCCGGGCGACCTGGACGGGTTCATCGCCTATTTCGCCACCGACCGGTCGCAATTCACCGGCGGGCCCAAAACCGCGCGCGAGGCGTGGAACTACTTCGGCACCGAAATCGGCCACTGGGTCATGCGCGGCTACGGCATGTTTACGGTGACACGGCACGGCGATGACACGGCCCTCGGGATCGTCGGCCACTGGCACCCCAACACATGGCCCGAACGGGAAATCGGCTGGGTCCTGTTCGACCCGGCGGACGAAGGGCAAGGCATCGCCTTCGAGGCCGCGCAGGCCTGCCTCGAACACGCCTACGACACCCTGAACTGGGACACCGCCGTCAGCTACATCGCGCCCGAAAACACCGCCTCCATCGCACTGGCTGAACGGCTTGGCGCGACGCTCGACACCGACGCAGCGCCACCCCCCAGCACAATCCCCGCGGCTGTCTATCGCCACCTGTCGCCTTCTCTGTTTGAAAAAAATCCTCCCCGAAGGGCCGGACAGCCACAGCCACGGACCTCGACCCAAGGGGCTAAGGCCGCCACAAGCGCCAATATGGCGTCGCGCGCCAGCGCGTCCGCAGGATCACCCGGATCGGAGGGGACGCCATGACGTCGCTCAATATCCCGACCATCGAAACCCGCCGACTCTCCCTGCGCGGACCCGAGGCCGAGGATTACCCCAACTTCAAGGCCACCTTCGCCTCCTATCGGTCCCGCTTCATGGGCGGGCCGCTCAACCCTTACGAGGCATGGATGCTCTATGCCGCCGAAATCGGGCACTGGGACATCCGCGGCTTTGGCATGTGGATGATCCACGACAAGGCAACAGACGAAACCTACGGCATGGCGGGCGGGTGGAAACCCGCAGGCTGGCCCGAACGCGAAATCGCCTGGATCATCTGGCCGGACAAGGCAGGACAAGGCTACGCGCTCGAGGCAACGCACGCGGTGCGCAAATACTACTACCGGAACGGCTGGGACACCGCCGTCAGCTATCTCGACCCCAAGAACCTGGACAGCATCCGGCTGGCTGAACGGCTCGGCGCCAAAAAGGACGTCGACGCCCCAGGCATCGACGGCTCTGACGCGGTCTACCGCCACCCCACCCCGGCACAGCTCGACGACACGCAACTGAGCCACGGGATCGAAATGGAAATCGGCCACTACGCCGATCCGAAATTCACACCGAAAGGATGGGCGCTTGACTGATCCTGTGACCAAGGCGGCCACGGTGCTGGCCGAACACCGCAACAGCATCGACAGGCTCGATGCGATCCTCGTCTACACGCTGGGCGAACGGTTCAAACACACGAAAGCCGTGGGGAAACTCAAGGCCGAACACGACCTTCCACCAAGCGATCCGGCCCGCGAGGCCAAACAGATCGCGCGGCTCGAAGCTTTGGCAAAAGAGGCCGATCTCGACCCCGAATTTGCCAAGAAGTTCCTGAACTTCATCATCGCGGAG
>CAZITF010000410.1:0-2630 GCA_964542095.1 uncultured Rhodobacterales bacterium
CTCGACAAAGCGGCGGAATTCCACCTCGGTCATGTCGCCGCGCCGGATCTGTTCGCTGGGCACTTCGGCGGCTTCTGACAGGATGCGGGCGGCCAGCTGCTCGGCGCTCATTTCCAGCGAGAAGAAGCCGACAACACCGCCCTCGATGGCGCCTTCGGTGCCGTCGGGCTTGACCCCGCGCTTGTAGCTTTTGGCGATGTTGAAGGCGATGTTGGTGGCCAAAGACGTCTTGCCCATCGAAGGACGCCCGGCAAGGATCAGCAGATCGGATGGATGCAGGCCGCCCAGCTTCTTGTCCATGTCGATCAGGCCGGTCGAGATGCCAGCGAGGCCTCCTTCGCGCTGATAGGCGGCGTTGGCCACATTGACAGCGTCCGTTACCGCTTTGAGAAAGCTTTGAAATCCACCCTCGGATGTGCCCTGTTCGGCCAGCTTGTAAAGCGCCTGTTCGGCCTCGACGATCTGTTCCTTGGGTTCTGAGGTCACGTCGACCTTGGCCGCCTTGGCCGATATATCGCGCCCCAACTGGATCAGGTCGCGGCGCACGGCAAGGTCATAGATGATCTGCGCATAGTCGCGCACCGCATAGGCGCTGATTGCCGCCCCCGCGAGCCGGGCGAGATAGGCGGGACCGCCCAGTTCCTTGAGGCCCTCGTCGTCCTCCATGAAGGCCTTGAGCGTCACGGGGCTGGCCAGGTTGTTCTTGGCGATCCGGGCCGAGGCGATCTCGAAAATGCGGGCATGGACCGGATCATAGAAATGGCCGGGGCCGATGATCGAGGCGATTCGGTCATAGATGTCGTTGTTGGTCAGGATCGCACCCAGAAGCTGTTGTTCAGCCTCGGTGGAGTGCGGCATGGTTTCGGCATCCTGTACCGACACACCTGTTGGATTGATCGCTGCGATCTCGTTCATGACCCCGGTCCCTGCTCGTTTTTATGTGTCACCGCTAACGCCGTGGGGTGTCACAGCGCGGGCCGCCGGGCTATCTGGAAAAAACCGGGGATAAGCCGGTAGATAACTCTGTCCAGCCCGAAACGCCCAACAACATATAGTATCAATTTACGCGGCTGTCACCACATCACGCAATGCGCCTGTCGTCGAATCGTCTTATTCACAGACCGTCCACAGACGGGTTTTCCACAGATTCCTTTCACCCGTCCACAGTTTGTCCACAGAGCGTCACGCGTGACGGACATCGACGCGCCGCTGCGCGCTTGCCTGACGGTTACGTCCGGGCCGCCTGCCAGCCGCGGGGATCGTTCAGGAACTCTTCGACCCCGCCGAGGGTGTCTGCGTCAAAGGCACCGCTCGCGCGTGCCTCGGCCAGAACGTCCCACCATGTGCAAAGGTGATGCAGCGCCACGCCGTGATCGCCCAGCGTCTTTTCCGTCTCAGGGAAAATGCCGTAGTAAAAGATCACCGCCGTGTGCCCGCAAATGGCCCCGGTGTCGCGGATGGCATCCACGAAGGACAGTTTCGAGCCGCCGTCCGTGGTCAGATCCTCGACCAGCAAGACCCGCTGGCCCTCGCTCATCTCGCCAGGCTGACCCGGCCGCCGGCCTCGCGCGCCGGGAAGTACTCGCGGACGATCAACGCGTAGCTTGGCACGATGCCACCCTGTGACAGTCCGAACAGCGCCGAGACGATGTAGAGCGATGCCAGCCCGTCAAACGGCAGGTAAAGCAGCAGCGCCAGGCATTGCAGGGTGGAGCCGAGGATCAGCGTGCCGACGCCGCCGATCTTGTCGGCGATCAGGCCGGAAGCCAGGCGGCTGACGACGCCGAAGCCCAGCATCAGCGACAGCATTTCCGCGCCGCGCGCCACGCCGTAGCCGAGGTCGCCACAGTAGGCGACGATGTGCACCTGCGGCATCGACATCGCCAGGCAGCAGGCCAGTCCCGCCAGCACCAGCAGCGCCTGCAATGCGCGTGGCGACAGTCGCGGTACGGTCGGCAGGGTGCCCAGACCGGCGAGCGTGATGTCGTCGTCGACCGGTGCCCGGCGCCTTAGCAGCAGCGCCAGCGGCACCATCAGGCACATCGCGGCGATACCGATGCCGACATGCGCCTGGCGCCAGCCGAATTCCTCGATGCCCTGGGTCAGCAGCGGCGGCCAGATCGTGCCGGCGACGTAGTTGCCCGATGCGACGATGGCGACGGCGAGGCCGCGCCGGCGCTGGAACCACAGGGATATGTCGGCGACCAGCGGGCCAAAGGTTGCCGACGCGCCGAAGCCGCCGATCAGGATCGCCTGTGCGGCGATGAACTGCCAGAGCTCGGTCGCCTGCGCGGCGGTGATGTAGCCGACGCACATCGACACGCCGGCCAGCGCCACCGGCACCGCCGCGCCGAACCGGTCGGCCAGTCGGCCCATGAACACGCCGCCCAGCCCGAACCCGACCATGGTGGCGAAGTAGGGCAGCGACGCGCCGCCACGGCTGACCCCGAACTCGGCCTCGATCGCCGGCAATGCCACCACCACCGACCACAGGCCGATGCCGCCGATGCTGGACAGGGCCAGCGCGGCGACGAGGCGCAGCCAGGACTGCCGGCTGTCGAAGGCGAAATCGGCGGCCACGGGAAACTCCGGGACGGGGGTGAGTTGTCGTGCCTACTTATTGGGCAACA
>CAZITF010000411.1:0-2628 GCA_964542095.1 uncultured Rhodobacterales bacterium
GGGCTCGCGGTCTATTCCATCGGCGATGCCGATGCCGAGGTGGGCGAGGCCGAAGTGCTGTCGACTTCGCCCATGGCGGGCAAGAAGATCAACGAAATCGACTTTCCCGAAGGCGTCCTTGTCGGTTCGGTGCGCAAGGGCGGCAAGGTCATCCGCCCTGTCGGCAGCACCCGGATCGACGAAGGCGACGTGATCGCCCTTTTCGCGCTGGCCAAGGACGTGCCAGAGGTGGAGCGCCTGATGCAGGTCTCCATCGACTTTTTCTGATGCAACTGCATGCGTCGCCCCCCTCGCGTTTTGCCAGCGCCCTGCTGCGCCTGCCGCTGTTCCTGTTGCTGTTGGGGGTATTTTCGGCGGCCATGCTGGTGCCTGCGGTCTATGGCGGCGTGGCGCGCGATCTCGAAACTGCGCGGGCGTTTCTCTATACCGGACTACTGGGGTTGAGTGCATTCGCCATGATTGCCCTTGCCCATGCTGGGCGCGATCCGCGCCACGGGGCACTGGGGCCGCTGATGTCGCTGCTATGCGCCTTTGTGTTCCTGCCGGTGCTGCTGGCGGTGCCCTTTTACGAAGGGGTGGGCACAACAACGTTTCTCAATGCCTATGTGGAAATGGTCAGCGCCATCACCACCACCGGGGCGACCATGTTCGACGACCCTGCGCGGCTTAACGGCACGCTGCATCTGTGGCGCGCGCTGGTGGCATGGATGGGCGGGTTGCTGATGTGGATTGCGGCCTCGGCCATTCTGGCGCCCCTGAACCTTGGCGGGTTCGAAGTGACGGCGCGGGCCGAGCCGGGGCGTACCCGATCGCGCGACACCACCATGAGCGCGCCCGAAGCACGGGTGCGCATCCAGAAAGTCAGCGCGGTGCTGGTGCCGATTTATGGCGCGCTCACATTGCTCTTGTGGATTCTGCTCAGCGTGGGGGGCGACCGGGGGCTGGTGGCGCTGAGCCACGCGATGTCGGTGATGGCGACCTCGGGCATTTCTCCGGTCGACGGGCTGTCGGGGACCGGATCGGGCATGGCGGGCGAGGCGGTGATGCTGCTGTTCATGCTGTTCGCGCTGTCCCGTCTGACTTTTTCGACCGATACCGTGACCTCGGACACGGGCGGTCTGCGCAAGGATCCGGAATTCCGGATCGGCATTGCGCTGGTGATCATCGTCCCGGCCGTTCTGTTCCTGCGGCATTTTCTGGGCGCCGTCGATGTCAGCGCAGAAAGCGATTTGCAGGGGGCGGCCCGGGCGTTTTGGGGCAGCGCGTTCACGGTCCTGTCCTTTCTGACCACCACCGGCTTTACCTCGGCCAACTGGGGCGAGGCGCAGGCGTGGTCCGGACTTGCCACGCCGGGCCTGTTGCTGATGGGGCTTGCGGTCATCGGGGGCGGCGTCGCCACGACCGCGGGCGGGGTCAAGCTGCTGCGGGTCTTTGCGTTGTACCTGAACGGCCTGCACGAAATGGAGCGGCTGGTGCATCCCAGTTCGGTCAGCGGCGGCAATCCGATGGGGCGGCGGCTGCAAAAGGGCGGGGCCTTCATCGCGTGGATCTTTTTCATGCTGTTTGCGCTGACGCTCGCTTTTCTGACCATCGCACTGACAGCCACGGGGGTGGCGTTCGAAACCAGCCTCGTGATCACGGTTGCCGGTCTGTCGACCACCGGACCGCTTCTGGACGTGGCCGTGGGCACGCCCATTGCCATTGTCGAATTGGGCGGGACGGCCAAGGGCATTTTTGTCGCAGCCATGGTGCTGGGCCGGCTCGAGATGCTGGCCATTATCGCGCTTTTGACGCCGGATTTGTGGCGCGGTTAGGCGAGCCTTTGCAACAGGTCCGTAACGGACTGTTTTTTGGGGTGGAATCTTCTGAAACCCCACGACATACTCAGGCCTGAGGGACGGTCTGATCCGCAGGCCAGGCAAGAAAAAAGGGCGAACCGCAATGGCTTCGGACAGACAGAATTTGCAGGATGCGTTCCTGAATCACGTGCGCAAAACCAAGGTGCCCGTGACAATTTTTTTGATTAATGGTGTGAAATTGCAAGGTGTTATCACGTGGTTTGACAACTTCTGCGTGTTGCTGCGCCGGGATGGTCAAAGCCAGCTTGTCTACAAGCACGCGATTTCGACGATCATGCCCAGCCAGCCGATCAGCCTCTATGAGGGCGAAGACGCCTCTTGAGCGAAATCGCACCTTATGTCACCCGTGCATGGGTGATCCATCCCGAAATCAAATCCGATCCGGACCGGCGCGAGGCCTCTCTTGCGCTGGCAGAGGCCGTTGCGCTGGCCCATGCGCTGCCCGAACTCGACGTGGTCGGATCAGAGATCGTACGCCTGCCGCGTCCGCAGGCGGGCCTGCTGTTCGGCTCGGGCAAGATCGAGGAACTGGCGACCCGCCTGAAGGAGGCGGAGGTGGAACTGGTGCTGGTCGATGGCCCCGTTACGCCGGTGCAGCAGCGCAACCTTGAAAAGGCGTGGAAGGTCAAGCTGCTTGACCGCACCGGCCTGATCCTCGAAATTTTTTCCGACCGTGCCGCCACCCGAGAGGGGGTGTTGCAGGTCGAGATGGCCGCGCTAAGCTATCAGCGCACCCGTCTTGTGCGCGCCTGGACCCTCCTGGAACGCC
>CAZITF010000412.1:0-2621 GCA_964542095.1 uncultured Rhodobacterales bacterium
GGCGGCGGCGACATAGGCATTGCCCGGACCGGTGATCTTGTCCACCGGCGCAATCGTTTCGGTGCCATAGGCCAGTGCCGCAATCGCCTGTGCGCCGCCGATGCGATAGATTTCATCCACCCCAGCGATCTGTGCGGCCAGCAGCACCAGCGGGTTCAGCACCCCGTTGGGCGTCGGCACGGTGATGGCCAACCGCCCGACCCCCGCGACCTTGGCCGGGATCGCGTTCATCAGCACGGATGAGGGATAGCTTGCCAGCCCGCCCGGCACATACAGACCCGCCGCCGACACAGGCGTCCAGCGCCAGCCGAGCGTGGCCCCGGCCTCGTCCGTCCAGCTTGCATCTTCGGGCATCTGACGGGCGTGATAGGCGCGGATGCGCGTTGCGGCCAGTTCAAGGGCGGCGCGGTCTTCGGAGCTGACTTCGGCTGTCGCCGCCGCGACTTCGGCAGCGGTGATCCGCAGCGTTTCGGGCGTCAGCGCGATGCGGTCAAACCGCTCGGTCAGCTCGATCACAGCCGCATCGCCCCGCGCGCGCACATCGGCGATGATGTCGGCCACGACCGCGTCGACATCGGGGCTGTCCTCGCGCTTGGCATTCAAAAGGGCGGTGAACCGCGCCTCGAAATCCGCGTCCGCGTGGTCAAGAAACTGGGGCATGGGCGTCCTCTTTGATTGGTTCGGGACATAGCTCTGCCTCTCGCGGGGCTCAAGCCTGCAATGGCGCGTACCCGTCAGGGTGCTTCGGTGCGGATCATCAGAATGTCCCGTTCCGGCCCGTCTGCGCCCAGAATGGCGTTCGGGATGGCCCCCGCCTGAATGAAACCGAGCCGCTGATAGAGCCGCTGCGCGCCCGTGTTCTGGTCGTTCACGAACAGTTCGAACTGCCAGATGCCCTGCGCGCGCCCATGCGCCATCGCCTGTTCGATGAGCGCCACCGCGACCCCCCGCCCGCGCGCGGCGGGTGAGACGTAGAGCGGCCCGATCTCGGCCCTGTGGCGCGCCCGTTCCAGCTTGTTCGGGTGCAGTCCGACAAATCCGACGCCCACGCCATCCAGAAAGACGAGCCAGCGCGGGTGGATGTCCATCGCCGCGGCGTCCCGTTCCACAGGGATCGCGCGGGCGGCCTCGGCACTCATCATGAACGCCTCGGGGTGGCGTTCGATCCCGTCGAGCCGGAGCGCGCGCCAGATGTCTACGTCATCCGCCGTCGCCCGCCGGATCAGCGGATCAGTCATCGTGTCTGGGGATCGATTTGGACGGGGCGGCGTAGGGCCGGGTGACGTCCTTGAGCGTCGCCTCGATCGCCTCGACCGACAGGCGGATCGCACCGTCGCCCGCCAGCGTCAGCAGGATGTCCCCGGCCCCGTCCTCGCCCGCCTCGAAGCGGATCGAAAGCAACGACAGGATCGTATCGTCCTCAGAGCGGTCGATGCCGTTGCTCGCCACCCGCAGCACGTTGTCAAAGGCCAGTACGGATTGCACCCGTTCGGGCGCGTGGCGCTCTTTGCCCGCGTCCTCCCAGCGGAACCGGTTGAGCAGCAGCGCGAAACGGCGCTGTCTGGCGGCCCATTTCATCTCCGTGATCGGAAAGACGGCGTCCTGCACCAGCGACGAGATGACCTGCAGGTCATCCGCGTCCAGCGCGCCGAGGTTCAGCGGCGCTTCACGCCCGTCTTCAAATCTTGCATCAGTCATGCGCTGTGTATCCGTTCGATATTCGCGCCCACGCCGGACAGTTTGCGCACCACGTGTTCGTAACCGCGGTCAAGGTGATAGACCCGCGCAATCCGCGTCTCGCCCTCTGCCGCGAGGCCAGCAAGGATCAGGCTGACGCTGGCGCGCAGGTCGGTCGCCATCACCGGCGCGCCCTTGAGCTTGTCCACGCCCTTGACCGTCGCGGTGCCGCCGTGCACTTCGATACTGGCCCCCATCCGCGTGAGTTCGGGGGCATGCATGAAGCGGTTTTCGAATATCTTTTCCTCGAGCACGGAAGTCCCTTCGGCGGTACACAACAGCGCCATCATCTGCGCCTGCAAATCGGTGGGAAAGCCGGGGAAGGGTGCGGTGGTCACATCGACCGCCCGGATGCGCCCGTTCTTGCGGTGCACCTTGAGGCCCTGTTCGGTCTCTTCGACACTGATGCCTGCGGCGTCCAGTTTCTCACAGAACGCACCCACAAGGTCGACGCGACCGCCCAGCAATTCGACCTCTCCGCCGCAGATCGCGGGGGCAAGCATGTAAGTGCCCAACTCGATCCTGTCGGTCACAACCCGGTGGGTGGCGCCGTGCAGGCGGTCCACGCCCTGGACGGTGATGGTCGTGGTGCCGTCGCCGTCGATCTGCGCGCCCATCGCGCGCAGGCAGGTGGCAAGATCGACGATTTCGGGCTCGCGCGCGGCGTTGTTGATGACCGTTGTGCCCTTGGCCAGCGTCGCCGCCATCAGGATGTTTTCGGTGGCGCCAACGCTCGCGAACGGAAAGTCGATTACCGCGCCCTTGAGTTTGCCGCCATCGGCCCTGGCGTGCAGGTAGCCATCGCGCAGATCGATTTCGGCCCCCATCCGGGCCAGCCCGTCGGTATGGATGTCCATGGGGCGCGCGCCGATGGCGCAGCCGCC
>CAZITF010000413.1:0-2621 GCA_964542095.1 uncultured Rhodobacterales bacterium
CTCCATGGCCGCCGAAGTCGCGCGCAGGCGCCTGGCGCGCGGGGTCAGGCTGAACCACCCCGAGGCGATTGCGCTGATCACCGACGCGGTGGTCGAAGGCGCGCGCGACGGCCATTCCGTGGCCCACATGATGGAAGCCGGCGCACAGGTCCTGCGCCGCGACCAGTGCATGGAAGGCGTGCCCGAAATGATCCACGACGTGCAGGTCGAGGCCACCTTTCCTGACGGCACCAAACTCGTGACCGTCCACAACCCCATCCGGTAGGGCGGGGTTAACCCCGCCTTACGGTCCAGACACAGGAGAACACGATGATCCCGGGCGAAGTGATACCGGCCGAAGGGGCGATCACCCTGAACGCAGGCGCAGAGGCGATCACCCTGCACGTGGCCAACACCGGCGACCGGCCCGTGCAGGTGGGCAGTCACTACCATTTCGGCGAGGCAAACGCCGCGCTGGACTTCGACCGGGACGCGGCGCGCGGCATGCGGCTCAACATCGCCGCAGGCACGGCTGTGCGGTTCGAACCGGGTCAGGCGCGCGATGTGCAACTGATCCCTTTGGGTGGGGCGCGAAAGGTGTATGGTTTCAACCAGCAGGTGATGGGCGACCTTTGAGCAGGGCAAACCCAAACGGAGGAAACGACAATGTGTGACGCATGTGTGATGAACGCGGTGAAAGAGCGGATGCTCTCGCGGCGCGACTTTTTCAGGAAAGCCGCGGCGGTCGGTGCGGCCGCCGCGGTCGGTGGCACGGTGGCGGCCCCGGCGGCCATGGCCGCAGGGCACGGCGGTGTCGTGGACATGACCCACAAGCTCAGCCCCGATTTCCCCACCTTCTTCGGGGTGCCGGGCATCTCGATGGAACCTCAGTTCAACTTTGCCGAACACGGGTTCAACCTGTTCAACCTCACGATCAACGAACACACCGCGACCCATATCGACGCTCCGCTGCACTTTTCCGCCGATGGCGCGTCGGTCGACGAAATCCCGGTCAGCGACCTGGTGATCCCGCTGTGTGTGATCCACATCCACGAAAAGGCCGCGAGCAACCCGGATGCCCAGGTCACCCCGGACGACCTCAGGGCCTGGATCGCCGCCAATGGCGACATCCCGGACAAGGCCTGCGTGGCGATGCATTCCGGTTGGGAGACCAAGTCGGGCGATGCGGCGGCCTATGTGGGCACGGACGACGCGGGTGTGAAACACTTCCCCGGCTTTCACATCGAGGCGACACAGATGCTGCTGGAGGAAACCACCGCCGCCGCCATGGCCGTCGACACGCTGTCGCTCGATCACGGCCCCTCGCCCGACTTCGCGACGCACTACGCGTGGCTGCCCGCCGGGCGCTACGGCATCGAAAACCTCGCAGGGCTCGCCGATGTGCCCGCCGCCGGGGCGACGCTGGTGGTGGGCGCACCGACACATGTGGGCGGCACGGGCGGGCCTGCGCGCATCTTTGCGATGGTCTGATGGCGACCCTGCCGCTCATATCCGATCAGGAGGCCAGCGCCGAGGTGCTGGCCGTCTTCGACGATATCCGGGCCACGCGCGGCACGGAGTTCATCAACAACTTCTGGCGGGCGCTGGCCAACGATCCGGCGCTGCTGGCGGCGACGTGGGCGCGGCTCAAGGAGGTGATGGGACCGGGAGAGTTGGACCCGTTGGTCAAGGAAATGCTCTACATCGCCGTATCGGTGGCGAACGGGTGCGACTACTGCATCCACTCCCACACGGCGGCGGCGAATGCAAAGGGGATGACGCTGGCCCAGCATGGAGAGCTGATGAGCGTGATCGGCATGGCGATGCAGACCAACGGCTTGGTCAGCGCGATGCAGGTGCCGGTGGATGAGGTGTTCGAGGTATGAACGAAATCTGCCTGTGGCACGACGCGGAACAGAGGATCGCCCCCGGCCCGAGGGTGGGGGCATCGCCCCCGCCCTGGGGGGCGGGTCGGGGGCGATCCGTATCGCTGCGCGATCCGGGGGCAAAAACATCACCACCAGCCCAAGGCCTGCCCCGTCGCCACCCCGGCTATAACCACGGTTGCGATAACAATTGTCCATTGGGCATCCGTCTTCATGTCGAGATCTCCTTTTTTGTCAAGTCTCGACATCCCATTAATCGCAGCTTTCAAATTCCAGCAATGCACGCAACTTCCGAGCGTCATTACCGTGAGTTTGCCAAGCCGATTCGTTCAATTATTACAAGGACCTGACATGCCCACACCCATCTCCCGCCGCGACTACGCCGCCATGTTCGGCCCTACGCTAGGCGACAAGGTGCGCCTTGCCGACACCGACCTGATCATCGAGGTCGAGCGTGACCTGACCGCCGAAGGCGCGGGTCAGGCCAGCACCGGGGGCACGGGCGACAACGCCATGCTCTATGGAGAAGAGGTCAAGTTCGGCGGCGGCAAGGTCATCCGCGACGGCATGGGCCAGTCCCAGACCACCCGCGCCCAGGGGGCCGTCGACACCGTCATCACCAACGCGCTGATCGTCGACCACACCGGCATCATAAAGGCCGATGTCGGCCTCAAGGACGGGCGGATCAACGCCATCGGCAAGGCCGGCAACCCCGACACGCAACCGGGCGTCAACATCATCATCGGCCCCGGCACC
>CAZITF010000414.1:0-2620 GCA_964542095.1 uncultured Rhodobacterales bacterium
TGGCGCTGATCTTTGCCGTGTTCCTGGCCAACCCGGCCCCGATCTGTGTGCTGGACGAGGTCGACGCGCCGCTGGACGATGCCAACGTGACCCGGTTCTGTGACATGCTGGACGAGATGTGCCGCCGCACCGACACCCGGTTTCTGATCATCACCCACCATGCGGTGACGATGGCCCGCATGGACCGGCTGTTCGGGGTGACGATGGCCGAACAGGGTGTCAGCCAGCTGGTGTCGGTGGACCTGAAGAAGGCCGAGACGCTGGTGGCGTGAGGCGCGTTGCGCCGCGACGTTCGCAGCGTCACAACAGATTCAAATTGAATTAATCTTTACCCAATACGCCTGAACCGTGGCTCGACCCGAGCCGCGGAAGGCGGTGATTGCCCTGAGTGACTGGAACTGTCGCAAATGGATGGTGGCCATTGGTCTTGCGATGCTGTGCATCGCCATCATCCGCCTCTTGATCGGGTTGTGACCTGAAAAAGAGTGACCCGGCAGAGTAGCACCTCTGCCGGGTCGTTTGTTCGGTGAGAACACTGAACGGAACTATCGCTTCTCTGAATATAACCAAACCCTTACCAAATTGCAAACGAAGATCACCCTCAGAGCCGATCGAGCAGCGCCCGTGTGGGCCACGCGTCTGCGGGCAGTCCCAGCCGTTTCTGTTCGGCCTGCACCGCCGCGCGGGTGCCCGAACCGAGGATGCCGTCGACCTTGCCCACGTCATATCCGCGCGCCTGCAATCTGGTCTGCAACCGCTTCATCTGGTCGGGGCCAAGCCCGGCATCGGGGGTGCCCGCGTCATAGACCGGAGCGCCCGCCAGCCGGGTCGCGAAATAGGCCGCCGTCAGCACATAGGTAAAGGACTGGTTCCATTCGAAATAGACGTTGAAATTGGGATAGGCGAGAAAGGCCGGCCCCTTGTGCCCTTGCGGCAGGATCAGCGAGGCGGGCAGGTTCGCCAGGCTGCCGTTGCGCGCGCGCACGCCGCGCGCCTGCCAGTCCGCGGCGGACATGACGGTGCCGAGACCGCTGAGCGACCAGTCCATCCGGGCGGGCACCGTCACCTCTTGCAGCCATGGCTGTCCGGCCCGCCAGCCGAGGTGCTGCAACATCTTGCCGCCCGACATCAGCGCGTCGGGGGCGGATGTTTTCAGCCGCACCGCGCCGTCGCCATCGCCGTCGACCCCGTTTGTCAGGATGTCCTGCGGCAGCATCTGCACCATGCCGATTTCCCCGGCCCACGCCCCGGTGGTGCGGCGCGGATCAAGGCCGCCTTTTGCATAAAGCTCCATCGCGGCAAAGACCTGCGGGCGGAACAGCTGGGGTCTGCGGCAGTCATGGGCCAGGGTCACGAGAGCGTTGGCGGTGTTGAAATCCCCCTGGAACGCGCCGTAATCCGTCTCGAACGCCCAGAAGGCGAGCAGCACATGCCGGTCCACGCCATAGGTCTGTTCGATCCGGTCGAAAACGCTGTCATATTTGCGCGCGTTGGCGCGGCCCGTGTTGATGCGGTTCTGCGAGATCAGGCGTCGCGAAAAGTCGATGAAGGGGCGCTGGAACACGCCCTGGGCGCGGTCGGCGCGCAGCACTTTCGGGTCGTTTTGCACGCTGGACAGGAACGCCTCGGCGGTGGCTTCGGGAATGCCGCGGGCGACCGCCTCGCGGGCCAGCCCGGCCTTGAATGCCGAAAACGATCCGCCGCATTGCACCTGTGCCTGCGCAAGAGCGGGCAGCGTCATGGCCACAGACAGGCCCAGCATATGTTTCACAATACCCATACCACGCCTCCGATACTGACGCACAGGGCCACGCCGAGCCCCCATGCTTTCCACACGATTGCGATGGCGGCGTCAATGTCCGGGGGGGCGAGTGCGCGCCGTCCGGTCGCGTTGACCCATGCCAGATCGCGCAGTTGTCCGTGATAGCTGCGCGGCCCGGCCAGGGCGATGTCAAGCGTGCGGGCCATCGCCGCCTCGGGCCATCCGGCATTGGGCGAGCGGTGCAGGCGGGCGTCGCGTTGAACGTCTTTCAGCCGCTGTGTGCTGTGTCCCGCCAGCGCGATCAGCAGGGCCGTCAGCCGTGCCGGAATCCAGTTGAGCAGGTCGTCCAGCCGCGCCGCCGCCCAACCGAAGTCGGCGTGCCGGGGAGTGAGGTAGCCGATCATGCTGTCCGCCGTGTTGACCGCCTTGTAGATGGCGATGCCCGGCAGGCCCGCGACCAGAAACCAGAAGGCGGGGGCGACGACGCCGTCACTGAAGTTTTCCGACAGGCTTTCGATGGCGGCGCGCGCGGTTGCGGACGCATCCGATGCCGACACGTCGCGGCTGACGATCCGGGCGACCGCGTGCCGCCCCGCGTCGTCCGACTGGCGCAGGCCAGCGGCCACGGCGGCAACGTGATCGACAAGCGAGCGTTGCGCCAGCAGGATGGCGGCGGCGATGATGCTGATGACGGGGCCGAGTTGTTGAAGGACCCAGCCCAGCGCACCCGCAGCGGTGATCAGGGCGAACAGTGCGGCGACGCCCTTGAGCCGCCTGGAGGTGCCGCTGTTCAGGGCCCGGTCGAGCGCGCCCACAGCCCGCCCCATCAGCACGGCGGTGCGGGGCAGGCGGCCCCGG
>CAZITF010000415.1:0-2614 GCA_964542095.1 uncultured Rhodobacterales bacterium
CGCGTTGGGCGCGCCGCAGATGATCTGTTTGGTGCCTTCGTCCGTCGCCACCTGGCAGACGCGCAACCGATCCGCGTCCGGGTGCTTTTCTGCGCTGACCACATGGCCGATGGTGAAATCGGCCAGCTTCGCGCCCCGGTCCTCGACCCCTTCGACCTCAAGGCCGAGGTCGGTCAGGGCATAGGTGATCTCGTCCACGGTCGCGGTGGTGTCGAGGTGCTGTTTCAGCCAGGAAAGCGTGAACTTCATGTCGTGGGACCCTTGGGTTGCGCGGTGGCCCTGCAATGGCAAAGTTCGGCCCAAGGTGCAAGCGCGCGGGGGCCCGCGCGCAGCCTGTCACAGGGTATGCGCAACGCACGTTGCGTTAACCATGGCCTTTGCGCGCGTTGGGGGTGCACGGGGGGTGTACGCGCGGTGTACGGCGGGTGACACCCCGGAATCCGGCGTAAACCATTCTGAAAACACGGTTAACCCCGGCGACTCAGGGGTAGGTGGGCGGCAGGCCCAAAAGCTCGTCCAACTGCCGTCCGATCCAGCCATGCGGGATGAAATGCCCGCCGGGATGGGTGTCGAGAATGACACGGGTTCCGCGCGCGCAATCGCTCCAGGTCGTGCGGGTAAAGGTCAGGAAATCGACAACCGCCCAGTCGCGCGGGGCGCTGGCCTCGTCGGTGCATCCCATCTCGTCCCGCCACAGCCTGACCGGATAGGTGGTGTCCCGCCCCGGCCCAAAGGGAAAGTCCAGCACATTGTCCTTGAACCCATGCACATGGCGCACCTCTCGGGGGGCCTCGGCGCAGCTGTCGGTGTTGCGCAGCGTGCCCGAGATGCCAAGCAGCGCGCGAATGTTCATCGACACCCCCCGGTCGCAGGCGACGCGCCACGCCATGATCGACCCATAGGAATAGCCCGACACAAAGATGTTATTCTGATCAACGGGATAGCGCCGGGCCACATCGGCCAGCACATCGGCGGCAAACCGGACATCGCCGGTTTCCGGCGCCCACATGTTCCAGGTCTTGTTCCGCCCGTTCGGGGCGACCAGCAACACGCCGCGCCGCCGCGTCGCCCCCGAAATCCGCTGATGCCGGACCGGCAAGGCCCCGGTGCGCTGCCAGCCGTGGAAATGGATCAGAACGGGCAGCGGGCTGGTGCCGTCCCAATCGTCGGGCTCCCTGACATGGTAGGATCGGTCACCAACGACGCAGGGCACTTCCAGCTGGCAATCGCGTGATGGCGACCCCTGGGCCAGCGCGGGGGCGGCCCAGACCAGGGCCAACAGACAGATCACGTATCTCATGCGCGCCACGCTAGGGGACCGTACGGTGGTGTCACCTCAAATTATCGTGGTCTTCGCTATGACGCCTCCCGAGGGCGTCCGGCCAGCAGTCGATCAGCAGGATCGGGGACAGGCGCGACAGGGACAGGACAAGGACGAAGCGCCGCGCCAGGGCGCCCGGGTTCCGGCGCGGGCGGGCGGCTGCTGCGCCTCAGCCTTCGAACACGGACCAGCCGGAAAATCGGGCGATGTGGTCCGCTGCCTCGGTGCCGACCTTGGAGTTGCCGTAGTGATCCAGCCCCGGCGACCAGACCGCAATCGAAGCCTTGCCCGGTACAATCATCAGGATGCCGCCGCCCACACCGCTCTTGCCCGGCAGGCCGACACGAAAGGCGAAATCGCCGGAGCCGTCGTAATGACCGCAAGTCATCATCAGGGCGTTGATGCGCCGGGCCCGTTGCGGCGACAGCAGCCGGGGGCCATTCGGAAACCGGGCCAGCACCCGACCGGCACGGGCCAGCTGATCGGTCGTCATGGCGATGGCGCATTGATGGAAATAGGTGCCCAGGGTCAAATCGGCCGGGTTTCTGAGGTTGCCGAAGGAGGTCAGGTAATGGGCAAGCGCGGCATTGCGGTGGCCGGTCGATTTCTCGGACGCGGCGACAGCCTTGTCGATATGAATCGTGTCGTCCTCGGCGGCGGCGCGCACGAATTGCAGCACTTCGGCCAGCGCGTCGCGCGGCATCCGCCCCTCGAGCAGCGCGTCGGTGGTGACCAGCGCGCCCGCATTGATAAAGGGGTTGCGGGGTCGGCCCGCCTCGCGTTCCAGCAGCACGATGGAATCAAAGGACGTGCCAGACGGCTCGCGGCCAACCCGGGTCCACAACTGATCGCCGATGCGGCCCAATACGCAAGCCAGGGTGAAAACTTTGGACACGCTCTGGATCGAAAAGGACGTCTCATGCTGCCCGGCCGAGATCACCTGTCCGTCCGGCAGCGCCACCGAGACGGCAAACTGATCCACCCGCACATTGGCAAGCTCCGGGATATAGTCCGCCACCTTGCCCCAGTCGGTCCGGTCGCGCATGGCCGCGTTCAACCCGTCCAGAAACGACTGAAGGGCTTCGGGCGAGGGACTGTCCACAGGCGCTGTCCTTTCGAGGGCGGGCGGGCGTTACCTGCTCAACCCGCCATGCAATGTCGGCACGTCCAGCGCGGCAAAACCGTAGTGGCGCAGCCAGCGCAGGTCACTGTCGAAAAAGGCGCGCAGGTCGGGGATACCGTATTTCAGCATCGCGATCCGGTCGATCCCCATGCCAAAGGCAAAGCCCTGCC
>CAZITF010000416.1:0-2611 GCA_964542095.1 uncultured Rhodobacterales bacterium
GCCTTTTCAGCCTCTTCGGCCTTGGGGCCACGGGCGAACACGGCGACGCGCACGTCCTTGCCCGTACCATTGGGCAGACCGACCACACCACGAACCATCTGGTCCGCGTGGCGGGGATCAACCCCGAGGTTCATCGAGATTTCGATGGTCTCGTCGAACTTCGCCTTGGCGTTGTTCTTGACCAGCGACACGGCCTCTTCGACGGTGACGTCCGATTTGCCTTCGAATGCCGCGCGGGCGGCGGTTGTGCGTTTTCCGTATTTTGCCATCTTACTTCACCTCGATGCCCATGGAGCGGGCAGAGCCCAGGATGATCTTCATCGCGCCTTCGACGTCGTTGGCGTTCAGATCGGCCATTTTCGCTTCGGCGATTTCACGCACCTGCGCGACACTGACAGTGCCGATGGTTTCACGCGATGGCGTCTTGGCGCCGGATTTCACCTTGGCGGCCTTCTTGAGATAGTAGGACGCTGGCGGCGTCTTGATATCCATCGAGAAGGATTTGTCCTGATAGTAGGTGATCACGGTGGGGCATGGGGCGCCGGGCTCCATGTCTGCGGTCTTGGCGTTGAACGCCTTGCAGAATTCCATGATGTTGATGCCGCGTTGACCCAATGCGGGGCCGACGGGTGGGGACGGGTTTGCCTGACCTGCCTTGACTTGCAGCTTCATCGTCCCGACGAGTTTCTTGGCCATGTGCCAATCTCCTTTTCAACTCCCGAACGTCGCGACGACGGGATATGGTTGATGTGGTTGCGGTCCGGACAGCGCGCTGCCCTCGCCTCCCACATGGGATGTCACAAACGTGACAAGGGCGGCGGATACAGCGCCTCTGCTGTCGTGGCAAGCCAAAAAATGCGACGGAAAGGCCCTTGCGATGGGGCGGTCAGCCTTCTTCGGGCAGCACGTCAAAGCTTACCAGACCGCCGGGACCTGCTGAGGTGGTGACCGGGCGGGTAGAGGCGGCGACGGCAATCTGTTCGGACGGTATGCCACGGCCCACCAGCATCGCCTCCAGCGCCAGAGCGCGTTGCATGCCTGTCTGAACATCTTCGCGTGCGCCCGCATTCCCGGAATGGTGCCCGATGATCCGCAGGCGCGCCTGCGGGCAGTCCGCCGCAAGTCTGGCCAGCGCATGGGCGGTGTTTACATCCGGCGTCGGCGGGGACACCGAGCGTGGCGGGTAGTAAAGCAAGGCTGTGGATGCCGCCTGTTCCAGTGTCGTCACGCAGGCCTCCGTCACCACGGGTTTGGCCACAGGCGCGCGGACCGCCGCAGGGGTGACGGGGTCGACCACGGAGAATTCGACACGCCGGTCGTAGGATGCCGTTGACTCCGAACCGACCACGCCAGAGGGGGTCCGATGTCTTGCGCCATGTGCCATGAACATGCTGGTGTCGATGCCCGTCGCCGCAACACGGTCGATCACCTGCTGCGCACGTCGTTCGCCAAAAGCCCGACTTGTGGCCAGATCGCGCGAAGCACCCGAATGGCCCTCGACCATGATCCGCGCCCCATCGCAGGACTGCGCGACAAGACCGATCAGGCGGGCCTGTTCGATCCCGGCCGGATCCGGTTCGACGCCGCCATCCGGGAAATAGACTACAGCGTCAGCCGTGAGATCCCGCAGATCGTCCATGCAGCGCGCCGCATCTTCGCGCGCCGCCGCGCCGGAGGCGAACAGCTTGGCCGCGCCATGCGGAGTCGTCATTGCCACCACACGGTCATCGACGGACTGGGGATCGGGGTCGGTCACGGGGCTCGCCTTCGCCAGCCCTGGCTCCGCGCGCGACGGCGATGTCGTCAGCACGTCCGCCCCGCTGGCCTGACGGGCCACGATTTCCTCTTCACCATTGGCCCGCAAGGCCGCATCCAACGCGGCCTGCAACGAAGCGATCTGTTGTTCGGTCGTGGCAGCGGATACGGTTTCGCGATCCGCGACATACGGACCCTGCGGGCTATTGATGCTCATGAGAAACCCGGTCCCTGCGAACACGATGGCCGCCGAAGGAACAAGCCAGGGCAGACTTTCCTTTAGGCTTTTTAAATACATTTCACCCCCAAGATACGCCGTATAAAATTGCTACTACCCCTAAATACGGGGTGATGACCCACAATCTGGCGTGAATACCCGATTACCGTCAACCGCGTTCGCCGAGTTGTCCCCGACATATTGGACGGCACCGTCTGGAATCTCTTCAATTGAGACCGGGCAAGGCAGATTCGATGCGGGATTGGAGAACTGTCGCCCGACAGGCGGCGCGCTCATGCCCAATTGCGCAAAACGATTCTCAACCTGAGGTCGACAAAAAGGCCGGAACCCCGTTTGGGGCCCGGCCATCGATTCGCATGCCATTCTGCGGCATCGATCAGGTCTGTTTGTTGACCTGTGTGAATTCCAGTTCTACCGGCGTTTCACGGCCAAAGATCGACACGGTGACCTTGAGGCGTTGGTTGTCTTCGTCCACTTCCTCGACCATGCCATCGAAATCCTCGAACGGGCCGTCGTTGACCTTGACCTTTTCGCCGATCTCGAAGTGGATCAGGGTACGCGGGCTGTCCTCGCCTTCCTGAACGCGGTTCAGGATCTGGTTCACTTCGGCATCGCGCA
>CAZITF010000417.1:0-2610 GCA_964542095.1 uncultured Rhodobacterales bacterium
GACATCACCAAGCCGCAGGCGGTCATCGGCACCAACACCGTGGCCTGCATGCAGTCCGGTGTGTTTTGGGGTTACGTTGGCCTTGTCCGTGAGATATGTGCCCGAATTAAAGCGGAACGCGCCCGCGACATGCGCGTCATCTCAACCGGGGGGCTGGCACCGCTGTTTCAGCAGGCCGAAGCCCTCTTTGATCATTATCAAGACGATTTGACGATGCATGGCCTGACGGTCATCCATCGCTATAACAAGGAAAATAACTGACAAAATGAGCAGTGAACGATTGATCTACCTGCCTCTCGGAGGGGCGGGTGAAATTGGCATGAATGCCTATGTCTATGGCTATGGCAAACCCGAACAGGAACGCCTGATCGTGGTGGACCTTGGCGTGACCTTTCCGGATATGGACGGCTCTCCCGGTGTGGATCTGATCCTGCCCGATATCGCGTGGCTCGCCGAACGGCGCGACCGGATCGAGGGGATTTTCATCACCCATGCCCACGAGGACCACGTCGGCGCGGTGTCCCACACCTATGAACAGCTGGGCGCGCCGATCTTTGCGCGCCCCTTTACCGCCAATATCGCCCGGCGCAAGATCGGCGAATATGGCTATCCGGACGATGCGGTGACGGTTGTGTCGGGCTGGCCTGAACAGGTACAGGCCGGGCCCTTCAAGGTCGGGTTTCTGCCGATGTCCCACTCGATCCCCGAAAGTGCCGCACTTGTCATCGACACGCCTGATGGCCGGGTGATCCATTCGGGCGATTTCAAGCTCGACAAGACCCCGCTGGTCGGCGAACCCTATGATCCCGACCTCTGGGCCGAGGTCAGCAAGGACGGCGTCAAGGCGCTGATCTGCGACAGCACCAACATCTTTTCCCCCCATCCCGGACGGTCCGAAGCGACGCTGGGCCCCGAAATCGAAAAGCTGGTGCGCGCCCATGACACCGGCATCGTGGTGGCCACGACGTTCGCCTCGAACGTGGCGCGTGTCAAAACGCTGGCCGAAGCGGGCGAGCGGGCGGGGCGGTCGATCGTGCTGCTGGGCCGTGCCATGCGCCGGATGATCGAGGCGTCGGTCGAGACCGGAGTGCTCAAGGATTTCCCGTCCACGATCAGCGCCGAGGATGCGCGCAATGTTCCGCGCGAAAACCTGATGCTGCTTGTCACCGGATCGCAGGGCGAACGCCGCGCGGCTTCGGCCCAACTGGCCAATGGCAAGTATATGGGGCTGGAACTGAAAGAGGGCGACCTGTTCCTGTTTTCCTCGAAAACCATTCCGGGCAATGAACGCGGCGTGATCCGCATCATGAACCAGCTTTCGGAAAAGGGTGTGGATGTGGTCGATGATACATCCGGCCTTTACCACGTTTCCGGCCACGCCAACCGCCCCGATCTGGAAGAGTTGCAGGACATCGTGAATCCGCAAATCGTGGTGCCCATGCACGGCGAACACCGGCACCTGCGCGAACATGTCAAGCTGACCGAGGCGCGCGGGCGCACCGGTGTGCTGGCGGTGAACGGGATGATGATCGATCTGTCGGGGAACGCGCCGCGCGTGGTCGAATATGTCGAGACCGGGCGGACCTACCTGGATGGCACGGTGCAGATCGGCGCGCTGGACGGTGTGGTGCGGGATCGTATCCGCATGGCGCTGAACGGGCATGTGACCGTGACACTGATCCTCGATGAAGAGGACGAACCGCTGGGTGAGCCGTGGTGCGAAACCACGGGGCTGGCCGAAAACGGGCGCAGCAAGGCGGCGCTGGTGGACGTGTTCGAAGCGGATCTGGGCCAGTTCCTGGGCCGTGCCGAGGCCAAGACGCTGCGCAATGATGACAAGCTGGAAGAGGCGCTGCGCCGCACCGTGCGCAAGACCGCGCAGGACGAGATCGGCAAGAAACCCGAAGTGACCGTGGTGATCAGCCGGATGCAGTAAGCATCTCACCGGAAACGAAAAAAGGCGGGCCAAGGCCCGCCTTTCCATTGTCCCGTGCGGCGCGGATCAGACCGCGCGTCGTTCCTCGAAACTCAGTTCGATGAAGCTGGGCGTGTGATCGCCCAGACCCACGACCTTGTTGCCGCCGCGATCCTCGCGGTTCGGCGAACGGCTACGGCCCGAAGACGCGCCACGACCGCGGCCACGCTCTGGTTTCGGCTCCGGGGCGGTTTCTGCGGCTGGCTCCGGTGATGTTTCGACCGGGGTCGGTTCTTCGATTTTGGCAGCATCCGCCACGGCAGTATCGGCCTTGGGCTTGCGCGGAGCGCGGGTGCGCTTGGGCTTTTCGGCCTTTGGCGCTTCGCTGGCGTCGGCCTCGGGGGGCGGGGTGCCCAGCGGGTTGTCGAGACGCGGGATGTCGCGCTGGATCAGCTTTTCGATGGCATCGAAATTCTTTTCATCTCGCGGCGTGCAGATCATCATCGCCTTGCCGTCGCGCCCCGCGCGGCCTGTGCGGCCGATGCGGTGAACATAGTCCTCGGCATGGCTGGGCACGTCGAAGTTGAACACGTGGCTGACCGACGGAACGTCGAGCCCGCGTGCGGCCACATCCGAGGCCACAAGGAACCGCAAATCGCCCGCGCGGAAACCATCCAGCGTGCGCGTGCGATGTG
>CAZITF010000418.1:0-2604 GCA_964542095.1 uncultured Rhodobacterales bacterium
CACCTTGCGCATCCTGCACAAGCCCGAGGGCGCGCGGCCCGTGCTGATGGGTTTTGACAGCGCCGAAATCGCGGGCGCCTGTGTCGGCGACATCATCAAGGCGGGTGTGCTGCCCGTCGCCATCGAATTCATGGACCGGATGTTGATCGAGGTCTGCGAGGATTTCGCCAAGGCCGACTACCCCATGTGCGAGGCGCTGCTGATCGTCGAGGTCGAGGGTTCGGACACCGAGATCGACGACCAGTTGGCCCTGATCACCGCCATCGCCAAACGCCACAACCCGGTCGCCTTGCGCGAAAGCGCGTCGCCCGAGGAATCCGCCCGCATCTGGGCGGGTCGCAAGGCCGCGTTTTCCGCCATTGGCCGGGTCAGCGATTACATGTGTCTGGACGGGACCATTCCGGTGTCGGAGCTGCCTTATGTGCTGCGCCGCATCGGCGAGATGTCCAGCCAATATGGCCTACCCGTGGGAAACGTGTTCCACGCAGGCGACGGCAACATGCACCCGCTTATCTGCTATGATGCCAACAAGCCCGGCGATCTGGAAATCTGCGAGGAATTCGGCGCCGAGGTGCTGAAACTGTGTGTCGAGGTGGGCGGATGCCTGACAGGCGAACATGGTGTGGGCATCGAAAAGCGGGACCTGATGACCCATCAATACGCGCCCGCCGATCTGGAGGCACAGATGGCCGTCAAGGATGTGTTCGACCCCAAATGGCTGCTCAACCCCGCCAAGGTGTTCCCGCTGGCGATATCCGAGGCCCGCCGTAACACAGCAATGGCGGCCGAATAGGGGGCCAGCCCACTCGGCCTTTGGCCTCCCTGGGCTTTGCCCGTTCATGGCATGACTGCCCTTCACCCCCCCGGATTTTTTGGAAACAGAGAAGATGACCTCATTGAAAAGCGAAGCAGACGTGGCAGAGGCCGTTCTGGAGGCGAAGGGGCCTTTGGCCGTGCGCGGCGGGGGCACGCGCAACGTCGGGCGCCCAGTTGTGGGTGATGTTCTGGAGGTTTCGGGCCTGTCGGGTGTCACCCTGTACGAGCCCGGTGCCCTGACCATCGTGGCACAGGCCGGGACGCCTGTGGCCGAGATCGAGGCCACGCTGGCCGGTGAAAACCAGCGCCTTGCCTTTGAACCCTATGACCTGACCGGTCTGCTGGGCACGAGGGGGCAGTCCACCATCGGCGGCGTCATTGCCACCAATGCCAGCGGGCCGCGCCGCATTCAGGCGGGGGCGGCGCGTGACTTTGCCCTTGGGGTCCGTTTTGTCGACGGGTCCGGGAACATCATCAAGAATGGTGGCCGAGTGATGAAGAATGTGACCGGTTACGATCTGGTCAAGCTGATGGCCGGGAGCTGGGGCACATTGGGGGTATTGACCGAGGTCAGTCTCAAAGTGCTGCCAGCGGTCGAGGCCACAGCCACGCTGGTCATCGCAGACCGCACCCCGCAGCAGGCGGTCGCCGCGATGAGTGCTGCGCTGGGCTCGCCTTTTGAGGTGTCGGGAGCGGCGTGGATCGACGGCGCGGTCTGGCTGCGTCTTGAGGGGTTTGCGTCATCGGTCGATTACCGCGCCAGAGCGTTGGGCGATCTGTTGGTCCGCCACGGAGATATCAGCCGCAACGACGGCGCCGATTGGAGCCGTGTGCGTGACGCTATACCGTTGCAATCCCGCAGCACGGTCTGGCGCATCTCGGTCAAGCCCGGCGACGGGCCTGCGGTGATTGCAGCCTTGCCCGAAGGCAGTCAGGCAATGATGGACTGGGGTGGCGGGCTGATCTGGGCCGGGTGTAACAGTGCGGATGCGGCGGCACACAGGCAGGTGCAGTCCAGTGTCGCGGCCCTTGGCGGCCATGCGACGCTGATCAAGGGGCCGGATGCGCTGCGCGCTGCGGTGTCCGTGTTCCAGCCCGAAGCGGCCGGTGTTGCGGCGCTGAGCGCGGGGCTGCGGGCGCGGTTCGACCCGCGCGGCATCCTCAACCCCGGGCTGATGGCGGCGTGATGCTGCTGCTGGTCCTCTTTTTCATGGCCTTTGTGCTGGGGCCAGCCCTGTTCCTGGCCCTGGTGCGCTTCGACCCCGGGCGCGGGCCGTTGGCGTTGGTCGCATCGCTGCTGGTTGTGGCCAGTTTCGTGTTGCGCAGCGAGGCGGGGCTGACCCTCGCCTTTGATCCGGTGCCGGTGTTCCTGAGTGTCGCCGCGATCTGGATTGCGTGGGTTCTGGTGCTGGTCCTGGTCGCACATGCCGTGCGCGCCGCCTACCCGACGCCGGGCGTGCGCCGGTGGAGCCGCGCAGTCGGTGCAATGGGCACAACCGTGCCGTGGTTCGGCTTTGCCGCCGCTCAAATGATGGTGAGATGAATGCAGACGACCTTTACCCCCGAGCAGCTCAAGGATCCCGCGATCGAGCGCAGCAACGAGATCCTGCGCAACTGTGTGCATTGCGGGTTCTGCACGGCCACATGCCCGACATATCAGGTGCTTGGGGATGAACTGGACAGCCCGCGCGGGCGCATCTACCTGATCAAGGACATGCTGGAAAACGACCGTCGGCCCGAGCAACAGGTGGGCAAGCAGATCGACCGCTGCCTGAGTAGCCTCGCCTT
>CAZITF010000419.1:0-2592 GCA_964542095.1 uncultured Rhodobacterales bacterium
CCTATGATGCGGTGCGCACCCGCGGCGAAGATGTGCGCGGTGCGTCGACGATCACGCAACAGGTGATGAAGAATTTCTTGCTGTCCGGCGACCGTCAGGCCGAACGCAAGATCAAGGAACTCATCCTCGCTGCCCGCGTCGAGGGCGCACTGAGCAAGGAAAAGATCCTTGAACTGTATCTGAACGAGATTTTTCTGGGCCAGAACTCCTATGGGGTGGCGGCAGCCAGCCAGACCTATTTCAACAAGAACCTCGACGAACTCGCCCCGCACGAGGCCGCATTCCTGGCCTCGCTGCCCAAGGCACCCTCCGACTTTCACCCCGTGCGCAACAAGGACCGGCTGCTGTCGCGCCGCAACTTCGTGCTCAAGGAGATGATGGAGAACGGCTATATCGACGAGGTCACCTATGAGGAAGAACGCAACATGCCGCTGCGCTCGGTCCAGAACGGGGATTTCGACAGCTTCAAGGGCGATCTGCCGCCACGCGACTATTTTACCGACGAGATCCGCCGCGAGCTCAGCCGGGATTTCGGCGAAGGCGAATTCTTTACCGGTGGCTACACGGTGCGCGCCACCATCGATTCCGAGATGCAGCCCATTGCGGCACGTGCGCTGCGCAAACAGCTTGAAACCTATGACCGGGGCCGGGGCACATGGCGCGGGACCGGCAAAAAGATCAAGGCCGAGGAGCTGGACAACTGGGCCGAGGTTCTGCCCACCCTCAAGGTCGCTCGTGACATCGATCTGGATGGCGTCTGGCGCCCCGCCGTCGTGCTGGAAATCGGTGACCAGCAGATGCGCCTCGGAATCGAGGGCTGGAGCGAAGACGAGCCCGCCCCCGTGGTGCCCCGAGAGGACATCAAGTGGGTCAAGGGCAGCTTTGCCGACAATTTCGAAGTGGGCGACGTGGTGCATGTGCGCGCAATGACGGCCGACAGTGACGGATCGTTCATCCGCTGGACCCTGCGGCAGGTGCCCGAGGCGCAGGGCGGGTTCGTGGCGATGGACGTCGATACGGGACGTGTGATCGCGATGCAGGGCGGCTTCAGCTATCAGCATTCGGTGTTCAACCGCGCAACGCAGGCCAAACGCCAACCGGGCTCAAGCTTCAAACCCTTTGTCTATGCCGCAGCACTGGACAGCGGCTATACCCCCGCCACGATCGTGGTCGACGCCCCGATCGAAATCAATACCCCGCAAGGCCTGTGGCGTCCGCGCAACTCGTCCAACCAGTTCTATGGGCCGACGCCTCTGCGCACCGGGATCGAACGTTCGCGCAACCTGATGACCGTCCGTCTGGCCGAAGAAGTCGGGATGGAAACGGTCGCAGCCTACGCCGAACGGTTCGGGGTCTATGACAGGATGGCGCCGTTCCTGGCAAACTCGCTGGGATCCGAAGAAACCACGCTCTACCAGATGGTGTCGGCCTATGCGATGTTCGCCAATGGCGGCGAGCGGGTGGAACCGACACTGGTCGACCGGGTGCAGGACCGTTTTGGGCGCACGGTCTATCGCCACGATCAGCGCACCTGCAACGACTGCACCCAACTGGCGAGCCTCGACCCCGGATTCGGGCCGCGAATCGTATCGAACCGTGCGCAGATCATGGACCCGATCACGGCCTATCAGCTGACCTCGATGATGGAAGGTGTGGTGCAACGCGGTACAGCCGCGGGCGCGATAAATCTGCCGGTGCCGATCGCAGGCAAGACCGGAACCACCAACGACGCCAAGGATGTGTGGTTCATCGGCTTTTCCAGCAATATCGCAGCCGGGTGCTATATCGGTTATGACCAGCCGCGCAGTCTCGGGCGCGGCGCATTCGGCTCCAGCATGTGCGGACCCGTGTTCCAGGACTTCATGTCAGAGGCGATCAAGAAATACGGTGGCGGCAAATTCGAGGTGCCTCCGGGCGGCTATTTCATCAAGATTGATCGCTTTACCGGTGCGCGCCTGAGCGATGACGCAACCGGCCCCAACGTCGTGGCCGAGTATTTCCGTGAGGGCGAAGATCCGATCTTCGGTATCGCCTTTGACGGTGGGTTTGCGATGGGCGCGGACCTGCCCCTGTTCGAAGAGGCGGCGGCCGGCGGGCGGCAAGTGACGACATCGACGGGCCGCAAGGCCGTCGTGGGCCCCAAGGCCAGTTTTGGTTCATTGAGTTCAGGCGGGCTTTACTAGGCGCCGCGGATCGCTGCAAAGAGGGCGGCCAGCCCCTGCGCGCCGGTGCGCGTCCCCCGCTGTTGCTTTCGCGAAATGAAGGATGCTTGTGGCGCGCCTGGGCTTGGGCTATCTCGTGACTCTGCGAAATGAGGGATACGTGATGCGCGCCGAAATTCAGAACATCGTGGCCGAGATCGAGAAATCGGTGAACCTGCTGGCGCAGCGTCTGGACATGGAAACCGCACAGCACAGGCTTGAGGAATTCAACGCCCGCGTCGAGGATCCCAACCTGTGGGACGAGCCCGAGGCCGCCCAAAAGCTGATGCGCGACCGCCAGATGCTGGTCGACGCTCTCGAGGTGCATGACCGTATCAGCCGGGACCTTGCCGACAATATCGAGCTGATCGAGCTGGGCGAGATGGAAGAG
>CAZITF010000420.1:0-2588 GCA_964542095.1 uncultured Rhodobacterales bacterium
CTCAAGATTGTCGAGGTCGGCCTGCTCGTCGGCATCGATCACCCCGTCCTGCAACGCCTCGGCGCGCAGCGAGCCATGCTGCTCGGTGAATTTCTTGATCGAGGCCTCGGCCAGCTGAATATCCTGGATTTTCGGGTTCAAGGCCACGATCTTCTCCCTCGTCTCAAATAACGAATGTGACCGGATTACTCGGGCGTCTTGCGACTGCCCGGCGGTCAGAATCAAAAATGGATGCGCGAAATGCCCCGTTAATCCGGGCCTGCGCGGTGCATGGGGGTCAGCCTAGGCGAGGTCGCGCCGAAAAGCCAAGTCCGTATTTCATTACCCCGCGCCCCCTTGACCGGTGATCGGCGACTGCGCGATAGTGTCTGCATTACAAATCAAGGATTTGTCATGCTTCGCCTGAGTTGCTGCGTGCTGCCCGCCCTTGCCGTGATGGCACATTCCGTGGCTGCGTGCGAAGCCTCTGCGCTTCAGTCCGGTCCGTCCGCCCCATCCCAAACCCCGAGGTTCATCATGTCCGCAGGTGCCACCGACCCCGCCACGCAATTGCAGGGAACATGGACCCTGACCAAGGTCGCGGACATGGACGTGCCTGCTGGCGCAACCGCCACGATGTCCGTCAATGCCGGGCAAGTTTCTTTCGATCTGGGCTGCAACGCGATCAGTGCCGTGCCGATGTTCGGGCCCACTTTCGTGCGGTTTCGCGATGTGGTGAGCACCAAGATGGCCTGCCCGCGCGAGGTTGCGACGCTTGAAGCGCAGTTGATGGATGCGCTGTCGCGGATCGACGCGATGCAGGTGGGCACGGGTGACACGCTCAGCTTTTATGACGCGATGAACACCGTGCAACTCGGCGCGCAGCGCGCCACCCCCTGATCCTGCGACGACCTGCGCACCCCTATGGCGCGAACGGCATGCACGCGACGCCGGATCAGGCCGCCTGATCCGCGTCCACGCGCCGCACGCCGGTGGCGGCGTCGAACACATGCGCCTTGCCGGGCTGGATCGAAAAGCGCAACTCACCCGCCCGCGACGACATCAGATGCACCCCTTGCAGGCTGGCGGTAAACTGTGCAGCGCCACCGGCAAGCGTGCCGTGCAACAGGGTATTCGCGCCCAGCGGTTCGGCCATCTGCACGGTCAATCGGATCTCGCCTGCATCATCCCGCGCCAGATGTTCCGGCCTGACCCCCAACTTGACCGGCCCGTCCGCGCCCACGGCATCTGCCACCGGTTGACCCGCCAGCAGGATCTTGCCCCCCTTGACCTCGGCATCGAGGATGTTCATCGCCGGGCTGCCAATAAACTGCGCGGCAAAAAGCGTGCGCGGGGTTTCGTAGACCTCAAGCGGCGTTCCGATCTGTTCGGCCACGCCGCCATTCATGACGATCATCCGGTCGGCCATGGTCATCGCCTCGACCTGATCGTGGGTCACGTAAAGCGCGGTGATCCCCAGCTTGGATTGCAGTTCCTTGATTTCGAGCCGCATCTGCACGCGCAGCTTGGCATCGAGGTTCGACAGCGGTTCGTCAAACAGGAACACCGCCGGTTCGCGCACGATGGCGCGGCCCATGGCGACACGCTGGCGCTGCCCGCCTGACAGCTGCTTTGGCTTGCGATCCAGCAGCGGTTCCAGCTGCAACAGCCTCGCCGCCTCGACCACCTTGGCGTTGATCTGATCCTTGGGCATGCCCGCGATCTTGAGGCCATAGCCCATGTTCTGGCGTACCGACATATGCGGATAAAGGGCATAGTTCTGGAACACCATGGCGATGTCGCGGTCCATCGGTTCCTTTTCGTTGGCGCGCGCGCCGCCAATCAGCACATCGCCCGCGCTGACCGTTTCCAGCCCCGCCACCATGCGCAAGAGCGTGGACTTGCCACAGCCCGAGGGGCCCACGATCACGATGAATTCGCCGTCGGCAATGTCGGCGGTGATGCCGTGGATCACGTCCGTGGGGCCGAAACTCTTTTTCACATCCCGCAGGGAAACCGTTGCCATATTCTATTTCTCGCTATCGACGAGGCCGCGGATAAACAGCCGTTGCATGCTGACGACGACAATCACCGGAGGGATCATCGCAAGGATCGAGGTGGCCATGATCACCGGCCAGTCCGCCACATCATCGCCCGAGGGGAACATCTGTTTGATACCCATCACGATGGTGTTCATTTCGGGGTCGGTGGTGATGAGCAGCGGCCAGAGGTACTGGTTCCAGCCATAGATGAACAGGATCACGAACAGGGCCGCGACGTTTGTGCGGCTCATCGGGACGACGATGTCCCAGAAGAACTGCATGGGCTTGGCCCCGTCCACCCGTGCGGCCTCGGCCAGTTCGTCCGGGATGGTGAGGAAGAACTGGCGGAACAGGAAGGTGGCGGTGGCCGAGGCGATCAGCGGCATGATCAGCCCGCCATAGCTGTTGAGCATCCCGAACCCGGCCACGACTTCGTAGGTGGGTACGATGCGCACTTCGACAGGCAGCATCTGCGTCAGGAAAATCATCCAGAAGAACAGCATCTTGCCGGGAAACCTGAAATACACGATGGCAAAGGCCGACAGCAGCGAGATGATGATCTTGCCC
>CAZITF010000421.1:0-2584 GCA_964542095.1 uncultured Rhodobacterales bacterium
ACTTCTGAGCCTGGACGCGAATATGCACGGCCCGGTGTACGGGCTGTGCACACTTGGTGCACAAGTTGTGCATCGCACGATCGGGCAAAAGCCCCAAGGAGAGTCGGTGACCCGCATCGCCGACCGGACAAAGTAAAATAGCCCGTAGAGGGCACCAGATTGGAGACTAGAAAATGCGTCACGCACGTGGTTACCGCCGCCTGAACCGGACACACGAACACCGCAAGGCGTTGTTCAGCAACATGGCAGGCTCGCTCATCGAACATGAGCAGATCAAGACAACATTGCCCAAGGCCAAGGAATTGCGCCCGATCATCGAAAAGCTGATCACGCTGGCCAAACGCGGCGATTTGCACGCCCGCCGTCAGGCCGCCTCCAAGCTGAAAGAAGAGCAATACGTTGCCAAACTTTTCGACGTGCTTGGCCCCCGCTATGCCGAACGTCAGGGCGGCTATGTGCGCGTTCTCAAGGCGGGCTTCCGTTACGGTGACATGGCGCCGATGGCGATCATCGAATTCGTCGACCGCGACCGCGACGCCAAAGGTGCCGCCGACAAGGCCCGCGTCGCCGCCGAAGAGACAGCCGAAGAGTAAGGCCAGCCCACAAGATGATCCGGTCAAACCCCTGCCTTCGTGCGGGGGTTTTTCATTTCCCGGCAAGGGCGCGCCTGACCGTCTCTGTCCCTTGCAATCCCACGCGGTCGTTTGCATATTTTCGGAACAATGAAATACCTCATCACCCTCCTTTTCTGCGTTTTCCCCATGGTGTCCGCCGCGCAGGTGCGCCTGCCTGAAAGCAGGGCCGAGATCGGCTTGAGCTTTGCGCCGCTTGTGCGCGAGACCGCTCCGGCGGTGGTCAACATCTATGCCAAGGTCATCACCCAAACCCGCCAGCGCACACCGTTCATGAACGACCCGTTCTTCGAGGGTTTCTTTGAGAGGTTCGGGCAGCCGCAGCCCCGCGTGCAGAACTCTCTGGGGTCCGGTGTGATCCTGTCAGAGGACGGGATGGTGGTGTCGAATTATCACGTGGTCGGGCAGGCGACAGACATCCGGATCGTACTGAATGACAGGCGCGAATACAGCGCCCGTGTGCTGCTCGGTGATGCCGAAAGCGATCTGGCCATCCTTCAGATCGACGGGGGCGAGGGTCTGCCGTTCTTGCCCTTGCGCGACAGTGATACAGTCGAAGTGGGCGAGTTGGTGCTGGCCATCGGCAACCCCTTTGGCGTGGGGCAAACGGTGTCGTCGGGCATCGTGTCGGGCCTTGCCCGGTCGGGCGGGGCGAATGGTGGCGGCCTTGGCTATTTCGTGCAGACCGACGCGCCGATCAATCCCGGCAACTCGGGCGGCGCGCTTGTCGGCATGGACGGCCAGCTGATCGGGGTGAACACGCGCATCCTCAGCCGGTCTGGCGGGTCGAACGGTATCGGCTTTGCCATTCCGTCCGACCTGATCGCCGCCTTCATGCGCCAGGCCGAGGCCGGGAATGATAAGTTCGAGCGTCCCTGGGCGGGCGCGACGGGGCAGGTGGTCGACGCCGATCTTGCCCAGATGCTGGAACTGGACCGCCCCGGCGGCATCATCATTTCGGGCCTGCATCCGGCCAGTCCGCTGGCGGCCGCCGGATTCGAGGTGGGCGATGTGGTGCTGGCAGTGGACGGGGCCGAAATCCACAGCCCCGGCGAGATGCTGTTCCGCATGGGCCTTGCCAGTGTGACCGACACCGTGAGCATGACGCGCCTGCGCCAAGGCGAGATTGCCGAGTTGGTCGTCGCGATGATCCCCCCGCCCGAGGATCCGCCGCGCGGTGAAATCACCCTGCCCGCGGAAGCCAGCCTGCCGGGATTGAGCGTTGCCCGCGTGAATCCCGCGGTCATCGCCGAGATGCGTTTGCCGCTTGAGACCCAAGGCGTCGTTGTCACCGGCCTTGGAGCCTTGGGCGCCCGCGTCGGCCTGCAGGTCGGAGACGTCCTGCTGGAGATCGATGGACGTGAGATCGAAGACCCCGACGACGCCGCACGTGCGCTGGAACGTGCCCGGCGCGGCACCCTTGTGCGGGCCTTGCGCCGGGGCGGCCGCGTCATGTTGCGGTTTTAGATGGCGGATCTGTTTGCCTCGGAACCGAGCGTAGATACCGGCCATCGCCCCCTTGCCGACCGGCTGCGCCCGAAAGCCCTGAGCGAGGTCATCGGCCAGCGCCAGGTCTTGGGGCCGCAGGCGCCGTTGACGGTGATGCTGGGCGCGGGGGCGATGGGTTCGCTCATCTTCTGGGGCCCGCCCGGTGTGGGCAAGACCACCATCGCCCGCCTTCTGGCCCACGAAACGGACCTGCATTTCGTGCAGATCAGCGCCATCTTTACCGGCGTGCCGGACCTGAAAAAGGTGTTCGAAGCGGCGCGCATTCGTCGTCAGAACGGGCAGGGCACCTTGCTGTTCGTTGACGAAATCCACCGCTTCAACAAAGCCCAGCAGGATGGGTTTCTACCGCATATGGAGGGCGGGACGATCCTGCTGGGGGGAGCGACCACGGAAAATCCGAGTTGCGAGTTGAACGCCGCCGTTCGGCCCCGCGCGCCGGTGTT
>CAZITF010000422.1:0-2567 GCA_964542095.1 uncultured Rhodobacterales bacterium
CTTCCTCGAAGTCGAGATAGACGAATTCGGCGCCCATGCTCTCGACCTGCTCGGCCACTTCGGGGCGCACGTCAAAGGCGTATGTGATCGCACCCAGCGAGGTGGACGTGCCGATGGCGGCAAGGCCCGCCACGCCCGCGCCGACAACCAGCACCCTGGCCGGGGGCACCTTGCCGGCGGCCGTGATCTGACCCATGAAGAAGCGACTAAAATTATTGCCCGCTTCGACCACCGCGCGATAGCCCGCGATATTGGCCATCGACGACAGCGCGTCCATCTTTTGCGCCCGGCTGATGCGCGGGATCATCTCCATCGCGATGACGGTGGCGCCCTTTTCGGCGGCCTGGTTCATCTTCTTTTCGTCCGCCACGGGGGAGAAAAAGGAAATCAGCGTCTGGCCTTCGCGCAGGCGCTTCATCTCTGTATCGTCGGGTGCGCGCACCTTGGCGACCACATCTGCGGCCTTCCACAGGGCCGCACCCGTCTTGACCACTTCAACGCCTGCCGCCTTGTAGGCCGCATCGTCAAACCCGGCCTCACGCCCCGCGCCGGTCTCGATCACGCAGGCATGACCCAGCTTTTGCAGGGCCTTGGCACTGTCGGGCGTCATGGCGACCCGGCGCTCTCCGGCATAGGTTTCTTTTGGTGTCCCGATCTTCATACGGAGCGCTCCCCTTGGCGGTCATGGCAGACAACGGGCGGCGCGCGCCACCCATCCACCCAAGTACCGTTGTGCGTGCAGAGATACAAGCAGGCGCACGCCCTGGCCTGCGCAATAATCGCAAAGACCTACAGCCAGCGGCGCACTTTTCGTTCGTAAGTCGCGAAATCCGCGCGAAAGGTGCGGCGCATCCGGTTTTCTTCGGGGATGATGAAATGCCGCTCAATCCACCACACGAAAAGCGGCACCAGCACCAGCGACAGCACCGCATCAAAGCGCAGGATCAACCCGGTCAGGATCAGCGTATCGCCAAGGTAAATGGGATTGCGGCTGCGCGCGTAAATGCCGGTCGTGACCAGATGCGCAGGCGTCTTGTGCGGGATGATCGTGGTGCGGGCGCGCCGGAACGCGAGCGCGGCGGCAAGGATCAGGATGATCCCTGCCCCGATGAACAGCCCGGCCAGCGCGTCGGTCACAGGTCCGGCAATCGACAGACCCAGCGGAAACAGGCGGGCCTGCCACCATGCGGCGACAATGGCCAGCGCCAGCCAGAGCGGTGGAACGTCTATCAGGTCTTTCATGTGCTGCCTCGGGCCAGGGCGGTATCGAGTGCAGGCTTACAGGATCGCCGACACGGAGCAAGAGGCAAGGCCGGGCCCGGCGCAGGACACCTGCGCCCTCCTGCGCCGCGATCCCGTAAGGCGCAGGTGTCCTGCGCCCGATCCGAGCGGGGCGATAGGCCGCGCCGACCCGCCCGTCCGGCACATATGTGCCTCGCGCAATGGCGCGATGGATCGAGGAATGCGGCCAGTGTTCCGGGCGGTTTACCAGACCTGCCTGAACGGGCGCACACAGGATCATGTGGCGATGGGCCGCCAGATCGTCACTGTCCCGGATCGCGTGTTCCCAGAACCGCCGCTGCCACAGCCCCTTTTCGCCGGGGCGCAAACGCAGCGCACCGACGTCTGCGGGCGCGGGCACGCTGCGGGAAAAGAGGCTCTTGAGCATACGGATGCGCCGGGAAAAGTCCGCATCCTCAGGTGGCAGTGTCCAGAGCGCGTGGATCACGTCGGGCAGCACCACGATCTCGTCGATCTCGAACGGGTAGGCGGCGCGGGTCTTGCGGGTGGCCTGACGCAGCGCCTCGATCCGGCGCACAAACAGATCGTCCCCGCGCCGCGCCGCGCGCAGCGTGAAGAAATAGGTGTGACCGGGCAGATTTGAGCGGACGTAGCGTGGCATGAAACAACGCTAGACCGGGCGTGGTTAACGCGGCGTTAAACGAGGTGGGCGGCGTCAGGCGCTGCGCAGCATGGGCCGTGCGCGTTGCCCGTCCGCCCAGTCGCGGCAGGCCGCGCCAAAGGCTTCGAACAACGGGCGCGAGACCGGATCGGCCTTGGCGTTCCACTCCGGATGCCACTGCACCGACAGGGTAAATCCGGGCGCGCCGTCGATATAGACCGCCTCGGCCGTGCCGTCGGGCGCGTGGCCGTCGATGACCACACGGGGGCCCGGGGTCTTGATCCCCTGCCCGTGCAGCGTGTTGGTCAGCACCGATTTCGCGCCCATCAGCCGGTGAAACACGCCCCCTTCGGAAAATTCGACGTTGTGGCGCAGGGCGAATTTCTCTTCCAGCGTGCCATCGGGGGGCATGCGGTGGTTGTCGCGGCCCGGGAGATCGCGAGCGCTTCCCCGCAGACACGGGTGATCTTCCTGAGTGCGTTCTGTCGCGATCGCTACATCGAGCAGGCGCTCGAAGTCGGCGCGGCCGGCTACGTCGTGAAGGGTGAGGAGCCCGCCACGCTCCATCGCGCGATCGACACGGTCATGCACGGCGGGCGCTACTTCTCGGAAGAGGTCGAGGCGCGACTCGAAGGGTCGCCGGCGCTTGTGGCGGCGCCCGCCA
>CAZITF010000423.1:0-2564 GCA_964542095.1 uncultured Rhodobacterales bacterium
TTATCGCAAGGTCAAGGAGGCGTTGCGAGATTATCCGCCAGCGACGAGGCCATCGAGGGTCTTTTGGTCAAGCTCGACGCAGCGGCCCTGCCCCGACGGCGCATTGATCCCGTTGCCGACTGTCGCCTTGATGTTCACGACGCTGAGGGTTGCGTCAAAGGTCGCAAAGAAGTGCGCGGTGACAATCGGGCCCTGCTTGGTGCGCAAACCATTGACGTTCCAATTGATCCGCAAGGTCTGGTTCCGGGTTTTCCTTACCCGCGCGCGCATGGGTTGCCGGCTTTTGACCATCGTCAGTTCGTTCAGCACGGAAGCGGTTTTCTTGTCTTCGTCAATGAAAAATATCGTCATGCGCGGCACCCAGCCGCCCGAATCGCTGGTTTGGGTCGTGCAGGCAAGATTCCGGGCGTGGCCCGCGATCGGCAGCGCCATTACGGCGACGGTGAGCAGCAACGGACTGAAACGCATAAAACACTCTTTCCCGAACAAGGTCTTCGCGCCCAGTCGTGAATACTGTCGGCGCGAAAGTAAACCCCCGGCAGGAAACACGGTGAAGGTTCAGAAATGTCCGACCCGGCTGCCCGGTTGCGCGGCGGTTGTCAGCAGATCGAACACATATCGGGCTTGCGAGCGGAAACAGGTCACGTGAAAGGCCTCGTCCTCCTGTATCCAGAAGGCGGCGGGCACCTGCGCCAGCCGCGAGCGGCGGAACATTCCCTGGCCAAAGGCGTCGGGGCGGAAATCGACGGGCGCGAGCTTGGCCATCACCTCTCGCGCCCCCTTGCCCGCCACCCGGAACAGGGCGCGTGCGTCCGAGACGTCCACCGCCAGCGCGTGCTGATCGCCAATCGCCTTGCGCATCTTGTCCAGCACATCTGCCACGTCGCCGTAGCCGCACAGCACCAGCACCTCATCCGGCGACATCCAGCAGATGCCCTTGCCACCTTCGCAATTGGCGGTGCCCTGCGCGGGCATCTTCATGCCCGTCGCACCGGTCGCGGCCTTGATCACTCCTTTGGAGGTCAGATTGCCGCGCAGGGTGATCATGCCTTGCAACGGTGCCTCATGCACCGTGGCGATCCCGTCTGTCCATGCCGCCCCGCCAAGGGCACTTACTGCCTTAGACATTCTGCTTTTCCCCCTCAGGATCGTAAAAGACGGGGCTGACGATGCGCGCGGAAAAGACCTTGCCATCGGTGCCCGGGAACTCCAGCATCTCGCCCATGCGGTCCGGCCCGTTCAGAACCAGCCCCATCGCGATCCCCTTGTTCAGGTTGGGCGAGAAATACGTCGAGGTGACCCGCCCCTGCACATGGCGTTGCCCGTTGGCATTGCGCCCTTCGGCTGTGGCATAGGCCCCATCGGGCAGAACCGACCCATCGGTCGTCTCAAGCCCCACCAGCCGCCAGCGGTTCGGATCGGCCATATGGCTGCGCAGATGGGCGCGCTTGCCCAGATAGTCCTCTTTCTTCCTGGAAAGCGCCCAGTGCAGGCCCAGGTCCTGCGGGATGATGGTGCCATCGGTCTCGTCCCCGATCATGATGAACCCCTTTTCGGCGCGCAGGATGTGCAGCGCCTCGGTGCCATAGGGCATCACGCCATGGGCCTCGCCCACGACCATCAGCGCATCCCAGAACGCCTGCCCCTCGCTGGCCCTGACGGCGATCTCATAGCTGAGCTCGCCCGAGAACGAGATCCGGTACACCCGCACTTCGAACCCGCCCAGCGTGCCGTCGGCCCATTCCATGAACCCCAGCGCCTCTTTCGAGACATCCATGCCCCCCAGCGCCTCGAGGGCCGCGCGGGCGTTCGGGCCGACCACGGCCACCTGGGCATATTGCTCGGTCACGTTGGCCACGTAGACTTGCCAGTCCCACCACTCGGTTTGCAGCCATTCCTCCATGTGGGCATGGATGCGTTCGGCCCCGCCGGTGGTGGTGTGACACAGGAACGTGTCGTCATTGATGCGTGCCACCACGCCGTCATCGATCAGAAAGCCGTTTTCGCCGCACATCAGGCCATAACGGCATTTGCCCGGTTTCAGGGTGCTCATCATGTTGGTGTAGAGCATGTCGAGGAACTTGCCCGCATCCGGCCCCTTGACCACGATCTTGCCCAGCGTGGAGGCGTCGAGCAGCCCGAGGTTTTCGCGCACGTTCTTTGTTTCGCGCATCACCGCGTCATGGACCGTCTCGCCGCCGCGCACATAGGCATAGGGACGCCGCCACTGGCCCACGGGTTCGAAATCGGCGCCGTTTTCGGCGTGCCAGTCGTGCATCGGCGTGCGGCGGACCGGCTGGAACACGTCGCCGCGCGCCTCGCCGCCGATGGCGCCCATCGAGATGGGGGTATAGGGCGGGCGGAACGTGGTCGTGCCGGTCTGTGGAATGGGTTGATCCAGCGCATCAGAAAGGATCGCGAGCCCGTTGATGTTGCTCAATTTTCCCTGATCCGTCGCCATGCCGAGCGTGGTGTAGCGTTTGGCGTGTTCGACGCTCTCGAACCCTTCTTGCGCGGCGAGTTGCACGTCCGAGACCTTGACGTCGTTCTGGTAATCCAGCCAC
>CAZITF010000424.1:0-2563 GCA_964542095.1 uncultured Rhodobacterales bacterium
GTCCATCGCACAGCAGCTGGAACGCCGGGTGTCTTTCCGTCGCGCCATGAAACGTGCCGTGCAGAACGCCATGCGTATGGGTGCCCTTGGCATCCGCGTGAACGTCGCGGGCCGCCTTGGCGGTGCCGAAATCGCGCGGACCGAATGGTATCGCGAGGGCCGCGTGCCCCTGCATACCCTGCGTGCCGACATCGATTACGCCCACGTCGAAGCGACAACGGCCTACGGTATCATCGGGATCAAGACCTGGATCTTCAAAGGTGAGATCATGGAGCACGACCCGCAGGCGCGTGACCGCAAGGCACAGGAACTCCAGGATGGCCCAGCACCTCGCGGTGCCGGCGGTCGTCGCTGATAGGAGGGCAGAGAGATGCTTCAACCAAAGCGCACCAAATTCCGCAAGCAGTTCAAGGGCTCGATCAAGGGTCTGGCAAAGGGCGGGTCCGACCTGAACTTTGGCACCTACGGCCTGAAGGCAATCGAACCCGAGCGGGTCACCGCCCGTCAGATCGAAGCCGCCCGTCGTGCCATGACGCGTCACATGAAACGTCAGGGCCGCGTCTGGATCCGCATCTTTCCGGATGTGCCGATTTCGGCCAAGCCGATCGAGGTCCGGATGGGTAAGGGCAAGGGCTCGGTCGACCGTTGGGCGGCCAAGGTCAAACCCGGCCGCGTGATGTTCGAAATCGACGGAGTCGGCGACGATGTGGCGCGTGAAGCGCTGCGTCTGGCGGCGATGAAACTGCCGATCAAGACACGGGTCGTGGTTCGCGAGGACTGGTAATCCCGTCGCCCCATTCACGGGGCGACGCGTGCGCGGTGATTGTGCCTTTGGCACAATCGTAGAGGCACACGGTGGAGATTGGGAGTAAGGCGGGGTTAACCCCGCCCTACGGTGAGACTTGGAGCCCCCGGCGTGAAAGCGTCGGGGGCTTTTTGTTCGCGGTCACTGTGCTCTTTGGTCTTTATCTCAGTGGACACGGTGATTTTCTGGTGTCGCTTGTTGACGCAATGTCCGAAGACAAGCGCCGCGACCAGGCTGTGTCCCCTGCCGGGCACAGCCCGGCCAGCGCCCGACCGACCTCCCCCCGGAGGGCGGGCGCTATGTCGACACCTGCGCTGAGCTTTCGTGCTGTGCCTGACGGTGAGGGGACGCCCAGATCAGGGGCCCTCCAGGTCGGTCGGGCTCTGGCCTGTTTCGAACAGCCATCGGGACTGTGGCGGTGCCGGGCTGAAGCCCGGCCTACTGTGAGATGTACGCAATCCAGGCCGCAGGCCGCCGCGCCGTCGGTCATGCTGGAAGCATGCCTTTGGCATGACCCGCTCCCCGGCATGGCGATATTTCGCGACCAGCGCGTTGCCCGCAGCTAAGATGTGCCTGGCTGCCATGGCGCTCCTTAGCCGTATTTTGGGATCGACATACCGCGGCCTGTCGATGGCGCTGCTTTGCGTATTGTCGGCGTTGGTCCGGCTTTACGGTAGCTATTGCCGCACGAATCCCTAAGCTGAGCGCCACGCCACCCCAAGCGAGGCACCCCATGAAACACGTCCCCAAACCCAACACCGACGACGCCCTGATCCAGGAGTTCCTCAACAAGGGCGGCGAGGTCAAGAAGGGCAAGACCAAGCCGATGCCGGACGGGCTGGGCCTGTCCAACAACCAGTGGGGCAACAAACTGACCCGCGAGGAAAAGGCGGCGAAGAAGGCGGGCGAGACGAAAAAGTAACTCAGATCCGGTCCACGTAGACGCCGATGGCCGCTTCCAACTCGCGCTCTTCATAGCCGAAATGGCTCTGGATCGCGCGGTGCAGGGCGGCAAAGACGGCGCGGGTTTCGGCGAAGCCTGCGGCGTCGGGCGACCGGGTCAGCCGCTCTGAACACGCCGCAAGCCGATCCAGCAACTCATGCACAACCTTATGTTCCTCGCGCAGCCGCGCGATCAGGGCGGTGAAGGGCGCGGCCTTGCCTTCGATCTCGGGGAACAGGTGATGTTCCTCGATATTGTGGTGCATGGTCAGCATCTGGCAGCCCTGACCGCACAGGTTGCCAAAGGCGGCAAAGTTCTGCGCCATGTCACTCGCCAGCACGATCCGGGCAAGATGGGCGGGGGGTGTATCGCCCGCCTCGATCCGGTCGATCACGGCAGCCAGTCGTGCCATGTCCTGCAAGTATTGGGCGTGGATGGCGGCGAGATGCCGCCCCTTGGCCCGCTGTGCGTCGGTTGCGTCGGGCAGGGTCGGGGCGCGGGGCCGCGTGCCGGTCTCGACCGACAAGTCCTCAAGCGGGGTGGCGCGCAAATCGCTATTCCCAGCCATAGTTGAACGACACAGACAGGCGGTCGTCCTCGGACATGTTCATGGGCACCTCGTGGCGCAGCCAGCTTTCCCACAGCAGCACGTCGCCCACGGCGGGGCGGGCGTAATGGAAGGTTTGCAGATCGGGCGCTGCGTCCTTGGTCCGGGGCGGGGCGGCCATCATCATCGGCAGCCGCGGGTCTTCGAGTTTGAGCGCATTGGTGCCTTCGGGCAGGGCCACATAGGTGGTGCCGGAGATCACCGAATG
>CAZITF010000425.1:0-2562 GCA_964542095.1 uncultured Rhodobacterales bacterium
CCCGATGGCCCAGAGCAACGTCACGGCGAGGGGGAACTTCGCCTCTGCCGTGGCCGCGTAGGTATCGGCAAAGGCCCGCCAGACCGCGCCGCGCGTCTCGCCCTGCCAGGCCACGACCGCCAGCAGGCCGACGCCGGGCAAAAGGGCGAGGTCCTCGAGCGCGGGGCCGGTAAGCGACCAGAACGCGAGGGCCAGCGCAAGCACGACCAGCGCGACGACGCCCGGCCAGAACACCGCGCCACCCGTGGTGCCGGTCCAGACCAGACCGGCTGTCGCCAGCGCAGCGGCTGCGGCGGCCAACGCCGTGGGAAAACCGGGGCGCGGCCCCGTGGGGTCTGTTGCCCACTGGCTCACCAGCAGCCCGTCATGGTCGGGCCGGATACCGCGGGCGGGCACCAGAACGGCCAGCGCAACGATGCCCAGAACAAACAGCTGGAATCCAAAGGCGAGCCCGTCCCCGCCGCCCTGCAGGGTCAGCCAGCCCATGCCAAGGCCGAGGCCGACGCTGAGCGCCGACACCCAGGCCCAGCGGCGCAGCGTATCCACGCCCAGCCCGACGCCCGTGACGATGCCGAAATAGAGGTAGAGCCAGTTGGTCGGCGGCACCGTGCTGCCCACCAGAAGCGGTGCGACAAAGGCGCCAACAACCCCGACGGTGGTCAGCAGCGGCCCGTGCAACCAGCCAAGCGCGACGCCCAGCAGACCGACAGCGGCCATGCCCGCAAAGGCGACCTCGACCCCGATCAGATCATAGAGCAGGCGCGCCGCGGCGACCGCCCCGAACAGCGACACGAGGCCCGCCCCGGAAAAGACCGACGGGATATAGGCCGTCGCGCTTTGCGGGCCATCGCCGTAGCGGCGGCGGATCACTTCGCCCCCGCCCACAAGGGCCGCACCGAAGCCCAGCGCGGCCAGTACGCGGGCGGCGGGCGGGAACAGGCCGTTTTCCACGCCGTATTGCACAAGGAACAGCCCCGCGAGCGCCAGCGACAGGGCCGAGACCACATAGAACCAGTTGGCCGCGACCCAGGCCATGGCGATCTGTGCGCGGCCCGGACCGGACGGGACGGTTTTGTCCTGCGCGGCCTTGCGCGCGGCGATGACGCGCGCGGCGGCGGGTTCTTCGGGTTGCTCCGGCGTGGCCGGGGGCGCTGGTTTTTCGGGCGGTGCAGATCGCGCCTCGGGCGCGGCCTGCCGTGCGGCGGGCGGGGCCGGCGCGCCCGGTTGGTCGGCCATCAGGCGCGCGATATCCGTTTCGAGCGCCCCGACACGCCGGCGCAGGCCGGACTGCGCCACCAGCAGATAGATCACGGCGACAGGGATCGCGAGGACCACAAGGCCCAACAGCACCAGCATCGATTCCATGGTCCATCCCTTGCAACTTCGCGGTCTAGATAGGTCAGCAAAGCCGCGACCAAAAGGCAAGGTATTCCAGACCTTTGGGCGGCGTCGGAAACTGAAACAGTTTCCGTTTCGTTTTCCGGTTCCGGAAAACGCGCCCGCCCGGATGCGCCGCGTCAGTCGTGGATGTGGCCCCAGACGGCGGACATCACCACCGATCCTTCGCCCACGGCGCTGGCCACGCGCTTGACCGATCCGGCCCGCACGTCGCCCACGGCAAACACGCCCCGGCGCGAGGTTTCGAACTGCGATCCGCCCCCGACTTCGGGACCGGTGCGCACAAAGCCGCGCCCGTCCAGATCGACCAGCCCCGACAGCCAGCCCGTATTGGGGGCCGCCCCGACCATCACGAACAGCGCGCGCGTTCTGATCTGCCAGTCCGCGCCCTCGGCCCGGTTGCGCACGCGCACCGCCTCGAGGGTTTCATCCCCAAGCAACCCGGTTACGCTGGTACACAGGTGGATGGTGATGCGCGGGTGGCTTTGCAGCCGCTGGAGCAGGTAGTCCGACATCGACGAGGACAGGCTGTCGCCGCGCACCAGCACGTGCACATGGCTGGCCGAACGGGCCAGGAACATCGCCGCCTGCCCCGCCGAATTGCCGCCCCCGATGATCGCGACCTCGCTGTCCTTGCAATAGCGCGCCTCGACGTCCGTGGCGGCATAATAGACCCCGTTGCCCTCGAATTCCTCGAGCCTGTCCAGTTCCATACGCCGGTATTGCACCCCCGTCGCCACGATCAGCGCGCGCGCCGACACCCGGTCGTCATTGTCGAGTCGGATGTGAAACAGCCGCTTTTCGCATTGCTCCAGGTGCTGCGCGCGTACCGGCATGGCAAAGCGGGTGCCGAATTTCATCGCCTGCACCTCGCCGCGCCCCACAAGGTCGCCGCCCGAAATACCGGTGGGAAAGCCCATGTAGTTCTCGATCCGCGACGAGGTGCCCGCCTGCCCGCCGATGGCGAGGTCTTCGAGCACGACGGCGCACAGCCCTTCGGCCCCCGCATAGACGCCTGCCGCCACGCCCGCGGGGCCGCCGCCGACGATGGCGACGTCGAACACGTCCTCCTTGCGCAGGGCGAGGTCCAGACCAAGCGCCTGCGCCACGCCGCGCGGGGTTGGCGGGTCGATCACCTGATGTTTGGCAAAGACGACCGCCGGG
>CAZITF010000426.1:0-2562 GCA_964542095.1 uncultured Rhodobacterales bacterium
ACCCAGCATATAGAAATTGTCTTCCTTCACCGGCACGGTGATCGGGGCACCCTTGTCGCGCCAATCGGGGATCAGCGCGTCCAACCCGCAGGGATCCAGCACCGCACCCGACAGGATATGCGCCCCCACTTCCGAGCCCTTTTCCAGCACCACAACATTCAGATCCGCATCCAGCTGCTTCAGACGGATCGCCGCCGACAGGCCCGCAGGTCCTGCACCAACGATCACCACGTCATATTCCATCGCTTCGCGTTCAATCTCGGCCATGTCGGACCACTCCTCTATCCGGGGCGAAAGGCCGCGCCCCTCGCAAAAAACATCCTGAATTGGCTAGCCCAGCCCTGCCCCATATGCAATCGCGACACCGCGTAAAAAGGCATGCCTTGTCATGGCGGTTCACACTGGCCCGATCATTCTGCACGTTGCAGATGCATGATCCGCCCACCCTCAAGGAACCTTCTGATGCCGGTCACACCGCAAGGTTTCCATCCCGTCGCGGACGGACCCGCGTTCACGACACCGGTTGCGCGGCGACGCTTGTGGCGGCACTTATGCAACACAGGGTGGTGACCGGGGGACTCGCAGGCGGCCAAGGCAGTCAACGATATGCTCGGGCGCCATGCGTTGCGCCGTCGAAATGGCCCTGCTTCAGACCCTTGTCGGGACAATTGCAACCGGTGTTGCAGGTGATGGTGAAAGTGCGGCACCTCATACCCGTGATCTCGGTGCGGTCCTTTAGCCCGCGCGACTTCTGGCACGAAATCGACGCACGCATTGCCCAGGTGTTTGATCCCACGGTTTGATGGTGCGATCCGTTCGTTGGAATGGAAGGAAGCATTATGGGACAAATTCGTCATGGGGGTGCCACGACCACGCACGCCGTCAGAGCAACAATACAGCGAGCGCAAGCTTCGATCGCGGAGCTGAGCCGAGAGCTTGGGATCAATCCAAAGACCGTCGCGAATTGGCGTCAGCGCCTTGAGTTCCGGCCAGAACGGCCCCTTGAACCAACACATGCCGGATGTCTTGATCATGCCGAAATTTCCAAACCAGCAACCGAAACAAATATCGTCAAAGGCTGGACCGGACGCACCGCCCGATCAAGAAATGCCCGCCATGCGCGCAGGGGTGTCAAGCGTCCGGACTGTCGCCCATCAGATAGCGCGGCCCCGTTCCGCGCGCGCCGGCGCGGTCCTCGGGGTTGTACAGCGCGCAGGCCTCAAGGCTCAGACAGCCGCAGCCGATGCAGCCCTCCAGCGTGTCGCGCAACCGCTCCAGCCGCGCGATGCGGGTGTCAAGACCATCGCGAAAGGTCTGGCTGATGCGGGCCCAGTCGGCCTTGGTCGGCGCGCGGTGGCGCGGCAAGCGGTCCAGTTCTGCGCGGATCTGTGGCAGGGTGAACCCGAACTGCTGCGCGATCATCACGAAACTCAGCCGCCTGATGTCGGCGCGCTGAAACCGGCGGCGCCCGGCCCCGTTGCGCCATGGCGCGATCAGCCCCTCCGCTTCGTAATAGCGGATCGCGGACACCGCCAGCCCCGTGCGCTTGGCGATCTCTCCGATACTCAGACCTTCGGATGCGGACATGAAAAACCCCTTGACCTCAAGTTGACTTAAGGTGGGACACTGACCCCATCGACAACGAAAGGAAAGACCAAATGGGCACCCCCGCACAGCTTGAACACACCAACTTCACCGTCACCGACCCCGATGCCACGGCCAAATGGATGTGCGATCTGTTCGGCTGGCACGTGCGCTGGACCGGCGGGTCGCGCGAGGTGGGCTATTCCGTCCACGTGGGCACCGACGACCGCTATCTCGCGCTATATGTACCAAAGGAGGGCGGGCTGAAGCCGCGCGAAGACAACTACACCACCCGGGGCGGCCTCAACCACATTGCCGTGGTGGTGGACGACATCGACACCATGCGCAAGCGCGTGTCGGCAACCGGCTTCGAACCAGGCGAACATTACGACTACGAACCTGGCCAGCGCTTCTATTTCCACGATCATGACGGGATCGAATACGAGATCGTGCAATACGACTGAACATCGCAGCTTCTCTGTTTCAAAAAAATCCCGGGGGAGGCGCGACGCGCCGGGGGCAGAGCCCCCAATCACGGAGCGGTCTGATTGGTATCGGCGGGACACTGCTCCCCAAATCCGCTTGCATTCCCCCGCCCCATTGGGTCAGGTAAACCCCATATTATGCATCGGCGGCTCCCAACCGGGGCCGCCGCACCTTATCTGGACGACGCCCATGGAAAAGATTCCGATGACCCGCGCAGGGGCACAGGCTCTGGAAACCGAGCTCAAGCAACTCAAGACCGTCGAGCGGCCCGCCATCATCAAGGCGATTGCCGAGGCGCGCGAACACGGTGACCTCAGCGAAAACGCCGAATATCACTCCGCCAAGGAAAAGCAGTCCTTTATCGAGGGCCGCGTGAAAGAGCTTGAGGGCGTGATTTCGCTGGCAGATGTGATCGACCCGTCCAAGATGTCGGGCGCGATCAAGTTCGGGGCCACGGTCACGCTGGTCGACGAGGATACGGACGAGGAAAAG